>JBGSID010000227.1:0-7998 GCA_041751895.1 Lysobacteraceae bacterium | reverse complement strand
CAACGCCCACCGGGCCGGATGCGACTGCTTGTCGTTTCGACAGCACTGTCGCTGATGCTGGCTGGATGCGGTGGCCAGGAACAGGCGGGTGGCAGTCCGGGTGGTGGTGCAGGACAGGGTGGTGATCGCCCCACGCCGGTGACGACTCTGCGACTGCAACCTGAAGCCTTCGCCGACAGTGTGGTCGCGATCGGCACCGTGAAGGCGCGCGAATCGGTGACCGTGACCGCGAAGGTCAGTGAGATCGTGCAGACCGTGCATTTCGACAGCGGCCAGGAGGTGCGTGGCGGCGATCCGCTGATCACGCTGTCCGACCGCCAGCAGCAGGCATCGCTGGTCGAAGCGCAGGCGACTGCGGACGAGGCCGAGAGATTACTTCGCCGTCAGAGCGAATTGGCGCAGCAACAGTTGATCGCGCGTTCGCAGCTCGATAACCAGCGTGCCGCGCGCGATGGTGCGCGTGCACGCGTCGCGCAGATCCGTGCGCAGTTGGCCGATCGGGTGATCCGCGCGCCGTTTTCCGGTGTGCTCGGTTTGCGTCAGGTCAGCCCCGGTGCGCTGGTGACGCCGGGCATTGCGATTACGACGCTGGACGACCTCTCGCGCGTGTACGTCGATTTCCCGCTACCGGAAGCGCAGTTGGCGCTGGTTGCGAAAGGATTGCGCGTCAATGGCCGTGCCGCCGCTTATCCGGATCGTGGTTTCGAAGGCAGTATCCAGACCATCGATGCGCGTATCGATCCGGCCACGCGCGCGCTGCAGGTGCGCGCCGACTTCGTCAATGCTGATCGCGCACTGCGCCCCGGCATGTTGATGACGGTCGAAGTGCCCGGCATCGAACGCCGTGCGCTGCTGCTGCCGGAAATCGCGGTAGTGCAGGTCGGACGGGATACCTTCGTGTTCCGGGTGAAGGCTGACGACAGCGTTGAACAGGTGAACGTGACCGTCGCCGCGCGTCATGCAGGCAAGGTCGAGATCGTCGAGGGGCTCGTCGCTGGCGACCGCATCGTGATCGAAGGCACCGGCAAACTGCGTCCGGGCAGCAAGATCAATGAAGGCGGCGATGCCAAGCCAGCGTCTTCGTCGCCGCAGACCGCACCGCCACAAGCTGCACCGCCGCAAGCTGCACCGCCGCAAGCTGCGGCACCCGCGAAGGGCTGAACCATGCGCCTGTCCGACATCTCGATCGAACGGCCGGTGTTCGCCACTGTCCTCAGCCTGATGCTGGTCGTGGTGGGCCTGATGTCGTACTCGCGGCTGACGCTGCGCGAGTTGCCGGCGATTGATCCGCCGGTGGTGTCGGTGGATGTGAATTATCCCGGCGCATCCGCTGGCGTGGTCGAAACGCGCATTACGCAGGTGTTGGAAGACGCGCTGGCCGGCATCGAAGGCATCGAGACGCTGCAGTCGCGCAGCGTGAACGGGCGCTCGTCGGTCACGATCGAATTCACGCTGGAACGCGATATCGAAGCGGCGGCGAACGATGTGCGCGGCGCGATCAGCCGCGTCGTCGACCGCCTACCCGACGAGGCCGATGCGCCTGAAGTGCAGAAAGCCGACAGCAATTCCGATGTGATCCTGTGGTTGAACATGAGTTCGAGCGGGATGGACACGCTGGAACTCACCGACTACGCGCAGCGTTACGTCGTTGATCGTCTCTCCGCGCTCAACGGCGTGTCGCAGATCCGGGTCGGCGGCCAGCAGCGCTATGCGATGCGGCTGTGGCTGGATCGCGACGCGCTCGCCGCGCGTGGTCTGACCGCCGATGATGTCGAAAGCGCGCTGCGCAGCGAGAATGTGGAGCTGCCTGCAGGTCGCCTCGAATCTCAGGACCGTGATTTCACCCTGCGCGTCGAGCGCAGCTATCGCAAGCCCGAGGATTTCGCGCAGATCCCATTGGGCAAAGGCAAGGACGGCTATGTCGTGCGCCTGGGCGACGTCGCCAAGGCCGAGCTGGCTTCATCGGAGCGCCGCGCCTACTACCGCAGCAACGGCGAACCCAATATCGGTCTGGGCATCATCAAGACTTCGACCGCGAACAGTCTCGACGTCGCGCGCGAGGCGCGTGCCGAGGCCGAGCGCATCCAGAAGACCTTGCCGGAAGGCACGCGCATCTTCGTGGCGTTCGACAGCACCGTGTTCATCGAAGCGGCAGTTGAGCGAGTGTGGTCGACGCTGTTCGAAGCGATCGCGCTGGTGCTGCTGGTGATCTGGCTGTTCCTGGGCAGCGCGCGCGCCGCACTGATTCCTGCGGTGACCGTGCCGGTGTGTCTGGTCGCCGCGTTCATCGCGCTGTACGCCTTCGGTTTCTCGATCAATCTGCTGACCTTGCTGGCGTTGGTGCTGTGTATCGGGCTGGTGGTGGACGACGCCATCGTGGTGCTGGAGAACATCCAGCGCCGCGCCGATCTCGGCGAGCCGTCGCTGGTCGCGGCCAAGCGCGGTACCGCGCAGGTCGCGTTCGCTGTGGTCTCGACCACGGCCGTGCTGGTGGCGGTATTCCTGCCGATCGGTCTGCTCGAAGGCAACACCGGGCGCCTGTTCCGCGAGCTGTCGGTGGCGCTCGCGGCGGCGGTGGCGATCTCCGCGCTGGTGGCGTTGACGCTGACGCCGATGATGTCGTCGAAGCTGGTGCGCCCGCACAACACCGAGAAGCCCAACCGGCTGCATCGCGGTTTCGCGCGGGTGCTCGACCGCGTGTCGCGCGGGTATCGCAGTCTGCTCGAACGCAGCATCGAGCGTGTCTGGCTGTTCAGCGGGCTGATGCTGGTCGCGCTCGTGGCCAGTGCCGTGCTGTTCAAGGTCGTGCCGAGCGAACTGGCGCCGCCGGAGGATCGCGGTGTGTTCTTTGCGTCGGTGGTCGGCCCGGAAGGCGCGGGCTTCGATTACACCGTCGGCCAAGTACAGCAGGTCGAAAAGATCCTGATGAAGGACGTGGGCGAAGGCAAGTCGATGCAGCGCGTCAACATGCGCGTGCCCGGCAGTTTCGGCGCCAGCGAGGAAATGCACACCGGCCAGGCGATCGTGTTCCTGCACGACTGGGACAAGCGCAAGGAGACGACCGACGATGTCGTGCAGCAGGTGCGCAAGGAACTGGGCGGATTACCCGGCGTGCGCGTCAATCCGCAGGTGCGGACCGGCCTGACCCGAGGTGGCGGCCAGCCGTTCCAGATCGTATTGGGCGGTCCCGAATACGGCGAGCTCGCACAGTGGCGCGATCGCGTGCTTGCGCGCATGGAACAGAATCCGAATCTGTTCTCCGCCGATTCCGACTATAAGGAAACCCGGCCGCAGATGCGGGTGGTGATCGACCGCGTGCGCGCATCGGATCTCGGCGTGTCGGTGAATGAAATCGGCCGCACCCTCGAAACGATGATGGGCGGCCGGCGCGTGACGACCTTCGTCGACAACGGCGAGGAGTACGACGTGATCCTGCAGGCGGAGCGCAGCCTGCGCGAGACGCCGGCGGATCTCGCCGCGATCCAGGTGCGTGGCCGCAACGGCGAACTCATTCCGCTGTCGAATCTGGTGACGCTGACCGAGCTGGCCGAAGCCGGCAGTCTCAACCGCTTCAACCGGCTGCGTGCGATCACCATTTCCGCCGGTCTTGCGCCGGGCTACCGTCTCGGCGACGCGATCGCATGGGCGGAACAGGTCGTCCGCGAGGAGCTGCCGGACACCGCGCAGATCGATTGGAAGGGCGAATCCCGCGAGTTCCAGAGAGCCGGCGGCGCCGTGCTGATCACTTTCGCGCTGGCGCTGCTGGTGGTGTATCTGGTGCTGGCCGCGCAGTTCGAGAGCTTCATCCATCCGCTGGTGATCATGCTCACCGTGCCGCTGGGCGTGGCCGGCGCGCTGATCGGGTTGTGGGTGGCCGGCAGCACGCTCAATCTCTTCAGCCAGATCGGCATCGTGATGCTGGTGGGGTTGGCCGCGAAGAACGGCATCCTGATCGTCGAATTCGCCAACCAGCTGCGCGACGAAGGCCGCGATGTCCGCGATGCGATCATCGAATCCTGCGCCGTGCGCCTGCGCCCGATCCTGATGACCTCGGTTGCGACCATCATGGGTGCGGTGCCGCTGGTTGTCGCCGGCGGTCCGGGTTCCGCCAGCCGCAGCACCATCGGCATCGTGGTCATCGCCGGCGTGGCGTTCTCCACGCTGCTGTCACTGTTCGTGGTGCCGGTGTTCTATCGCCTGCTCGCGCCATACACGCGCTCGCCGGAAGCGTTGAAACACGCGTTGGAGAAGCTGGAAGCGGAGACGCCACCGGTCGGCGGTCACGCCTGACCGAATGGTCTACTCCGCCAGCGTGCGGCGGTAGCGTTCGGCCATCGATGCATCGAATGCGCAGAAGATCGTCAGTTCGGGCTTGTACGCATGCTCGCGCACGCTGCGGATCGCGATCTTCACCGCTTTGTCCGACGGATAACCGAACACGCCGCAGCTGATCGCGCTGAAGGCGATCGTCGCGACGCCGTGCGTTTCGGCCAGCGCCAGCACGCTGCGATAACAGCTGGCGAGCTGTTCGTCTTCGCCGTCGCGACCGCCGCGCCAGATCGGGCCAGCGGTGTGGATGATGTAGCGTGCAGGCAGGCGGAAGCCGGGCGTGATCCGCGCCTCGCCGGTGGGGCAGCGCACGAATGGCCTCACCATCGGGAAGGCGCGACAGGCTGCCGGCAGTTCAGGGCCGGCCGCGCGATGGATCGCGCCATCGACGCCCCCGCCGCCGGACAGGGCCTCATTGGCGGCATTGACGATCGCATCGACGGCCAGCGTGGTGATGTCGCCCTGCAGGATTTCGATCCGCATGTCCGTAAGCCTCCGTCGAAGCCATCATCCTAGCGGATGCCCGACGCAGACCCCGATGGCGCGCTATGCTGGCCGGGGATCCGCGATCCGGACCGGCATGGGGAAGTCGATGAGCCAACAACAACAAGTCCCTCAGGCGGTCGTCGATGCGCTGATGCGCGGCGACAAGATCGGTGCGATCAAGTTGATCCGTGAGGCTACCGGTGGTGATCTCAAAGGTGCGATGGCGATGGTGCAGACCTATCTGCAGCAGATGGGCGATGTCGAACGCCAGCGTCAGCGAGGCCGGGCCAATGACGGCCACGGCGAGGTCTCCAGCAGGCGCGGTGCTGAGCTCAGCGACCATCTCAGCAAGGGCATCAGCGACGGTCACGCCGAACGCGATGCGTTGATCAACGAGACGCGGCCGCCGACAGTGATGCCGGGTGATGGTGCCGGTCGCCAGTGGGTCTGGCTGCTGCTGGCCATCGTCGCAGTTGCTGCCTGGGTTTTTTTCGGTTGATTCAAAGGCGACGCGCAGGGGCGGGGCCTCTACAATGCGCCGATGCCCTGGAAACAATACCCGCCTACCTCCCCGGCCCCGGCCGATCCCGCAGCCACCGCTGCGCCCAAGCGTCGTGATGTCGAGCTGCGCCTGTATGGCCTGAATGCGGTGCAAGCGGTGTTCGCACGGCGGCCGCAGGCGATCCGCAAACTCTATCTGGCCGAAGTGCGGATTCCGCAGCTGCAGCCACTGTTGAAATGGTGCGTCGCGAACCGTGTCGGTTATCGCGTGGTGGCGCCGGAAGATCTGCAGAAACTCGCCGCCAGTGCGCACCACGAGGGCATCGTTGCCGATGTGCTGCGCGAAGAGCCGCTGTCGCTGTCGCCATGGCTGCGCGATCTGCCATCGGGCCGGTGCTGCGCACTGTGGCTGGATGGCGTCGGCAACCCGCACAACCTCGGCGCCATCCTGCGTTCTGCTGCGCACTTCGGCGTCACAGCCGTGTTGATTCCGAAGCACTCGACGCTGTCGATGTCGGGTGCCGCCGCGCGCGTTGCCGAAGGCGGTGCCGAAACCGTTCCGTTCGTGCGCCTGGGAAGAGAAGACAACTCGATCGCGCAGCTGCGCGGCGCCGGTTTCTCGCTCGCGGGCACCGTGGTCAAGGGCGCCGCCGATCTGTTCGCGACCAAGCTTCCCGAACGTCTCGTGTATGTGCTCGGCGCCGAAGGCGAGGGCATGGATGCGGAGCTCGCGAAAGCCTGTGACCTGCGGCTGTCGATTCCGGGCAGTGGCGCAGTCGAAAGCCTCAACGTTGCTGCGGCGACGGCGGTGTTGCTGGCGGAGTGGACGAGGCAGCGCCGCTAGCCGATCCCTGATCGGCATCTGTCGTGGCCTGTGCACGCGGCCATGGATAAGTGGGTCTGAGCTCAGAGGCCGATCTGTTCTGGCTTGGATGGCAGCCTGAATCTTGCTCGATGCTTGAGTAGCGAAAGCCCGCGTGCAGCCTCCATCGTGTAGGAGCGACGCGACGGAAGTCGCGACCGCCATTCCCTCGGCCGTACGATCGCGACAACCGTTTTACCCACAACGCAGGTGCCGCTGTCAGGTCAGCGTTACACCAGTTGCTTGATCGCCAGTAGCACCTCACCGTATTCCTTGGCCTTTTCCGGCTCGTGGATCATCGAGGCCATCACCATGGCGATGGCTGCGTCCTGCAACGTGTGCAGGAGATTCTGATGAGTGACACGGTTGAGGGCATCGATGGCTGCGGCCATTTCCTCGACAGCGGCATGCATGCCAGAGAGGAACGGCTGCACGTGTCCGAATACCTCTGCGTTGATGAACCGGATCGCCTGTTCGACCTCATTGTCTGCTGAAGAGGCCTGTGGCGGATCGCTTTTCGGCTGCGGCGCTGACTCGGCCGCTGTCATTGCTGCCGGCTGAGAGGCGCGCAACGCTGTGAGCAGGGCCAGCATGTTGTCGGGCACGTCACTCTGGGCAACCTTGCCGACTGTGCTGGTGTTTGTTGCGGTGGCGACCGAATAGATCTGGATCACACCTTGATTCGTAGCGGCCTGTGCCGCGATGTTCTGCTGTTGCTGCGCAGACACCGCATTCTCGAACAGGATCCCAGTCGCGTTCGCGAGGCTCTGATAGATCACGCCCATCGCCATGGCCGGCGCTTCGCCGAGGACTTTCACGTTGGCTTGAGTGACCGCGTCGGTGATTTGCGGGTTCACAGTAGGCATTGATTGCTCCTTGCGGGTGATGAAGAACGTCGTTTCCTTGTGGCAACGTCGGACGTCAGTGTTTTTCGGCCTGCGCGGGCTCCGGGGCTTTCGGCGCGCTGCCGAAGTCGCCATCGGCCGAAGCCGCGAGGTACGCGAAGACTGCATAGGCTGCGGTGTTCTGCGCCAGCGCTGCGGGATCGATCTTGTCGAGCGTGTCGTCGGGCGTATGGTGCAGATCGAAATAATCGGTGCCGTCCTGTCCCAGCCACGCCCAGGCCGCACCTTCGGCGGCGATGGCGCCGACATCCGGGCCTGCGCCGCCTTTGACCATCGCTTCGATGCCCAGCGGTTTCAGGGCTTCGGCAATCTGTGCGACGGCAGCGGTGGCATGCGCCGCTGCGCCGGTATTGAAACCATAGATGCGGCCGGCGCCGAAGTCGCTCTCGGCGACCAGCTGATGTTTCGGTACGGCGGCTTTGTACTGTTCAGCGTAGGCCTTGCCGCCGTAAAGCCCCTGTTCTTCGTTGGCGAACGCGATCACGCGGATGGTGCGTGCCGGGCGCTGCGCCTTCGGCAATTGACCGATCAGATGTCCGGCCGCCATCGTGATCGCCACGCCGGCACCGTCGTCGATCGCGCCGGTGCCGAGGTCCCACGAATCCAGATGACCACCGATTACGACGACTTCATCGCGCAGCTTGCGATCACTGCCGGTCATTTCACCGATGACGTTGAAAGAATCCGCAGAGCCGTCCCAGCCGCAATCGAGTGCGACCCGCAGACGTACAGGTGCGCCGAGGGCGACCAGTCGCGAAAGCTGTTCGGCGTCGGGCACCGACAGTGCGGCCGAAGGAATCGGCGTGAGCCCATCGTCGAAACGGGTGATGCCGGTGTGCGGGTTGCGGTGGCTGTCGGTACCGGCCGAGCGCATGACGTAGCCGATGGCGCCGGCGCGGATCGCCGCCGACGGTC
>JBGSID010000226.1:0-7790 GCA_041751895.1 Lysobacteraceae bacterium | reverse complement strand
CCTGCTGTTCCTCTCCGGCATCGGCCCGCGCGACCCCGCCAGCAACGGCATCCCCGGCAACGTCCACGCCGCCGACGGCGCACTGATCAATTACGACATCGCCGCACAAACGCATGCGGTCTTCGCCAATGTGCGCGCAGTGCTCGACGCCAGCGGCGCGCGCTGGGAAGACCTCGTCGACGTGACCGTCTACCTGACCGATATGGCCCGTGACTTCGCGACCTACAACGAAATCTGGGCCGAATACTTCCCGGATGCCGCCACCGCCCCGTGTCGCACCACACTCGGCATCACCGCACTGCCGACACCGATCGCCATCGAACTCAAGTGCATCGTGGTCGCCAAGGAGTAAATCATGCTGCCTAACCCGATCAACCTGCAGGCCTGGATCGACGAACACCGGCATCTGCTCAAGCCCCCCGTCGGCAACAAGTGCATTTATGACGGCGATTTCATCGTAATGGTGGTCGGCGGCCCGAATGCGCGCACCGACTATCACTTCGACGAGGGCCCGGAGTGGTTCCATCAGCTCGAAGGCGAGATGATCCTGCGCATCCAGGAAGACGGCAAACCGCGTGATATTCCGATCAAAGCCGGCGAAACCTTCCTGTTGCCGCCGCGCGTTCCGCATTCACCGCAGCGCATGCCTGACTCCATCGGTTTGGTGATCGAACGCAAACGTCTGCCGCACGAACTCGACGGTCTGCAGTGGTACTGCGAACGCTGCAACGAGAAGCTGTACGAGGAATACTTTCCGCTGGTGAATATCGAAACCGACTTTCCAGCGGTGTTCGAGCGCTTCTACCGCTCGCATGACCACCGCACCTGCAAGGCCTGCGGTCATTTCAATCCCGCGCCAGTGAAGTACGACCCGCAGACGTGATGACGCCGAGAGCCGCATGCTGAAAATCGACACCCACGCCCACTACCTGCCCCGCAACTGGCCCGATCTCGCGGCCAAGTACGGCGACATCCGCTTCCCGGTGATCCATCACGGCGACGACGGGCGATCTCGGATCTACAAGGACGGCAAGTTCTTTCGCGAAATCTGGCCGAAGACCTGGGACCCGAAGCTGAGGATCGAGGAATTCGCGGGCTTCGGCGTGCAGGTACAGGTGATCAGTACGGTGCCGGTGATGTTCAGTTATTGGGCGAAGCCACAGCACGCCCACGATCTGCATCAGGCATTGAACGACCACATGGCCGAAGCCGTGCGCGAGTATCCGCGTCACTACGCGGGGATCGGCACGGTGCCGCTGCAGTCGCCGCGGTTGGCGATCCAGGAGTTGGAACGCTGCGTGGATCAGCTCGGTCTGCAGGGCGTGCAGATCGGCTCGCACATCAACGCGTGGAACCTCGACGCGCCGGAACTGTTCGATTTCTTCCAGGCCGCCAGCGAACTCGGCGCCGCGATCCTCGTGCATCCCTGGGACATGATGGGCAGCGAATCGATGCCCAAATACTGGCTGCCGTGGCTGGTGGGCATGCCCGCAGAACAGTCGCGCGCCGCGTGCTGTCTGATCTTCGGCGGCGTGCTCGAGCGTCTCCCCAATCTGAAAATCTGTCTCGCCCATGGCGGCGGCAGTTTTCCGTACACCATCGGCCGCATCGAGCACGGCTTCAACATGCGTCCCGACCTCGTCGCCACCGACAACTTCCGCAACCCGCGCGAATATCTGTCGCGGTTCTATTTCGACTCGTGGGTCGCCGATCCACGCGCACTCGACTACCTCATCGACACCTGCGGCACCGAACGCATCATGCTGGGCACTGACTACCCGTTCCCGCTGGGCGAACAAACGCCGGGATCGGTGATCGCGGCACTCGATCTTTCGGAAGCGCAGCAGGCGCAGCTGTATCACGGCACGGCCCTGGACTGGCTGGGCCTGCCGATGTCGAGGTTCACATGAGCAGCACGCCTGCCGATCTATTCAATGACGCCTATGCGCAGCAGCAGGATGCTAACGACCCGTTGCGTGACTTCCGTGCAGATTTCCACATCCCGCACCACGGCGACGGCGAAATGGCCTACTTCTGCGGCAATTCGCTGGGCCTGCAGCCCAAAGGCGCCCGTGCTTGCGTCGACGAAGTGATGGACAAGTGGGCGCGCGATGGCGTCGAGGGGCATTTCCGCGAACCCGCGCCTTGGATGCCATATCACGCCCTCGTCCGCGACGCGCTGGCGGAGGTGGTCGGCGCACAGGCGGCCGAAGTGGTGGCGATGAATTCGCTCACCGCGAATCTGCATCTGATGATGGTGAGTTTCTATCAACCCACCATCGAGCGCACGGCCATCCTGATTGAAGCTGGCACATTTCCGTCCGACCATCACGCGGTTGAATCGCAATTGAAATACCGAGGGTTACCGCCTGAGAGTTGCCTGATCGAAGTGGAACCGGATCAGCCAGACGGCACCATCTCGATGGCGGCAATCGAACGCGCCATCGCCGAACATGGCAAGCGCCTGGCGTTGATTCTGTGGCCGGGCGTTCAGTACAGAACAGGCCAAGCGTTCGATCTGAAGGAAATCACGCGACTCGGCCATGCGGCAGGCGCGATCGTCGGTTTCGATCTCGCCCACGCAGTCGGCAATCTGCCGCTGCAGTTGCATGACAGCGGCGCCGACTTCGCGGTGTGGTGTCACTACAAATACATGAATTCCGGTCCCGGCGCGGTTGGCGGCTGCTTCGTGCACGAACGCCATGCAATGACCGATCGCCCACGTTTCGCCGGCTGGTGGGGCCACGACCAAACTACACGTTTCAAGATGGCCCCCGAGTTCGTGCCGACACCGGGCGCGGACGGTTGGCAACTCAGCAATCCGCCGATTCTCGGCCTCGCGCCACTGCGCGCCTCGCTCGATCTGTTCGCGCGTGCCGGCATGCCTGCGCTACGCGAGAAGTCGGAACATTTAACCGGTTATCTAGAATCACTGATCCGCACACGACTGTCCGAAACCCTGCAGATCATCACGCCAGAGCAGTCCGCACAGCGCGGCTGCCAATTATCGCTGCGGGTCGTCGGTGGCCGCGAGCGTGGGCGCGCGCTGTTCGAGCACCTGAGCACGCAGGGCGTGCTAGGCGACTGGCGCGAGCCGGATGTGATCCGCATCTCGCCCGCCCCGCTCTACAACACATTCGGCGATGTCCTGCGATTCGCACGCGCCGTGGAGACCTGGCAGGCATGACTGCAATTCCTGATAAACGCCTGACGCTGATCGGCGCCGGTCTGGCGGGCCCATTGCTCGCAACCCTGCTGGCGCGGAATGGATGGCAGGTGGAACTGTTTGAACGTCGCGGCGATCCGCGCGTACACGGTTACGCGGGCGGGCGCTCGATCAATCTCGCACTGGCCGAGCGCGGCTTGAATGCCCTTCGGACCGCCGGTGTCGATACCGACGTGCTGAAACAGGCGGTCATGATGCGCGGACGGATGGTGCATTTCGCCGACGGCAGCCAACAACTGCAGCGTTATGGCAAAGACGACAGCGAAGTGATCTGGTCGATCAGTCGCGGCGACCTCAATATCGTGCTGTTGAACGCCGCTGAGGCCGCTGGCGTCCATCTGCATTTCGACCGCAGACTGGAAAGCGTCGACTTCGACGCACGCATCGCGCAGTTCGTAGGTGATGGCGAAGCCGATGCCCACCCATTCCATGCGCTGATCGGCTGCGACGGCGCCGGATCGAGCCTTCGCGCTGCGATGCAGACACGTACGGATCTCGGCGAACGCATCGAAATCATGCCACACAGTTACAAGGAGCTGGAAATCCCGCCGGGTTTCGACGGCGATTTCCAGATCGAACCCAACGCACTGCACATCTGGCCGCGCGGCGACTACATGTGTATCGCACTGCCGAACGACGAGCGCACGTTCACCGTCACACTGTTCATGCCGAACGAAGGAAACACCAGCTTCGCGAGCGTGCCCGATGCGGCGGCGGCCGAATCGCTATTCGCTCGCGACTTCGCCGATGCGCTGCCGCTGATCCCGAATCTCGCACGCGACTTCGACGCAAATCCTGCCGGGATGCTGGCCACGCTGTATCTGGATCGCTGGCACCTCGATGGCCGCGCGGTCCTCATCGGCGACGCGGCGCATGCGATGGTGCCTTTCCACGGCCAAGGCATGAACTGCGCGTTCGAAGACTGCGTCGCGCTGGCGACGCATCTCGAGCGGGATCGCGACACTGCAACCGCATTCGCTGCGTTCGAGGCCGAGCGCAAACCGAACGCCGCCGCGATCCAGCGCATGGCGATCGAGAACTATCTTGAAATGCGCGATCGTGTGGACGACGACGATTATCTGCTGCAACGCGAACTCGAACGTGCGCTGGCCGAGCGTCACCCACAACGGTTCCTGCCGCGCTATGCGATGGTGACTTTCCGCCGGCTGCCGTATGCAACTGCGTTCGAACGCGGCCGCGTGCAGCGCGAATTGCTGATCGAAGCCACGCGTGGCCACAAGAATCTCGACGGCATCGACTGGGCATGGCTCGCGCACGAGGTTGAAGCACGCTTGCCGCCGCTACCGATGGAGGCCTGAATGGCTGCGAGCTTTCTGTTCTACGATCTGGAAACCTTCGGTACCGATCCGCGTCGGAGCCGGATCGCGCAGTTCGCCGCGATCCGTACCGATGTCGACCTGAACCCAATCGATGAACCCTGGGATTTTTTCGTCAAGCCAGCAGACGATCTGCTGCCCTCGCCCATTGCGACACTGATCACGGGCATCACACCACAGCGCGCCGTTCGCGAAGGCCTGACGGAAGCCGATGCATTCGCCCGGATCCACGACGCGATGTCGGCTGCGGAAACCTGCTCTCTCGGTTACAACTCGCTGCGCTTCGACGACGAATTCGTGCGCTATGGTTTTTTCCGCAATTTTTACGACCCCTACGAACGCGAATGGCGCGGCGGGAACTCGCGCTGGGATCTGCTCGATGTGATGCGGCTGGCGCATGCATTGCGACCGGACGGTATCGTCTGGCCTTTGCGCGAAGACGGCGCTCCCTCGTTCAAGCTCGAACATCTGGCCGATGCCAACGGCGTGCGCGAAGGCGATGCGCATGAGGCGCTGTCCGACGTACGCGCACTGATCGGCATGGCGCGCAAGCTGAAGACTGGGCAGCCGAAGCTCTGGGACTACACCTTGAAACTGCGCGACAAAAAGTTCGCCGGTCGCATGCTCGATACCACGGCGATGACACCGGTACTGCATGTCTCGCAGCGGTTTCCCGCCTCGCGGCTGTGCGCCGCCGCAGTGGCGCCCTTGATCCGGCACCCGAAGATCGACAACCGCGTGGTGGTCTTCGATCTGCACGAATCGCCCGATGCGCTGCTCGAACTGGATGTCGATGACATCCTCGACCGCCTGTACACGCCCGCCGCAGACCTGCCGCCCGGCGAAGCGCGCATTCCGCTGAAGGAAGTGCATCTCAACCGCAGCCCGATGTTGATCGAATGGGCGCATCTGCGCGACGCGGATTTCGAACGCCTGCAGATTGATCCTGCGCTTGCCGAGGCCCGCGCCGAACAACTCCGCGCCGCAGGCCCCGCACTGGCGGAAAAGATCCGTCGCATCTACGCCGACCGGAGCCCACCGGAAACGCTGGATGTGGACGGCTCGCTCTACGACGGTTTCCTGCTCGACGGCGATCGCCGCAGGTTTCCCGATGTCCGCAGCACACCGCCAGAGGCATTGTCGCAGCGCGATTTCACATTCAAGGACACGCGCCTGCCTGAGCTGCTGTTCCGCTATCGTGCGCGCAATTGGCCTGACACATTGTCAGCGGACGAGGCACAACGCTGGAATGCATTCCGGCGCATGCGCCTGACCGAAGACCGTGGCCTGTCGGAATTCACTTTCGAGAGTCACCGTGCAGAAATCGCCGCGCTCCGGCTCGCGCACGCCGACGATGGCAACGCGCAGAGGTTGCTGGATCAACTGCAAGCCTGGGCAAATGCCCTGGAGACCGAACTCGCATGAGCACTTATTTTTCCGAACGCAGTTTCAAATTCCTGCGCGCACTCGCTCGCCACAATGAGCGCGAGTGGTTCCATGCGCACAAAGAGGATTACGAACAGTATGTCCGGGGACCATTCCTGGCACTGATCGCCGACCTGCAGCCTGCACTGCTTGAAGTCAGCGAACACTACCGTGCGGATCCGAAAACGGTCGGTGGATCGCTGTTCCGCATCCATCGCGACACCCGTTTCTCGGGCGACAAGTCACCGTACAAACTCTGGCAGGGGGCGCGCCTGTTCCATGCGCGCAGCCGTGAAGTACCCGCGCCATCGTTCTATCTTCATCTGCAGCCGGGCAACTGCTTCATCGGTGCCGGCCTGTGGCACCCGGAGCCCGAAACCTTGCGCCGGATCCGGCAGTTCATTGTCGACAACCCCGGCACCTGGGCCAACGCTGCGCACGGAAAGGCTTTCCGAAAACGCTTCGATCTGGACGACAGCGAGATGCTGGTCCGTCCACCACGCGGCTATCCCGCCGACTTCGTCCACCTTGACGACCTTCGCCGCAAGAATCACGTCGCGCTACGCATGATCGACGATGCAACGATGGTCGGCCCCCGCCTGTTGTCGACACTGGGCAAGGATCTGGCCCAGCTCTCCCCCTTCATGGACTACCTCTGCGCCGCCCTCGACCTCGAATTCTGAAGGTCTGTCACGTTTTTTCCCGCACTGCGTCAAGACAAAATTCAATACGCCTCCGTATTCTTCGCGACGATGCCATCGCCAATGGAACTGGCAGAGCTCAAAGGACTGGCGCGGCTGTCTGGCTGCGTCTTCATGGAACTGAAAACAAACAAGGGGATTACCAACGTGCGTAGATACCTCTGCGGGCTTCTGCTCGCTCTGGCGGCGCCCAGTGCGTTCGCCGCTGCAACCGGCGTGGCGTTCGTCCACGGCACCGGCTCACAAACCAACGCCTATAACGACTACTGGCAACCGACGATGGTGGACTCCGTTCGCGGCGGCCTGCCCAACTCGGCCAACTATGTCGTCATCAACTGCGACTTCACCAAGTACATGTGGGACAGCGCTGCCGCCGGATGTCTGGCCGGCCAGCTGACGACCTTCATCAACAGCAAGGGCATCACCAAACTGATCGTGATCACGCACTCCAATGGCGGCAACGTCATGCGCTGGATCATGTCCAACCCGACCTACGACAGCCGCTACCCGAACATCATCAGCAAAATCGCGCGCGTCAATGCGCTTGCCCCGTCCTCGGCAGGCACACCACTGGCCGATGCAGTGATGAACGGCACGGTCTTTGAATCCGCGCTTGGTTGGCTCCTCGGTTACAAGAACGATGCGGTTCGCATGCAGCAGACCAGTTGGATGGCCACGTACAACGCCAACAACCTCTATGGCACCAGCGGCCGCCCGGCACTGCCGAAGACCTTCCGCAGCGTGGTCGGCACCGATGTCGATTCCTCGCCATTCGACAGCGACAGCTATTGCGGCGGTTACACCGAGAACCTCGGCCTGGAAGTCACCAAGAACTGGCTCAACAGCTGTTCCGACGGCTTCCTCAACTGCACCAGCCAGTCGGCAGCAGGGTCTGTCTGGTTCAACGACATCTCGCGGATGGCCGGCGCAGAGCCGCTGTCGCATAACCAGAGCCGTCGAGCCTGCTTCGGCTTGAACACCATTCTCCGTACCGACGTCGGCCAGTGAGGACAACGCACATGAGACTCTCGATCGCAATCACTCTTGCGCTGTTCTCCTTCTCCGCTGCCGCCGCACGCCCGCTCATGCCGGCCGGCGCCA
>JBGSID010000225.1:0-14470 GCA_041751895.1 Lysobacteraceae bacterium | reverse complement strand
GGCGGCGGCGGCGGCGGCGGCTCGATGATCACGACGCTGGTGTTCAGCTCTTCTTCCTGCTCTGCGCCCGGCGGAGTGACCGGGACCAGCAACAGCATAAGCGCCGCGATATGCAGGGCGATGGCGAAGCTGATGGCGGTGATCCGCGACCAGTTCAGGCCGGGGTCTTCGCGGTCGCGCTTGTCGTGATTCGGCAAGTGTTGGGTCATGCGCAGCAGGCTCGGTTTAGCGGACTCGTGGTATCGATTCGGTGTCGCTGTAGCGATCTATCCATGATTGCGTACCTCGTCCCCGAACCACACACCCCGGAATGGTCGAACCGCGACTGGCTCCGTGATAAGAACTGGTCGCGGGAATCTGTAAGCTTATACCAATCGTGGCGCGACTTACCAACACCCCGATACGAAACGAACAATCCCTGTCTCACTTCCCACCCGGGGTAGCGATGATCGCATTGGCATCCTTGGGTTTCTTGACGCCTTTTGCGAGTGCTTCGCGCGCTGCGGCTTTCGCTTCCGCAATACGGTTCTCATTGCGCAGAACCTTGGCGAGATTCAGCGAGGCCTCGCCATCGGTGGCAACCTTCGCCGCGCGCGTATAGAAGTCGATGGTCTGTGGAATCTTCTCTTCCGCGTAATAGTTCTGGGCCAGGATCGAGTAGTCGTTGGCCAGTGTCTGGGAAGGTTCGATCGCACCCTTGGTCACGCCGTCTTCCAGCACTTCCTGTGCTTCTTTGTATTTCTGTGCGTTGATGTAACCGACGAACAGCGTGCGGTATTCCTTGCCCTCGACCAGCAGGCCCTGCTTGCGGGCAGCCTCCAACAATGCGTTGGCCTTGTCGTAGTTGTCGGCCTGCTGATACAGCGATACCGCATTCATCAATATGGCGCGATCGTTTGGCTTGCTGGCAAGAATCTTTTCATACAACACCGCGCCTTCCGCAGGACGATCCAGCTGGCTGAGCAGATAGGCTTTGATCGCGATCGCGTCGGCTTTTTCACTCTTGGTTTCAGTCAGGAAACGATCGATGACGGCGAGTGCCTCATCGCTACGTTGCAGCCGGCTCAGGGTCAAGCCGAGATTGAACATGATCTGATAGTGGCCGTTGTTATCCAGGCCGTTCGCATCGATGGTCTTCTTGAAATATTCGGCACCCTTGGCTTCATCGCCCATCTGGCTCGCTGCGCTTGCGGCGATCTGGTAGAGATAGCTTTTCAGATAGTTGTTGCTCGAACCGGTGGCCGCGAAAGCATCGACCTTCGCGATTGCATCGGCGAATTTCTTCGCGTCGTAATCCGCCTGGATCTCATTCGCAACCTTGGCGTCTTTACCGGACACCGGCTGCTTGGCAGGCTCGGTGCGCGTCGCCTGCGGATATTCCGCAGGCTCTGCATTCGCCTTCGTCTTGCTATCAGCCTTGCGCTGGCGTGCACGCTCGGAAGCGGCAGCGGCACTGCCGCTCATGGTGCCCGACTTCGGTTTGTCCTCATAGTCATCGCCACTGTCCTGTGCCTGCGCACCGCCGACGTAAGCGCAGCCGATCAGCAACGCGATGGCAGTGGTCAAGGCAGTATTCGGAAGCGTGCGGCGAAAGCGTGTGGTCATGGAAGTTCTCGGGTCAAGGTGACATGGGAAGCGGTGGTTGCGGCCGTCGCACTGTCTGCGAAAGCAGCATGAGAAAACAAGGTGTACATCCGTTCAATTCAGTTTGATGCCGCTCAGCCGCACTTGGGCTTGCGGCCGGCTGCCCGGGCCCGCTCATAGACGGGCATCAGACCTTCTGCGCGCTTCTGTAACGCACCGATGCGCGATGTGGGGTCGGGATGAGTGGAGAGCCATTCCGGCGGGCGGCTGGTGCTTGCGGCGAGCATGTTCCGCCACAGATCCACCGCTTGGCGGGGATCGAAACCAGCCTGCGCCATCAGGCGCTGACCGACAACGTCGGCTTCGGTCTCCTGCTCGCGAGTACCCGGCAGCAGGAAACCGCCCTGCGCGAGGATGCTGCCGCCCTGCGTGGCCAACTGCGAGCCACTATCACCGTACTTCGCACCCGCCAGTGCACCCAATAGCTGCACTGCGCCTGCCGCGCCCATCTGTCGCGTCACGCGTTCGTCGTGATGCCGCTCGATGACGTGGCCGATTTCATGGCCCACCACAGCGGCAAGTTGGTCCTGGTTGCGGGCGACGTCGAAGATGCCGGTATATACACCAACCTTGCCGCCTGGCAGCGCAAAGGCATTAGGACTCTTGTCGACGAAGACTGCTTCTTCCCAACCGCCTTGCTGCCACTGTGACGGTAGCTCGCGCACGATGGCGTCGACGACACAACGGACGTAGGCCGACTGTTTGCCGTCCTTGGTCAGTGGTTTTTCGCGCTTTTGTTCATCGAACGCCTGCGCACCCAGTTGGTTGAGCTGCTGTTGCGAGACGCCACCGACGTACTGCGTGCGACCAGTCGACGAGGTGGTCGTTGCGCAGGCGGTGAGCAGCACTGTGCAGGTCAGTCCCAATGCAAAGCCGAGCACGGAGGACGTGATTTTCTCATGACTCATCGCGACGGCTCCGGTGGCAGGGGGTGATGTTGTAATCCGACGGGGATTAAAGTTTCGTCAAATGGCCCAATCGACGTAATCCCGCATCCTGCGAGTGTCCTCGATTATCCACACACGACAGGCTGCTCGAAAGCCTGTGCATGGCCCTGGAAAAGTGGCAGGGACATCTCCTTTGCGCTGAAAATACAAACGGCGCAAACAATCAAACGATTGTTTGAGCCGTTCAAATTTCGTCTCCACATGCGTCTGCGGATTCGTGGTGTCGATTGCAGTGCTATCGACTGCAGCCGATGTTCAATCAGATCTTCCGAATGCGAAGCAGGACGGATCCTGCTTCCTGCAGATCCTTTGTCACCACATCACACGTCGAGATTGGCGACTTTCAGTGCGTTGTCTTCGATGAAGATACGACGTGGTTCGACCACATCGCCCATCAGGGTGCTGAAGATCTGATCGGCAGCGACAGCGTCCTCGATCCGCACTTGCAGCAGGCGACGCGTGTCGGGGTTCACTGTCGTTTCCCACAGCTGTTCCGGATTCATTTCACCAAGACCTTTGAAGCGCTGGATCTGGCGGCCTTTTTTGGCTTCTTCCAACAGCCAGGCGTGCGCCTGCGCAAAGCTGAAAACAGGTTCTTCGCGGCTGCCGCGCACGATCTTCGCGCCTTCGCGCAGCAGGCCGTGCAATAGCACTGCGGCATCGCGCAAGGGCCGCAGTTCGCCATGTTCGAAACTCGACAGCGCCAGCACTTGCACCTGGGATTCGCCCATGTGGGTGCGCGTGACCAGCAGGGCGGCCGGTTGCTCATCGTTGCCGGTCTGCACATTCAGGCGATAGCGAGGACGGCCCAGTCCGGTACGGTTGAGTCTCGCTTCGAGGGCATCCAGTTCGGAACGCTCATCGGTGTTGCGCGCGAGCGTGGCTGCATCCAGCGGCGTGAAATCAATCAGGGCTTCCAGCAACGCGGGGTCGTAGCGGTAGGCGTTGCGTGCGATGGCGTCGCGGGCGCCTGCGTAGACCAGCAACAGCTTTTCAAGATTCGCGCCCTCGATCGCAGGTTCGCCAATTGCCGGCAACAAGGCTGCATTTTCGACGGCGTTATTGGCAAGATAGGCGTCAAGAGCCGCATCATCCTTGAGATACAGCTCGTTCCTGCCCTGTTTGATCTTGTACAGCGGCGGCAGACCGATATAGATGTACCCGCGTTCGATCAGCTCCGGCATCTGCCGGTAGAAGAACGTCAGCAACAGCGTGCGGATATGCGAGCCGTCGACGTCGGCGTCGGTCATGATGATGATGCGGTGGTAGCGCAGTTTGTCCGGGTTGTATTCGTCCCGGCCGATGCCCGTACCGAGTGCGGTGATCAGCGTGCCGACTTCCGCGGAGGACAGCATGCGATCGAAACGCGCACGTTCGACGTTGAGGATTTTTCCGCGCAGCGGCAATACCGCCTGATTCTTGCGGTTTCGGCCCTGTTTCGCGGAACCACCGGCCGAGTCGCCCTCGACGATGAACAGTTCGGACAATGCCGGATCTTTTTCCTGACAGTCGGCGAGCTTGCCAGGCAAACCAGCGATATCCAGGGCGCCTTTGCGCCGGGTCAAGTCGCGGGCCTTGCGCGCGGCCTCGCGGGCGCGAGCGGCGTCCACGATCTTGCCGGTAATGGCGCGGGCCTCGTTGGGATGTTCCTGCAGGAACTCCTCAAGACGCATACCGAATGTGCTTTCAACGACTGGTCTGACTTCGGAACTGACCAGCTTCTCTTTGGTCTGCGACGAAAAACTCGGGTCGGGTACTTTCACCGACAACACCGCGATCAAGCCTTCACGCATGTCATCGCCGGAGAGCGTGACCTTGGCCTGCTTGGCGATGCCGTTGCGCTCGATGTAATTGGTGAGCGTACGGGTCAGTGCGGCACGGAAACCGATCAGATGGGTGCCGCCATCTTTCTGCGGAATATTGTTGGTGAAACAGAACATCGTTTCCTGATACGCGTCGGTCCACTGCAGCGCGACATCAACCACGATGCCATTCTGCTCGCCACTGACCGAGATCACGTTCGGGTGCAACGGTGTCTTCAGCTGCGCCAGATGCTCCACGAATGAGCGGATGCCGCCTTCATACTGGAAAACGTCGCGCTTGCCCTCGCCTCGCTCGTTCGTGCGTTCGTCGGTCAGCGTGATCTTGACCCCGGAATTGAGGAACGACAGTTCTCTCAAGCGCTTGGCGAGGATGTCGTAGTGGAACTGGATGTCGGTGAAGATCTCTTCAGCCGGCCAGAACCGAAGCAGCGTGCCTCGCTTCTGGGATGGCGCCACCTGCTTGAGCGATGCCACCGGCTCGCCGAGCGCGTATTCCTGTTGGTGATGGTAGCCATCGCGCCAGATGTCGAGCGTGAGCTTCGACGAGAGCGCGTTGACCACGGAGACGCCGACGCCGTGCAAACCACCCGAGACCTTGTAGCTGTTGTCATCGAATTTACCGCCGGCATGCAGCACGGTCATGATGACCTCGGCTGCAGAGACCCCCTCTTCCTTGTGAATGTCGACCGGGATGCCGCGACCGTTGTCGGAGACGGACACCGAACCATCTTCATGGATGGTGACGAAGACATCGTCGGCGTGCCCGGCAAGGGCTTCGTCGATCGAGTTATCGACCACCTCGAACACCATGTGATGCAATCCGGTGCCATCGTGCACATCGCCGATGTACATGCCGGGGCGTTTGCGAACAGCCTCCAAGCCACGCAAGACGGTGATCTTGCTGGAGTCGTAGGTGTTGTTGGCGCCGGGCTGCTGGGTTTCTTCGGTCATTCGCTTCGTTCGGCTGCTGGCAACGGCCACGCAGGCGGGACGCCCGCGCGACACATTAACTATTGGTTTCAACAGCGGAATTATACCAGCCGACCGCACATACCGCAGAAGCAAGGGATTTTGTGTGCAAACAGGGCGTGCTCGCACTTGATTTGTCTCACGCGTTGGAGCGGCCTCTGGCACGAAAACCACTCTTCCGCACCCAGCCCATCAATCGGCACCGACTGGACCTGTGCTGCGTTGGATCTGGCTTGTCGAGCCCGATTGTTCCACGTGAAACAACGCAACTTTGGCAGGAAGCATCTGCAAGGCCTCTGGTGCCTCAGTGCCGGTGATGAAGACTTGAGCTCCGGATGAAAGCAGCCGCTCCAGCACACGTCGCTGATGACGTCGATCCAATTCGGATGCCAGATCGTCCAGGGCCACGACAGGCCATTCACCGCAAATATCCGCATGGTGTTGCGCTTGGGCCAGCAAGGTTGCCAATGCGGTCAGCTTGGCCTGGCCGCGTGACAACGTTTCCCGTCCCGGCAGTGCGGCGTATTCGATACGCCAGTCAGCACGGTGGGGGCCGACAGACGTGAAACCATAGGCCAGATCCCGGTCGCGAGCCACCAAGAGAGCATCGGCAAGCGACAGACTCTCGCGCGCCCACCCTGATTGAAAGACTATCCGTGCCACCCCCAACGAAGGGGCAAGCTCGTCCGCCATCGCCTGCAACAAGGGCTCCAGCATCTCGATGTAGCCATACCGACAGCGCGTCAACGGCTCACCCGCTTCAGCGAGCTCATGGTCCCAAGCATCCAGCTGATGGTCGCGGATCCGGGCCTTGAGCAGGGCGTTCCGCTGTTTCAGTGCACGTCCATAACGACGCCAAAGTGCCAGAAAGTCGCCGCCTCGGCCCGCGCGCCCCCTCTCGGACTGTTCCACGTGAAACAGTCCCCAATCGATCAACCTGCGCCGGGGCTCTCCTCCACCCGTCACAAGTGCGTGGCTGCCCGGCTCGAATGTGACCACCGCCAGCGCCGCACATAGTTCACCAAGCTGCGCGACCGGTTCTCCATCAAGCCGACCCTCCCAGCGTTGTCCGCTGTGACGCAAACCGGCTCGACGCATGCGACCAGTCGTTTCTTCCTGCCATTCGGCAAAGACTTCAACGGCATCGGATCCTGTGCGAATTAACCCGTCACGCACGCGGCCGCGAAAGCTTCGGCCGTACGCCAACAGGTGCAATGCCTCCAGCAGGCTGGTCTTGCCGCTGCCGTTCTCGCCGATGATCAGATTGATCCCGGGTGTCGGAGACAATTCAACCTGTGCCAAACGGCGTACTGCTGCAATCTGAAGCCGGGTTACGCGCATGGCGCACACACTCCAGACGACAAGCTAAAACGACATCGCCCGGGAATGCCCGGGCGAGTGTGATGTTTCACGTGGAACAGCAAAAGCAGCATCAGAGCCGGAGTGGCATGACCACATGGCGACACTTGTCGCTGCTGGCCTCGCGCACGAGCGCAGACGAGTTGGAGTCGCGCAGCTGGAGGATCACATGTTCTTCGCGCAACGCCGAAAGCGCATCGAGGAGATAATTCACATTGAAACCAATGACGAGGCTGTCGACCTTGGTATCCGCCTCGATCTCTTCCTGGGCTTCTTCCTGCTCAGGATTGTGCGCGTTAATCTTCAGCTGCCCGGGCGAAACCTCGATCCGGACGCCCCGGTATTTTTCGTTTGAAAGAATCGCGGCACGTTGCAGGGACGCGCGGAACACTTCGCGATCGAGCTTTACTTCACGGTCGGCACCAATCGGGATGACAGCCTCATAGTCCGGGAAGCGGCCATCGATGAGCTTGCTGGTGAAGGTGACGTCGTCGCGCTTCACGCGGATATGGTTTCGGCCCATCTCGAGTTCCAACTCGCGATCTCCGCCTTCGAGCAGCCGTTGCAGCTCAAGCACACCTTTGCGCGGAACGATGATCTGACGTTTGGTTTCGACGGTGTCTTCCAGCACCGCTTCGCAAAGCGCCAGGCGGTGACCGTCTGTGGCCACGCACCGGAGTGCCTTGTCACGCAGATCGAACAGCAGACCGTTGAGGTAATAACGGACATCCTGCTGCGCCATCGCGAACGCCGTACGTTCGATGAGTTCTTTTAGGCCGGCCTCACCGACGCGGACGCGCTCGGTCGCATCGACTTCATCCAATGCAGGAAAGTCATTGGCGGGCAGGCTGGCCAGTGTGAAACGACTGCGACCAGCCGAGACCGTGACCTTGTCGCCTGACTGGCTGATCGTGACCTTGCTGCCGTCAGGCAGGGCGCGGACGATTTCGAACAGTTTCCTTGCCGGGATCGTGGTCTCACCAGGTTCGGCGTCCTCGACACGGGTGCGGGCCACCATTTCGACTTCAAGGTCGGTTCCGGTCAGGGAAAGCAGCTCGCCTTCGACTCTGGCCAGAAGATTTGCCAAGACCGGCAGGGTCTGCCGCCGTTCGACGACGTTGACGACCTGAGCCAGCGGCTTCAACAGCACTTCGCGTTGCAGACTGAAACGCATGTGATTCGATTCCCCTTAGGACGGTTGGCTGGCCAAGCTTCAAATAGATATAAATCTAAAAAACTGGTGGTGGTGGTGTTTTCAAAAGCTCGGGATAACAGCTTCAAGCTTATGATTTAAAATGGATTTGTGACCCAACAAACATCTGTACAACGTATGGCTCTGGGTGGGGATGACCTGTGGATAAAAATTTGTGTAACGGATGACCTCGTACTTATCCACAACTTGTCTCCAACCTATTCTCAGGGTTTGAGACGCACTTGTCGCAATGCGGTCATTCACTGAGCTTGCGTATCAACTTGTCCCAATCCTCGTGCAGTTTGCCATCGCTTTCGATCAGCGTCCGGATCTGGCGGCATGCGTGCAGGACCGTGGTGTGGTCGCGCCCCGCAAAGGCATCGCCGATCTCCGGCAGACTGTGTTCGGTGAGCTCCTTGGCCAACGCCATAGCCACCTGCCGCGGTCGAGCCAGCGAGCGGGTACGGCGCTTGGACAGGAGATCCTTGATCTGCAAGCCGTAGTAGTCTGCCACGGCCTTCTGGATATTGGTGATGCTGATCGCCTGCTGCTGGGCGCGCAGCAGATCGCGCAGGGTTTCCTGGGCGAACTCGGTTGTGATCGCGCGGCCGGTGAAGTTGGCACGCGCGGACAGCGTGTTGAGTGCGCCTTCGAGATCGCGGACATTGCTGCGCATCTTCTTGGCCAGCAGGAACGCAACGTCTTCAGGGATTAGCACACCGCGTTCGCGTGCTTTCGAGAGCACGATCTGCGCGCGGGTCTCGAAATCCGGCGGCTCGATCGCCACGGACAACCCCCAGGCCAGACGCGATTTCAAGCGCGGCTCCAGGCCTTCGACTTCGCGCGGATAGCGGTCGCAGGTGAGGATGATCTGCTGGCGGCCGTCGAACAGGGCGTTGAAGGTGTGGAAGAACTCTTCCTGGGTGCGGTCTTTACCGGCAAAGAACTGGATATCGTCGATCAGCAGGGCATCGACCTGTTGGAACTGGCGTTTGAAGCCGTCCATGGTCTTGTCCTGCAGCGCTTTCATCATGGCGCTGAAGAACTGCTCGCTGCGCAGATACATCACTCGCATCGCCGGGTTCTGACGGCGCATTTCGTTGCCGGCGGCGAACATCAGATGGGTTTTGCCCAAGCCGGTGCCGCCGTACAGCAGCAGTGGATTGTGGGCACGATCACCCGGTTTCAGCGATGCCTGCCAAGCTGCGGCGCGTCCAAGCTGATTGCTGCGGCCTTCGACGAAATTCTCGAAGGTGTAGTGATTGTCGAGGTTGCCGGCGAACGGTGTTCCCGGATGTGTTGCCGTCGCAGGACGGTTCGCGGTGAAAGTCTGTGTCGGGCTGGGAACCGCAGGTGCGACGCGCGCGACCGAGCCGATTTCCAGCGACACAGCCACATTGCCGGCAAAGTGCCCCAGCAGTTCGCTGATCCGGGGCAGATACCGCGCCTGCACCGCATCGCGAACAAACGCATTCGGGGCGTACAGGACCAGGCCGTCATCGTGCAGGCGTGCCTGCAGCGGTTTCAGCCAAGTCTGTACCTCCTCCACCGGCAGTTCGGCTTCGAGGCGTTCAAGACAGCGGGGCCAGGCATCCATCGGAGTTATCAGAAGTGCTTCGCAGAAAAACGAACGGGAACAGGTCGAACCGCGCGCGGAACACCGCGCCCGGGCGGACGGAGTGCTAATGTGGCGCGCGGAACCGGAAGTTGATTGACCAGACTACCACCGAGCGCCATTGCCGCGTACTCGTCGCATCCTCTGGCGATGGGCACTCGATGCCGCATTTGACCATCAGGGCACTGGGCCTGCATAATTGACGGTTCTTGCGGTTTCGGCCCTGCGTTTCGGCGCATTGGCACCGTCCCCGCGCCACGACGCATCACGTAACGCGAGCCCGAGCATGGCCACCAAGCGCACCTACCAGCCCAGCAACCTCAAGCGTAAGCGCGACCACGGTTTCCGTGCCCGCATGAAGACCGCCGATGGCCGCAAGATTCTTGCCCGCCGTCGCGCCAAAGGTCGCACGCGCCTCACTGCCTGATCGCCTCGGCATCGCGACCGGCCCTGTGTGCCTGTCGTCGCCGATACGAGCCATCAGGCATGGTGCTTCCGGCATGAACGATTGCCGTTCATGATCACCGGGCGTCCCAACGCAACTTCTAATGCACGTTACCCGCGCACCGCGCGGGTACGCGCGCGTCCGGAATTCGACGCCGTATTCGCGCGCGGAAAGCGCGCCGCCACGCCCATCCTGGCGCTGCACTATCTCGCCGACGAACGCCCGGCGAGGCTCGGATTGGCTGTTTCGCGCAAGGTCGACAAGCGCGCTGTCGTCCGCAATCGCATCAAACGTGTTCTTCGCGATCACTTCCGACGTCAACGCCCGCAACTGGCTGGTGGCGCCTATGTTGTGGTCGCCCGAGCCCCTGCGGCGCGCGTGACAGGGCCGGAATTGATCACGGCGTTTCAGCAGGCCTTGCGCCGTGCCGCGTTGCCCCCATCCCTCGCGAACGGCACAATGCCGCCCGCCCCCTCTCCCGCACAAGCGCCGATTCCCAGCGGCGCGACGAGTCCGTCCGCCCCATGAACCAACTGCGCACTTTCCTGATTTTCGCCTGGCTGATGGTGGCGACCATTCTGTGGATGGAGTGGAACAAAGAACATCGCGAGCCGCCAGCGACGAATCCGACCGCAACCACTGTGTCGCCAACCGTGCAGCCCGAAGGCTTGCCGGTACCTGCGATCCCGAGCGCTACACCGCAAGCAATGCCGGCAGCGACCTCATCGACGGGGACAGGCCAAACAACCGCGCAATTGAGTGCATCGCCCGAAGAAGCACCGCGCATCACGCTCAGCAACGATGTCCTGCGCCTCAGCCTTGATGGCGGCAATGTACGTCGCGCCGAATTGTTGAAGTATCGCGTCTCCCGTGACCCTGACGCAGCATTCGTGCGTTTGTTCGACGACAACGCAGAGAATTTCTACATCGCGCAAAGCGGTTGGAACAGCGCACAGGGTGGGCCGACGCATATTGCCGGCTTTGTCGCCGAACAACCCGATAGCGAACTCAAGCTTGCCGACGGCGCGAAAGACGTGAGCGCGCGCTTCCTGTGGACCGGTCCCAACGGGGTCAGTATCCGCCGGACATACACGCTCATGCGTGGTGAGTATGCGTTGACGGTACGCGATGAAATCGTCAACAGCGGTACGCAGCCGTGGACTGGCCATGTCTACCGCTATCTTTCGCGCGTGCCGCACGTGATCAAGCGTGGGATGACCAATCCGGAGTCCTTCAGTTTCAACGGAGCGGTCTGGTATACCCCTGCCGACAAATACAAGAAACGCGCGTACGACAAATTCGTCGACGATGGTCCGTTGAACATCACCACCGATGGTGGTTGGATCGCGCTACTGCAGCACTATTTCTTCACCGGTTGGATTCCGCAACCCGATCAGAAAGCGGTGTTCGGTCTTGCCAGCGCGGGCAACCAGTTCGGCATCACGGCCACCGGTCCCGAATTCACCGTGGCACCTGGAACCCAGACCAGTACCGAAGCGAAGTTGTGGATCGGCCCCAAGTTGCAGGAAAAACTCGAAGCGCAAGCGCCCGGATTTGAGCGCGCGCTCGACTACGGCATCCTGTCTTTCATTGCGCAGCCGATCCATTGGCTGCTCGCGAAACTGGACAGGATCACGGGGAATTGGGGTTGGTCGATCATGTTGCTGGTGCTGCTGATCAAACTGGCCCTGTATCCGTTGTCGGCTGCGCAGTACAAATCGATGGCGAAAATGCGCAAGTTCCAGCCGCGCATCCAGCAATTGAAGGAACGTTACGGCGAAGACAAACAGAAGTTCCAGACCGCGATGCTGGAGCTCTACAAGAAAGAGAAGATCAATCCGGCCGGCGGCTGTCTGCCGATCTTGATCCAGATGCCGGTGTTCCTCGCGCTCTACTGGGTGCTGATCGAATCGGTGGAACTGCGCCAGGCACCGTGGATTCTCTGGATCCAGGATCTGACCGCGCGCGACCCGTATTTCATCCTGCCGATCATCAATGCTGCAGTGATGTTGTTCACCCAGCGTCTCTCACCGATGACCGGCGTCGATCCAATCCAGCAGAAGATGTTCCAGTTCATGCCGTTGATCTTCGGCGTGATGTTCGCCTTCTTCCCGGCCGGTCTGGTCCTGTATTGGGTGACCAACGGTACGCTGGGCATGCTGCAGCAGATGTGGATGATCAAGAAGTTTGGCGACAAGCCGGGAACGGTCGTCAAAACGTAGAAAATTGGATTCGTGTTCTGATCCAACGATTCGGATTCAACGATTCCGATTCAACGAAGATGACGAAGCCCGCCGCAAGGCGGGCTTCGCGTTTGTGCAGTGGCCACGATGGCAACAGCAGACCAGCATTCAAGCAGAATCGGCGATATCTTTCGGACACCATCACGGGAGCACCGGAATGCGCCATCACGCCAATACGTTTCTGCTGATCACCGGTATTGTTGTTGCCAGCGCCGGTGTAATCGCTTCGCAATGGCTCGTACCGTACTTCATGGACGTTTTTGAAAATTTCGGTGCAGAACTGCCGGCACTCACACGTCTGTTCGTGTACGGCCACGGTTTCCTTTGGGTCGCACCGTTGATCGTACCGGTGGCATCCGCTTGGGTGCCTTTACGTACACCGGAAGATAGACGTCGTGGCATCGTTGCATTGTTGTTGGGCGTCGCGGTCGGTGTGCTTCTGCCGATGCTCTGTCTGTTCGCAATGTATCTGCCGATCTTCAAGCTGGCTGCCATCGTAGATTGATCAAGCCGATGGCGTGTTGCTGACAGCCGTACCGCGCAGAGTGGGGTCAAGATGACAACGCGCCGACCCGCGTTTTTTTTGAGACGATAACGCGATGATTCCTGATGACACCATTGCCGCGATTGCCACCGCTGCCGGAACCGGCGGCGTCGGCGTCGTGCGCATGTCCGGCGTGCGTGCGCGCGAGATCGCGGAAATCGTCTGCGCCAAATCCTTGAAGCCGCGTTACGCGCATTACGCGCGGTTCCACGATGAACATGGTGAGGCGATCGACGACGGCATCGTCCTGTATTTCAAAGCACCGGCAAGCTACACCGGGGAGGACATCGTCGAACTGCAGGCGCACGGCAGTCCGGCGGTATTGCGGCAACTGCTTACCCGCTGCTGCGCGTTGGGCGCCCGGCTGGCGCGTGCCGGTGAGTTCAGCGAACGCGCCTTCCTCAACGGCAAGCTCGATCTTGCCCAAGCCGAAGCCGTCGCCGATCTCATCGCCGCTGCCGATGTGCGTGCGGCACGGGCGGCGCGGCGTTCGTTGGATGGTGTGTTCTCGCGTCGCGTCGATGCGCTCGCCGATATGCTGCTGCGCCTGCGCGTACATGTGGAAGCGGCAATCGATTTTGCCGACGAGCCGCTCGACACGCTCGGTGGCGAAGCCCTGCGCAATGGACTGGCGCAGGCGGCGGACGATCTCGATACATTGCTGGACGAAGCTGAGCGTGGGCAGAAGCTGCGCGATGGGCTGCATGCGGTGATCGTGGGGCCGCCGAATGCAGGCAAGAGCTCGTTGTTGAATGCGTTGGCCGGCAGCGATCGCGCGATCGTCAGCGACATCGCCGGCACTACCCGTGACCTCCTCCGGGAGACGGTGCGGGTGGATGGCGTCGAGCTGACACTCGTCGATACGGCGGGCCTGCGTGCCGGTGGCGATACGATCGAGCGCGAAGGCATGCGTCGCGCCGAGGCGGAACTGACCCGAGCGGATCTGGCGATCGTGGTGCTCGATGCCCGCGATGTCGACGCGGGACGGGCCACCGTTGCCGCCGTCATCGCCGATGTGCCAAAGCGGTTATGGCTGTTGAACAAGGCTGATTTGCTGGAAGTAGAGCCCCTGATCGATGACGATGCGGTACTGGTTTCGGCACAGACCGGAGCGGGTTTCGACCAGCTCCATGCCCGCCTGCGTGCGCTGTCCGGCGTTGCCGGGGATGGCGCAGAAGGCGCATTCAGCGCCCGGGGTCGGCAGGTCGATGCACTGCGTCGTGCAGGCCAGGAGCTGATGGCCGCGCGCCGACAGCTGGATGGCGATATGCTGGAGCTGACTGCCGAAGCCCTGCGCGTAGCACACGACAGCCTGGGAGAAATTACAGGCCGGATTGCGCCAGATGACTTACTTGGTCACATTTTTTCGAGCTTCTGTATTGGAAAGTAAGCCCGGGAATAAAGTATCGATCGGCACCCGGGGGATACGGGTGAGCATGACAGGGGGCGCGCTGGCACAGGATGTGCTTGCAAACCATCGACTCCACCCAGCAGGAAACCAACGACATGTCCGTTGCCCAAGACACCCCCTTTTCGACGTACCGTCCGCTTCGTGATGGCCTTCGTTTCGCCCTCTTGTCGTCTGCCCTGGTGCTGGCCATCGCCGGCTGCGGTGGCGACAAGCCGGCACCCGAGGCCACCGTCGAGCCCACCCCGACCGTCGCCGAGACCGCGCCCTCGACCACTCAG
>JBGSID010000224.1:0-16807 GCA_041751895.1 Lysobacteraceae bacterium | reverse complement strand
GCCGCTGCGCTGCACGCGCACCGCAGCGGCCTGCGCCGCAACGACTTCGGCGACGGCACCACTGCAGATGCACGTCTGGAGACCTGGATCGGCCGCGTCGACGGCATCGAAGCGGTGCTGCTGCCGGCAGAACTGGCTCCTTTCGATTGCCGCAACAATCGTCTCGCCTGGCTGGCACTGCAGCAGGACGACATTCTCGACAAGCTCGCTGCGCTGCGCGCACGCCATGGTGCCGAGCGCATTGCGCTGATCATCGGTACATCGACCTCCAGCATCGGCGCCAGCGAAGAGGCCTACACGCGGCTCGACAACGGCGCATTCCCGGCGGATCTGCGTAGACCTTTGCTGCACACGCCACACTCGCTCGGCGATTTCCTGCAACGTGCCACCGGCCTGCGCGGGCCGTGCGTGACCGTCGCCACTGCCTGCTCCTCCAGCGCGAAAGTGTTTGCACAAGCCGCGCGGTTGATCCATGCCGGTGTCGTCGACGCTGCGCTGGTCGGCGGCGTGGATACGCTGTGCGGCAGCGTGCTGTTCGGCTTCAACGCGCTTGGCCTGGTCTCGGAGCATCCCTGCCTGCCGTTCGACGTACGGCGCGACGGGCTGTCGCTGGGCGAAGCCGGCGGCTATGCGCTGCTGGAACGGGTCTCCGGCGATGACGATCACGACCCTCGCCTGTGCGGTTACGGCGAAAGCAGCGACGCCCACCATATGTCGACGCCGCATCCCGAAGGCCTCGGCGCACGGCTGGCGATGCAGGCCGCGCTCGAACGCGCCGGGATCACACCGGACGATGTCGGTTATCTGAATCTGCATGGCACCGCGACGCCCGCCAACGACACGGTCGAAGCAATCGCGGTATCCGGGTTGTTCGGCGACACGCTGCACGCCAGCTCCACCAAGGGTTGGGTCGGGCATACGCTCGGCGCCGCCGGTATCGTCGAATCGGTCTTCGCCCTGCTCGCGCTGGAACGCGGCCATCTGCCGGGCATGCTCGGCAGCGACATCGCCGGCGACGCCCACCCCGATCCCGCCTGCGGTCCGCAGATCCGTTTCCACGACGCCACCCGCGAGATCCGCTACGCGATGAACAATTCTTTCGGCTTCGGCGGCAACAACGCTTCGCTGGTCTTCGGTCGCGCATGAGTACCGTCGAGATCGGCGCACTGACCGCCACCATCGAAAGCGTCGGTTTCTGGAGCAACGGCCTGCCGTCCTGGCAGGCTGCGTGCGATTTCGTCGCCAGTGGCGCACTGCCGGACGACGCACCGGCCAAACCCGCGCCGCAGTTGCTGGCACCGAACGAACGCCGTCGCGCACCCGAGTCGGTCGCAGTCGCACTGGAAGTCGCGCTTGCCGCCTGCGCGGACGCGGGTCGTGACCCGGCGCTGTTGCCATCGGTGTTCACCTCGACCCATGGCGACCTGTCGATCACCGACTACATGTGCGCGACGTTGGCGGGCGACCCCAGCGCCGTTTCGCCAACGAAATTCCATAACTCGGTGCACAACGCCGCCGCCGGCTACTGGACCATCGGTGCCGGCTGCAGGGAAGCAGCCACCGCGATCAGCGCCTATGACGCGAGCTTCGCGCAGGGCCTGCTGGAAGCGTTGATGCAACTCGCGGAAGGCGCTGAAGCGGTGCTGCTGGTCGGTTACGACACCGGCGCCACCGGGCCGCTGCGCTCGGTACACGACTGCAGTGGCTTGCTCGGCGGTGCAGTGATCCTGTCGAAGTGCCAGCCAGAGCACGCTTCCATACACAGCAAACATCCACGCATCACCGCGACGCTCAGCGATGGCGAAACCGATGCGCCGGGCGCGCTAGGCCGCCATGCCGGCGGCAATGCGATGGCACCGATGTTGCCGCTGTTCGATGCCCTGGCCACCAATGCACGTCACGCGACGTTGAAGGCCGCGCCGGGCCGTCTGCTGCGTCTGGAGATCGCGTATGCGTGAGTCGTCTTCCGGCAACAACATCGCGTTCGATCGCAGCAACATCGTTGTCGTGATTCCCGCACTGAACGAAGCGCTACGCATCCGCGAAGTGGTCGAAGGCGCGCTGGTCGAATGCGACCGCGTGATCGTGATCGACGACGGCTCAGACGATGGCACCAGCGAGAAGATCGCCGACCTGCCGGTGACCGTGTTGCGTCACACGCAGCGCATGGGCAAGGGCGCGAGTCTTCGCGACGGCTTCCGTGAAGCGTTGCGCCAAGGGGCCACCGCCGTATTGACGATGGATGGCGACGGACAGCATCTCGCGGAAGACATCCCACGACTGATCGCCGCCGCCAACCGTCATCCGAATTGCATCGCGATCGGTGCGCGTCTGCGCAAGCGTTCGCAGCAACCGACCTATCGCCGCATCGCCAACGAATTCGGCGACTGGGGCATCGCCTGGGGCTGCGGCTTCCGCATCGCCGACACGCAGAGTGGACAACGGCTCTATCCGGCCGCAGTGGCGGCATTGGATGACGTACCCGGCGAAGATTTTGTTTACGAAGCGCAGATCCTGATCAGCGCCGCGCGCCGGCTGGGTATCGGCGCAGTCTCGGTGCCGATCGAATCGCGTTATGCCGGTGCTGGTGTTACCGGGAAATTCCGGAAGAGTCATTTCCGGCCGCTGCACGATCTTTACCGCATCACCTCGCATGTCGTGGCCCAGGTCTGGAACCATGGTCATGTGATTCGCGAATATCGCCAAACCCGCAACACACCGGCCGTGATCGACGACCCCAGCGGCGAATTCGCTTCCGGAGAACCGAGATGACTGTGCAGACGCCTGCCATGAACCCACCCAGCGCCTACGATGTCGTTGTGCTCGGCGGCGGCCTCGCAGGTCTGACGCTTGCCATTCAGCTGAAGCAATCGGACCCGGAGATTGATGTCGCGGTCATCGAACGCCGAACGCATCCCGTGGCAGAAGGCGCGTTCAAGGTCGGCGAATCCACTGTCGAGATCGGCGCGCATTACTTCGCCAACGTGCTCGGTCTGCGCGAACACCTCGAAAGCGAACACATCCGCAAATTCGGTTTCCGGTTTTTCTTCAGCGACGGCCGCCGCGACATCGACCGCTGCACCGAGCTGGGCGTCAGCAAGATCCTGCCGACACCGTCATGGCAGATCGATCGCGGCCGTTTCGAGAATTTTCTCGGCGATGAAGCGCAACGCCTCGGCGTGCGTTTCATCGACGGCACTGCCGTGCGCGGCATCGAGATGGGCGGCATGGATCCTGATGGGGTCGATGCACCGCACTCAGTCACGTTCGAATGCGCAGGACACACGCGCAGTGCGCGTGCACGCTGGCTGGTGGATGCCAGCGGTCGTGCCGGGCTGCTCAAGCGCAAGTTCGACCTGGGCCAGACCAACAACCATGAGATCAACGCAGTGTGGTGGCGCGTCGACGGCATCATCGATCCGGAACGCTGGTCGGACGACGCCGCGTGGCTGTCGCGCTGCACGCCGCCGGACCGCTGGCGTTCGACCAATCACATGTGCGGCCCCGGCTACTGGTTCTGGCTGATCCCGCTGTCATCAGGCGCGCATTCGCTGGGCATTGTCTGCGACGCGTCGACGCATCCGCTCGAAAGGATGAACACCCACGAAAAAGCGATGGCATGGCTGCGCGAGCATCAGCCACGGGTCGCAGAAGCACTTGATCAACCGCAACATGCGCTGCAGGACTTCCTGTTCCTGCGCAATGTGTCCTATGGCTGCAAGCAGGTATTCAGCGGCGATCGCTGGGCACTGACCGGCGAAGCCGGCGTCTTCCTCGACCCGTTCTATTCGCCGGGCAGCGACTTCATCGCTATCTCGAACACCCTGATCTGCGACCTGATCCGAAAGGATCGCGCGAAGAAATCCTTCGCCGCCTACGCGGACATCTATCAGCAGCTGTATTTCGGTTTCTACGAGAACACGCTGACGCTGTATCAGGACCAGTACCCGCTATTCGGCGACGCCCAGGTGATGCCGGTGAAGGTGATCTGGGACTACACGTATTACTGGGCGTTACTGGCGCCATTGTTCTGCGGCGAAAAACTCACCGACGTGTCCTTACTCGGAAAGTTGCGTCCGCAGTTCGAGCGTGGCCGCGACCTGAATCTTGGTATGCAGGCCCTGCTGCGCACATGGGGAGAACGCAATCGTACGTTAGCGTTGTCCCAGACCGCGACGCTCGACGGCCGTCTGCTCGACCAGTTCCATATCGACTGGTTCCATGAAATGAACCGCGCGCTGCATGACCGGCTCGACAACGCCGCATTCGAGCAACGCATGATCGACAATCTCAAGCGTATGACGTGGTTGGCAGCGGAAATCCTGGAGCAGGCGCGCGCGTCGCACATGGATATCGACGATTGCGGTCTGGATGCGCTGCTGCAGGCGGATGAAACGAAGGGAACATCGCTCGCGACGATCTGGTACGCGAGCGCGGCTTGAGCAAGAGCCGTCTGCCTTACGGAGCGACTATTCTCCGGCAGGCACAGAAGGCACGAGTGGCGGCGGATCGGCGACGTAAATCGCGACGCCGTACGCGTATTTCGGTCGTGGCGTGATATCGATACCGACGCCACCGCCGCTGAAGGTATGCCCCCCACCATGGGCGACCCCGCCGCCGATGCTCACGCCACCGCCGCCGTATCCATCATCCATACCGATCAACAGCACCCCGTTTGCGCCGAGCTTCGCCGCCTCGCGACGCAGCTTCGCGATCACGGTGTTCAGCTTGTTCTGCTCGCCGTATGTCAGCGGCCCACTGGCGCTGCTGAGCTGGGCGACTTCTTCATAACCGGCAGGCGGCACGTGATAGATGCGAACCTGGGCGGGATCAATCGGCGGGCGCACCCGTCCGCTGATCTGCGGCGCACTGGCACAGGCGGCGAGCGATACCGCCAACAGGGCAACGGTGAAAGAGCGGAATGTCATCGGATGATCCTCGAAAGCAGAACCGGCAGCATACCGCCGTGCGGACAGTGCGAAGGACCGCTTTCGCGGCCCTTGTGCCTGATCCCTATTGGAGAACGTCAGTCATTGTCGCCCAACACCACACCATCGGCCGGCGATTTGAGCCAGTTCGCGATGTCTTCGCCCATCACCTTCACGGTGCGGCCCAGCACTGAACACGAGCCTTTATAGCCACCGAATACACCGCCCATCGAATGCCGTCGTGCCTTGAAGGCGGCGACCTTCTCACCGTTGTCGTAAAGCGTTCCCACAGCGGTGGTGCCTTTCTGATGGCCGATGAACGCATTGCCCATGCTGATCGAATTGGTGATGCGGAGGTCCAGTACACGACCCGATGCCTTATCGACCGCGCCGTCGACGAACTGCACTTCGATACCGTTTTTCTTGGCGTATTCCTGCAAGTAATCCGCGAGCTGTTCGTTGATCTTGCATTCGTTTTTGATCTTGTCGGCGATATCGCCGTCTTCGGAATACGGAACCGGACGCTGCACCTGCAGTGATTGCGCAGATGCGGCGGAAGCAAACAGCGCCAGAACGAGTGTGTATGTAGGACGGATCTTCATTGTGATTCCCTTTGGTGGATATTGCAGTGGCGCTCCATTGCCGCCACTGTACTGCTTTCGAATCGTACTACTCTCGAATCGAATCGAATGGACACCGAATGCTCAAAATCTCGATCTCGGCATCAGGACATGCCGCCATCGACACCGATGATCTGGCCATTGATATAGGCCGCATCATCACTGCACAGGAAACAGACCAGTGCGGCAACTTCGTCCGGAGTACCGGCACGGCCGGCCGGCACCATCTGTTTGATCTGCTCTGCAGGAAATGCATCTTCGCTCATGTTGCCGGAGATGACACCCGGCGCCACCACATTGACGGTCATCTTGCGGCTGGCCATCTCGCGCGCCAATGATTTTGTCGCGCCGTGCAGTGCGGCCTTGGCCGCCGCGTAGTTGGTCTGACCGCGATTGCCAAGCACTCCCGCCACCGACGAGATGCTGACGATGCGCCCCCATCGCGTGCGCGCCATCTGCAGCAGCAACGGCTGGGTGACGTTGAAGAAACCGTGCAGCGAGACATCGATGACCCGCTTCCATTGGTCTTCGCGCATACCCGCCATCGGGGCATCGTCGTGGATCCCAGCGTTGTTGATCACAATCTGGATCGGCCCATGTTCGAGCAATGCGGTCAGCACCGAGCGCGTCGCGTCACTGTCAACGACATCGAACGCCACGGCTTCGGCGGAGCCACCCGCAGCAAGAATTTCGTCGCGCACCGTTTCGGCGCGCGCAAGATTGCCGTTGGCATGCACGATGACATGAACGCCAGCGGTCGCAAGGCGACGACAGATCGCGCCACCGAGATCGCCGCTGCCGCCGGTCACGAGTGCGCGGCGTGGCGTGTTGTTCGACATGTCTTCTCTCCTCTTCAAATCAATGCAGGAGCGGCGCAAGCCGCGATGGATTACGGCAAGACTGACCACTCCCGATCGCGGCTTGCGCCGCTCATGCAGACAGCATCATGCCTGCAGCATGACCGCTGCACGCCCTTCGGCGATCACGTCACCGGCGTGCACGATGCGGAATGCGTACTGCTGGCTTGCGGCGCTTTCGGCCAATAATTCGGCTTCGCATTCCAGCACACCGGGCAAGTCATCGATACGCGCCACCTGCAGAGTCACGTCGCGCAGCGCGACCAGAAACCCGACCTTGGGATCACCACCTTCGGCCGCACCGCGCAGGCCGCCGTGGACGGCCATTGCCTGCGCCCCGTATTCGCACAGATGTATCGCACGCAGGGCATCATCCGAACGCAGTGGATGCGCTGGGTCGCGGTGCGTGTCGCTGCGCAGGCGGATGGCAGTCCCGGTCCAGTCAATGACCTCGTCCCACAGGCACATGTCACCCTTGTGCGGGATCATCGCTTCGATGTGCTCGCGTTTGATCAAACAAGATCTCCTGTAGGAGCGGCGCAAGCCGCGATGGTCTGCGGAAACACTATTCGTGATTCGTCGCGACGACTGCCGCTCCCACATGGGCACTGGCTGGATGCCGTGCAATCAGCAGCGCCAGCACGAAATTGCCGACGACACCGAGCGTCACCGTCACACCGATCGCGCGCAGCACCGGGATCGACGACAGCGCCAGCAGGAAAAACACCAGCAGCGTCATCAAGCTGCAGACGATCAGCGCATGCAGCGTGCGTAACTGATCTTCGTAATCGTCGCCGGCGTGCTCGAAGAACAGCGCGTAATCCAGGCCAAGGCCTGCAGCGAGGATCAGGGCGACGAGATGGAACAGGGTCAGCTCGACGCCACAGGCACGCAGCACCGCGAGAATGATCACGGTTGTCAGCGCCATCGGCAGCAATACGCGCAGGACACGATGCGGCGTGCGCAATGCCAGCCACACCGTCGCTGCAAGCAGCAGTGCAGCGAGCCCCAGCGCAAACAACACACGGTCACGATACGCTACGACCAACGACTCGGAAGCGGTCTTCAGATCGAGCAGCTCGACACCGGGTGCGGTCAGGGCAGTCTCCACCGCTGCCGGATCGGTCAACCCGGTCATCGACACCAAGGCCGTCGCGTGGTCTTCGCCTTCGAGCAACAAACCACCGATACGCGTCGCCAGCGGTGTCCCGGCAAGGTCGCGGACCGTCAGCGGCGCGGCAGTGCGCGCACGCTCGACATCGACAGCAAAGTCTTCGAATGCATCACTGCGGAACGGCGTGGCAGCGACGGCGGTATCAAGCGCAGCGCGCAGCTCACCCGGTGGCGGCAACTTCGCCTGCCGTGCATGTTGCGTCGCGGCGCTGGGCAGTGCCCGTGCGGCACTGTCGTATCCATCGATGGCGCCGCGTCCGATCAACGCATCGAGCTTCGGATGCAATGCTTCGACACGCTGCAATGCCTCCTCGGCATTCGCGCCGCGCACTGACAGCAGATAACGCACGTCGGGTGCACCGAGCTCCTCGCGCAGATGTGCGTCGCGCGCGAGCGCGTCGGCGGGCACGGGCGTGAGTTTCGACAGATCGTTCTGCCAGAACGCACCCGGTGCGAACGCCGTGGTGGCGATAGCAACGACAGCGAGCACGCCCAACAACCACAGCGGAGGCCGGGGCACGCGTGCAACCTGCGCCCACAGCGCAGCCAGTCGTGGCGACAGCGCCGGATCGCGCGGCGCAGGATCGATCAACGCCGGCAACAGCAGACGCGTGGTCATCGCGGCGACGCCCAGACCGGCGATGGTGAAGACCGCGAGCTGCTGCAGGCCATCAACACCGGAAAAGAGAAACGTCACATACGCAATACACGTCGAAGCGACGCCGGTCGCGAGCGTGGGCCAGATCGCGCGCGCGTTCGTCCAAGGTGAAATGCCAGCACGTTGATGGCTGAAGAGATGGATCGGATAATCCTGGACGACACCGATCAGCGTGAAGCCGAAGGCAACGGTGATGCCATGCACGCCTTCGAACAACAGCGCGACCGCACCAAGACCGGCAAGGCCCGCGCTCGCCAGCGGCAATACGCCGAACAGCGGCGTGCGCCAGCTTCGATACGCGATCAACAGCAGCAAGATCAGGCCAACGGTATCGACGGTGCCGATCCAGCCCGCTTCACGCTGGGTACGCCCGCCGATTTCAACCGAAAACGCACCGGGGCCGGTGAGCGTCATCGTGGATTTGCTTGCGCCGCGTGCCTTGTCGAATGCGGTTTCGATCGCACTTACCGCCGATTGCTGTCCGGTCGGGTCGAACCCTGCGGCCTTCGTTTCGATCGCTAGCAAGGCTTCACGGCCGGCGCGGTCGAACCACACACCATGCACGCGCTGCGGCGCATTCGCCGGCTGCAATGCTTCGGCGACATGCAGGGTTTCCAGTGTGGGATCGGATGGCAGCAGCGGTTCGATCAGCGCCGCTGCGGGTGAGCCCAGATCCTGCACGCGCGCATCGAGTTCATCACGAAGATAGGTGGCGTCGAGCGTTTGCGTGTCGAGCGCGGGCGACAGCAGATAGCGATACGGGCGCAGACGTTCCGGGATCGCATCGAGTCCGTCTTCGCCGCCATTCGCGACCAGAGTGAAGCGGTCGTCAGCCGCCAACGTCTGTGCGATGCGCTGCGATTGTGCGGCCAGAGTTTCGGCATCCGCTCCGGACAGCGACATCAACAGCAGCCGTGAACCCGGGCCTTCGCCGAGTTCTTCCAACAACAGTTTCTGCGCGGGGGTTTCGGCGGAGGGCATGAATTTCCGCAAGTCTCCGCTGACCTGCAGGCGCTCGCCAATGAAAAACGCCGCGACGACGAGTATCGACAGCCAGATCAGCGCGAGCACGGTTCGGCGGGTAGCGGTCATGCGCAACGCCCGTGCAGGGGACTCGCAGCAGCGTATCGAGGCATTGCTTTCATTTCACGCCATTCCGGCACAAGATCTGCATTGCCGCCGCATCCATCGCGGCCGTGGCCGCCTGCGCTGCGCTGGCGAGCAGCGTGCGCTGCGCTTCGCCTTTCACCGGTCGGGTTTCGATGCAGCGCAACTCCGCACCCTGGCCGTGCAGACGGATATCGCGCACGCGCGCGGCGAGCGCTTTGTCTTTCGGCGTCAGCGTCATGATCCAGCGCGTGCGATCGCCCTGCACCGCGATCCCGTAAGTGCGCTCCAACTGGACGCGATCGCCGGCCAGCAACGCACCGAAACTGGCCTGAAGGCTCGCAAGCTCCGGCACCCGCGACAGCGAAAATGTACGCGGCGATTTGTTGTCGCGGGCAATGGTGGCTTCGCCCGCGCGGATCGTGGTGGTTTCGCGATACGGTGCGCGGACTTCGCGTACGAGCGTGTCCGCGCTGGGACGCCGGTATTCGCCGGAAAGTCGCAGCGGGCTTTTCAGCAGCGGCGAATCGCGTACTTCAACGAAGTCGGTGCGCATCGGCGCTGGTCGCGCCAGAGCTTTGAGAATCCAGTCGCTGTCCGCAGTCTGGGCATCGGCCTTTCCCATGGAGAAGGCGGCCAGACACAGCACCACACTAAGCGGGACGATTCGGCGAATCATGTTCGGCATCGGTATGCGGCTCCTCGGCGCCCCAGAAATCGTAGAAGTTGAACCAGTTGTACGGTGCGCTGCGTGCGACATCCTCCAACCGCGTGGCGTAACGGCGGATCAACGCCGAGATCGCCTGCGTGCGTTGCGGGCGCGGAATGATGATGTCGTCGCTGAAATTCTCGAAGATCAGGTCGTAGCGGTTGCCGCCACGATACAGGCCGAATGCCAGGGTGACCGGGGCTTTCAGCGCGGCGGCGATCAACCAGGGGGCCGTGGGAAACGGCGCGTCGCTGCCGAAGAACGGGGCCCGCACGGTTTGACCGCCCGGGTGGGCGCGATCGATCAGCAGCGCCACCAGCGCGCCGCTCTGCACCGCGTCCTGGATCGCCAGCATCAGCCCGGGACCGTCCTGACCGGCATCAATCACGGTCGCCGCCACGTCGGGATTCAAGGCATCGAGCAGATCGGTCACCGCCTGGTTGTGGGCTTTGTCCAGGACCACGCGGATGGTGTATTCCGGCCGACGCCGCGCCAGCACACGCAGCACTTCGAAACTGCCGAGGTGGGAGCCGAACAACAGCATGCCGCGCCCCTGGTCGAGATGCGCATGCAGTTCGTCGAGGCCACGGACGCGGACATCGAAACGCCTGACCAGACGCTCCGGGCCATCGCCGAGCAGAAAGACGCGATCGAGGATGGTCGCGGCGAAGGTGTGAATGTGTTTCGCCGCGTCCCACAGCGTTGCCGGGCGTCCAAGCGCACGTGCGAGCCACGCACGCGACGCCGTCCGCTCGGGAGCGCGACGGATCAGGAAATAGAGCGTGATCGGATACAGTAACAACCGGCCGATACCGCGACCGCCGTACCGGCTGATGTTGCGGATCAGCGACAGCGCGAACCGGCCACCGCCCTCGGGGCGTTGCTTCCATTGGGTACTCATGGGCGCGATGTATCCCTGGATGCGATGGAATGCGATGTCTTCATGGCCGCACTCATGCCGTCTGCACCTCGCCACTGGCAATCGGCACGTCGTCGCGCAGCACCCGGAAGCGCCAGCGCGGCGCGGCGGCGATGGTGGGAGATGGGGCGTCCTGCTCGATGGGGGCCAACTCGATACGCACCAGCTCGATCCGTGCCTGCTGCTCCGGCAACAGCGGCTGCAGGAATTTCACCTGCGGCATCTTCAGCGGCCCAAGCGGCCCGTGCTGCGCCTCGATGGCGGCCAGCACCCGATCGAGGACGACCACGCCGGGCACGATTGGGCGGCCCGGAAAATGTCCGGCAAGACTGGGGTGATCGGCGGGGATCGAGAATTCGGTCATGTCCATCGCATGCTGTCAACGGAAGAAGTCGCGCCAGAACGCGGGGCCCAAAGCAGCCATCCGTCGCCCGAAATCGATGATGTTGCGATAAGGCCGTACCGGGAAAACAAACTTGCGCACCTGGTATTCGACCAGCATGAACACCCCCATCACCCCGTAATTCGCAACGTTGGCGATGAATGACCATTGCTCGTTCGTGACCGTGATCGCCGCCTGGACGCCCAGCCGCGCGAACACGCCATCCGGTACCGCGATCAGCGCGAGCGTCAGATTCAACACCGTCATCAGGGCGAGCAACAGCGCCCAGGCACCCGTGAGATTGCGGGTGTAGCGGCGATGGCCCGGTGACAGGGTGTCGGGCGTCTCCCCGTACAGCGCAGCGACCACCTTGGTGATGAGCGGCACGCGGCCCTCGCGCAGGCTGCGCGCGAACCACCAGCCGATCATCGCGGTGAACAGCGGCGGCACGAACAGCAGCAACATCAGCGCATAGCTCGACCGTACCAGCGCGGACAATCCCACCGCAGCCATCGCCAAAGCCAACCAGGCGGCCACGCGGCGGCCCAACAAGGCGTCGATCAACACCAGCAACACGAGATCGGCCAGCGCGAGCACCGCCAACATCGGCGATTGGCGGGCGCCGGCCAAATGGGCCAACGGCATGTAGGCCGCCAACAACAGCAACCGCAATGCGGCGGTCACACCGTCTTGTGCTGCTCGATGTGCGCAGACAACGCGCGCAGCGAGCCGAAGATGCGGCGGTTGTCGTCGTTGTCCGAACGCAGCTGGAAGCCGTATTGCTTGCTGATCGCGAGCGAGAGTTCGAGCGCATCGATCGAGTCGAGGCCCAGACCCGCGCCGAAAAGGGCGGCCTCCGGGTCGATCCCGGCCGCAGCGACACCGTCGAGGTTCAGGCTCTCGACCAAGAGTTCCGCCAGTTGCAGTTCGGCGGGAGTGAGTTCAGACATGGCAAAAATTTCCGAGATTCAGAGGAAGACACATCCCGTTGCGCATCGACCATGGGTTGGGATCGCACGGGCGAGGATCCAACCGGGTCGTACACGTTGCCGGACCCGGCACCGGGCTGACACAGACATTGGACAGGTTCCGCATCGGGGGAGGGCACGCCGGAGCCTGTATCGCCACCCCAAAGCCGGGCGGCGGCGGCGTGCCACGCGGTATGATGCCAGTCTCAGACTGCAACAAGAAGAGCATGACCGGCCAAATCGGCGCAAACCCCTCCGGAGCCGGACACGCGGCATCGGCACCTTCCCTTGTAACGTGCGATGTCCTGGTGATCGGTGGCGGCCCGGCCGGTTCGACTGCGGCGATCGCGCTGGCCCGTCTCGGCTGGCAGGTGCTGTTGCTGGAGAAGGACCGCCACCCCCGCTTCCATATCGGCGAATCGCTGCTGCCGATGAACCTGCCGATCCTCGACCGCCTGGGCGTGCTCGCCCGGGTCGAAGCCATCGGTGTCCGCAAGATCGGCGCTGATTTTCCGCGTCCGGGCAGCGCGATGGCGATCGGCAACGGCGTGAGCGGCAGTACGGACGACACCGGGCTGGATGACGCCAAGGCGCACGACGCCCATGTCTTCCGGTTCGACCGTTCCCTGACCGCCGGTTGCAGTCATGCCTTCCAGGTGCGGCGCGACGAATTCGACCAGTTGCTGTTCAATGCCGCCCACGAATCCGGTGCGGACGCCCGCGATGGTGTCGTCGTGACGTCATTGGGTTTCGGTGCCGATGGCCGCCCGGATTGCGCCCGCGCGCGAAGCAAGGACGGCGATGAATTCGAGATCCGGATGCGCTATGTGATCGATGCCAGCGGCCGCGACACGTTCCTGGGCAACCGGCTCAAACTCAAACGCAAGAACCCGAAACATCGCTCCGCTGCACTGTTCAGCCATTTCCAGGGCGTGACGCGCCGGCCGGGTGAGCACGCGGGCAACATCACCATCGAGCGCTTCGACCATGGCTGGGTCTGGCTGATACCGCTGCGCGACGGCACGATGAGTATCGGCGCAGTGTGCTCGCCCGAATATCTGAAACAGCGGAGTGGCGACAACGAGACCTTCCTGCTGGACACGCTGCGCAGCATTCCCACGGCCTGGGCCCGCATGCACGATGCCGAACGGGTCGCGCCCGTGCACGCCACTGGCAACTATTCCTACGACTGCAAACAGATGGCAGGTCCGGGCTGGGCGATGGTCGGCGATGCCTATGCGTTCATCGACCCGATCTTTTCCTCCGGCGTGTATCTGGGCATGCACAGCGCCGAGCGCGCCGCCGGGATGGTCGACGCGGCACTGCGCGACCCATCCCGCGAGCCCGCGCTGCAGCGCGCGATGACGCGTGAATTCAATCGTGGCCTGAAGGAATTTTCCTGGTTCATCTATCGCTTCACCAGTCCGGTGATGCGCCACCTCTTCGCCAATCCGCGCAACGATTTCCAGATCGAACAGGCCGTGATCTCGATGCTCGCCGGCGATGTCTTCGACAACCCGGCGGTCCGCCGCCGCCTGCGGCTGTTCCGCGCGATCTACGCCATCAATGCCATGGCCATGGCGCCGCAGGCGCTGCGTGCCTGGTGGCATCGCCGCCGCGCGCGGCACGGGGCGTTCGGAGACGACACTTTGCAAACGGAGCACCCATGAGTCGACTGCTGTCCCATCCCGGCCCTGGCGCCGCACTTTCGGTCGATTACGTGCAGGCGGAATCCCCTGATGCCCTGCTGACTGCGGATACCCTCGCGGTGTTCGGCTTCGGCATTGATATCGCGCACTGTGACGATCCCCGCTATCTGCGCGTGCCCCTGCAACCATGGGGAACCGCACCGTTCGAACGCTGGCGCAGCGCCGGCCCAGTCACCCATGGCCGCGATGGCGACATCCGCTGGGCCACTGACGGCCAGCTGACGTTCGGCGTGATCGAGATCGACGAACCAGCGGGCGAACATCCCGACCACAGCGACATCTGCGAGGCCTCGGAACAGGCTTACGCGCAACTGGTCGCCTTCGTCTCCGGGAGCAGCACGCCACATCTGCTGCGGGTCTGGAACTATCTGGATGCGATCACCCAGGGCGACGGCGATGCGGAACGCTACCGTCAGTTCTGCATTGGCCGCGCCCGTGGCCTCGGCAGTTTCGACCCCAACGCATTGCCGGCCGCCACCGCGATCGGTCGCTGCGACGGCCAGCGCACGCTGCAGGTCTACTGGCTGTCGGCGGATCAGCAAGGCACGCCGGTCGAAAATCCACGCCAGGTCAGTGCCTACCGCTATCCGCGCGAATACGGGCCGCAACCGCCCTGTTTTGCCCGGGCCATGCTGCCCCCACCCGGCAGCGCGATGCCCTTGCTGCTGTCCGGCACCGCCAGCGTGGTCGGCCACGCCTCCCAGCACATCGGCAAACTACTCGGCCAGATCGGCGAAACCTTCACCAACTTCGATGCACTGCTCGCGGAAGCGCGCCGGCATCAGCCGTCCTTGCCTGCTGGATTCGGCAGCGGCACCAGGCTGAAGGTCTATGTCCGCGATGCCGATGATCTACCGCTGGTGGCGCAGGCACTGGATGCCCGTTTCGGCACTTCGGTACCGCGCCTGCTGCTGCACGCCGCGATTTGCCGGCGCGAGCTTTCTGTCGAAATCGACGGCGTTCACGCCTGACGGGCTTGATTTCGACGACGATGCATCCATCTCTGCTTTACCTGCCCGCATCCGCGCGGCGTCAGTCGAGGACATTTCCATGGGCTTGATCAGTCTGATCTGGGGCATCGTTGCGATGCTGTTGATGTTCATCGGGCTGGTGCCGCTGCTGGGCTGGAGCAACTGGCTGATCATCCCATTCGCCGGTGTCGGCGCGATCATCGCTGCGATCGGCATCCTGCTGACTTCGCAGGAGAAACGCGGTCGCGCCAAGGCGGGCCTGGTGCTCAACGCCATCGTCATCATTGTCGCCGCGATCCGGTTGAGCATGGGCGGCGGGATTCTCTGATTCGGGAACGCGGGGCGTCTGTCGCCACGCGTCTGGTCCCTCACCCTCGATCGCTGCGCTCGCTCTTCCCTCTCCCCGCATGCGGGGAGAGTGTGGCGAAGCCGGGTGAGGGGCGCGCCGCAAGCAGCGCCCGCGTATGCGCATGTTGCGGCGCGCTCAAGACATCGCCTGCGTCGCCAATCTCCACGATCTTCCCCGCTTCCAGCACCGTAATACGCTCAGCCACCGCTGCAGCTGCAGACAGATCGTGGGTCACGAACAGCAACGCCAGCCCACGATCACGCTTGAGCGTCGCCAGCAGCATCAGGATTTCGCGGCGATGATGCGCGTCCAGCGCCGACACCGCTTCGTCACACACCAGCAGTTCCGGGTCGCAGGCCAACGCGCGCGCGATCGCGATGCGCTGGCGTTGTCCGCCGGAAAACTGGTGCGGGTAGCGCGTCCCCATCGACGCGTCGAGTCCGACCGTCGTCAGCAGTTCGCCGGCTTTTGCATGCCGTGACGCGGCATCGCCGACGCCGTGGATGCGCAGCGGTTCGCTGACGATATCGGCCACGCGCATGCGGGGATCGAGCGAGGCATACGGATCCTGGAATACCACGCCGATACGTCGGCGCATCGCGCGCAACGCAGCGCCTCCGAGCGCCGTCAATTCGACATCGTCCAACCAGACGCGGCCCTGCGCGCCGCGCAGCAGACGCAGCACCGCACGCCCGAGCGTGCTCTTGCCGCTGCCGCTTTCACCAATCAGCGCGAGACCTTCGCCGCGATGGAGCGTGAGCGAGACATCGTCAAGCGCGGGCTTCGGCGCGCGCGGGTAGTGCATGCGCATGGCCTCGGCGCGGAGCAGCGGTAGCTCACCTGTGGGAGCGGCGGAAGCCGCGATGGAAGCTGAGAGAACTTCTCTTGAAAAATTGTTTTTCGCTTCAGTCGCGGCTCCCGCCGCTCCCACAGGATGGACATGCGGCAGCCGATCGGCCTCGATCAACTCACGCGTGTACACATGCTTCGGATCCGCGAACACCGCGCGGGTCGCGCCGCGCTCGACCACATCGCCGCGCTGCAGCACCAGCACATCGTCGGCATAGGCGCCGACCAGCGGCAGATCGTGGCTGATCAGCATCAGGCCCAGTTGTTCTTCGCGGCGCAGGGTATCGAGCAGATCGAGCACTTCGCGCGCGATCCGCGCATCGAGTGCGGAGGTCGGCTCATCGGCGATCAGAAAGGTCGGTCGGCTGCACAGCGCCAGCGCAATCGCGATGCGCTGCCGCTGGCCACCGGAGAACTGATGCGGGAAACGTCGCAATGCCGCTTCCGGTTCGGGCAGTTGGACGCGCTCGAACAATCGCAGTGCGTCCTTGCGCGCAGCGGCGCCATCGCGGACGCCGTGCGCGCTCAGGGTTTCGACCAGCTGCGCGCCGACGGTCCGCAGTGGATGCAGCGCCGCCAGAGGATCCTGCGGCACCCAGCCCAGCACA
>JBGSID010000223.1:0-17076 GCA_041751895.1 Lysobacteraceae bacterium | reverse complement strand
CCTCCGATGCCAGCGCTGCCTCGGCGCCATTGAACACGGGCACGATCAGCTTGCGGCCCTGCTCGGCGGCGGCCAGTGCGGCCGGCAGCACACCGTCGATGCTGCGCAGTTCACCGGTGAGGCCGAGCTCGCCGAGGAATTCGTATTCGTTCAATGCTTGAAGAGGAATCTGGCCGCTGGCGGCAAGGATGCCCAGCGCGATCGGAAGATCGAAACGGCCGCCGTCCTTGGGCAGATCCGCTGGCGCGAGGTTCACGGTGATGACGCGGGTGGGGAAGTCGTACTGCGCGCACTGGATCGCGGCGCGGACCCGGTCCTTGGCTTCGCGGACGGCGGCTTCAGGCAGACCGACGATGGACATGCGCGGCAGCCCGCCTGCGAGGAACACTTCGACTTTCACGGCGGGCGCGCGCACGCCGGTGCGTGCACGGGTGTGCACGAGTGCAAGGGTCATGATGTCGGCCCTCAGGCTTGGGGCGGCGGGGTGTCGCGATCGGTCAGTTGGGTTTCCAACTGTTGGACGAGTGCGCGCAGGCTTTCCAGCTGCTCGCGGGTACGGGCGAGAACCGCACGCTGCACGTCGAACTCCTCGCGGGTGACCAGATCGAGTCTGGCCAGCCCGGACTGGAGCGCGGCCTTGAAGTTGTCCTGCATCTCATCGCGGCCTTCGCGCAGCGCAGGGGGCACCAGGCCGCTGAGGCGGCGGGCGAGTTCGTCGATCTGGCTGAGGTCGATCATCGGCATGTCCTGTGGATTGTAGCGTGGGGCTCAGCATCGCGCTGCCGATGTGTCGCGACTATCGTCCGATCCCGCATCCGCGTGTCGGAAAAGTCCGACCCCGCGTTATCCTTCCCGTCGCGATTCGCCTGTAACCCGGAGGTTCACTCATGAAGATGGTCATGGCCATCATCAAGCCGTTCAAGCTCGACGATGCCCGCGAGGCGCTGGCCGAAGCCGGCGTGGCTGGCATCACTGCGACCGAGGTCAAGGGATTCGGCCGCCAGAAAGGTCACACCGAGCTGTATCGCGGCGCCGAATACGTGGTTGACTTCCTGCCGAAGATCAAACTGGAAGTGGCGGTGACCGACGACCGTGTCGATGCCGTGGTCGAAGCAATCATGACCTCTGCGGGCACCGGCAAGATCGGTGACGGCAAGATCTTCGTCTGGGATCTGGAGAAAGTGGTGCGTATCCGGACCGGCGAGATGGATGGGGATGCGCTTTGATCCGCAGCAGATCAAGCGTGGCGGTTGGTTGGATTGTGTGGATTTGATGCGGCGGATATAAGTCCGCCGACTAGGGGTTGCCGGGGCCGATGGGCTGTGCGGCTGCCAATCTTGCTCTGACCTGTCTGCCGATGTCCTGGAACGACCGGTGGTTCAACGGGAACTCCAGCACGACATGCATGAAGCTCAGGATCAGCAGTACCGCGAAGCCGATCAGGTAGTTGTGGAAGTACAGGGCCACCGCGCCGATCCACAGCGAGACGATCAGACCGGCGCGGTTGGACGAGATCCGGGCCCAGCCGATCACTTCGACCTTCGAGAACCAGTTGAGGTAGTGATACAGATAGGCCAATGCCAGCACCCGGGTGACGAGGATGCTGGTCGGGTGTCCGACCAGTTGTGAGCGCTCCACCGGGATGCCGGCATCGCCGAGGATCAGGGTGTTGATGGCGCTGAGCGTGCCGACGAAGCTGCGCTCTGCCCATGTCGATGCCGTAGCGCTCCAGTCCAGCGGCACCAGCCAGCACAACAGTGGACACAACAGGTACGCAGCCAGCGCGCCGGCGCTGTCGCGGCTGGGGCGTCGCAGCCAACCCAGCATCATGAACAGCCCGGTGAACACGTAGACGTGGATGACGGTTGGAATGTAGCCGGCCAGTGAATCGGCGAACGAAAAACGGGCCGCGAGCAGGTAGCAGGCTGGCGCCAGCACGGCGAGTGCGAGGACGCGCTTGCCCCAGTGGCGGGTCGCGATCAAGACCAGTCCGAAGCCGAAGATCGCAAACAGCGCGCCGTTCTCGATCGCGTGGCGCAGGGCGCTCTTGTCCACGCTGGCGGCGGTGCCGATGGAAACGATCAGCAGCAGGCCACCGATCAGCAGCGGCCAGACGTCGCGGCGTTGCGGCAGGAAGTAGTTGCGGTCGTGCAGCCAGGAAATCTCGGTCATGTAGTGCAGTGGACCGAGGACGGCGTAGGCGAGCAGCAGTGTTTCGAATGGCCAACGGATCGCGAGCACCGTCGATACCGCGATCAAAGCGGTGTTGAGGCGGTCGATGTTGGGCGTACGCGATGGGTTGGTCACGGGCGAAGGCGTTTCAGCGTCGCGCCCGATTCTATAACGAAGATTTCCCGAGTTCGAAGGCCGCCGTTGCGTCAGCTTGCCGCAGTACCTGCAGTTGAGTCAGATTTGGGCCGGAAGAGCGAGTACATGCCGTATGCGACCGTCCAGCAGATCATGGCGGTCCACAGGTCGTGCGAGACGAAATGCGCGCCACGCAGCTGCTGCGAGATGCCGTAAAGCAGACCGACGCCCATGCCCGCAGCCAGACCGTACCAGCGCAGGGTCGGGCGGGTCATCAGAAAGAAGAAGTAGAGCGCCATCCATGAGAACCCGCCGCTGGCATGTCCGGCTGGAAAGCATTTGTTGTGGGGAAGCCAGTCAGGCCGGGTGGACAGGAGCGTGATGTAGGGGCGTGTGCCACCCAGACCCTCGATGTCCCACGGGCAATCCATGTTCGACCAGGATTTGATCCACGCCACCAGCAGTGTCGAGGCAAGCACCGACAGCAGCAGATAGCCCAGCGATTTCCGCCAGGTACGCATCGATGACCGCTTGAATGAGACGATCCAGGCCGTCAGGACGATGACCCAGGCCGCGATGCTCAGGTCGTGTCCGAGCTTGTGGACGAGGGTTTCCGTGAAGAAGCCCTTGCGCAGGGCCCAGTGATCGCCCTGCCAGGCGTACAGGGCCTGTGCGAGTTTCCAGTCGACGTGCAGCAACGCCAGCAGGGTGATCAGCAGCCCGAAGACCGCCAAAGGCAGAAGCAGGTGTGTATAGAACAAGCGCCCGTTTGTCATGTTCGGCAATGGTCGATACGTATCCGGCTTCGGGAGAATCTGTTCGCTACCGCCATGCACAGGTCGGGAATGCCCGGAGGGCTTCTCATGCATGACAATGGCTCCAGACAAGGCGGTCGGCCACTGTAACGTGGATGTCTTAGCGCAGGATTAGGTCAAGATTCGGGCTGCGTTATCTGTGACGTGTCTGCGTTTGCCGGCCATGTCTGCCTGGTAAGCCTGCCGGTGTGCCTTATTCGTTAATTTTTCGACAAGAAGGGCCGGCGTATTGCGATTGTCTGGTCCGTCCCCGGGTGGCCTCTTCGCGCTCCGAACCATACCGCCCCCCCTCCCGAAAATGACACGGGCCGCTGCTGCGGCCCGTGTGCGGTCAGCGCATCGACGTTTTGCTGGCCTATTCGCCCAGCGCCTCGGCCACGAACGGCGGCAGTGTGGCCGCGCTGCGGTGGATGTCGGCGCTGTAGTACTTGGCGGCGAAGGTTTTCGCGCGTGCGTCCGCATCGCGGACATCGAAGCCACCGGATTTCTTCGCGAGCGTGCAGCTCCACCAGCCGGTGGGGTAGCAGGGCTGCGGGAACGGCAGGGTCTGGAAGGTGGTGAAGCCGGCCTTGCCCATTTCGGCGCGCATTTCCTTGATCAGTTCCAGCAGCACCAGCGGCGATTCCGACTGCTGGACGAGGATGCCGTCGTCCTTCAGCGCGCGGAAACAGCTTTCGTAGAAGGCCTTGTTGAACAGGCCTTCGGCGGGGCCGACCGGATCGGTGGAATCGACGATCACGATGTCGAGGCTGCCCGGCGCGCAGTTCGCCATGTAGGCGATGCCGTCGTCGAACAGCAGCTCGGTGCGCGGATCATGGTTGGAATCGCACAGTTCCGGGAACCACTTTTCGGACATCCGCGTAACCTGCTCGTCGATGTCGCACTGCACGGCTTTCTTCACGCCCGGGTGCTTGAGCACTTCGCGCAGCGTGCCGCAGTCGCCGCCGCCGATGATCACCACGTTCTCGGGATTCGCATGGGTGAACAGCGCCGGGTGCGACATCATTTCGTGATAGAGAAAGTTGTCGCGGGTGGTGAGCATCATTGCGCCGTCGATCAGCATCAGATTGCCCCAGTCGGTGCTCTCGTAGATCTCGATCTTCTGGAACGGCGACTGCACCTCGTCGAGTTTCCGGGTGATGCGGTAGCCGATGGCCGAGCCGGCGGGCTCGAAATTCTCGTAGTGCCAGGTGGTTGCAGTCATCGAGGCAGGTCCAGACAGGCGAAAGGGGCCGGAATTGTACCGGACCCGGCCGCTGCGCTTCTGCGATGGGCGAGTGGCCGGGGCACGAAAAACAGGCGGGCCGTGTGGCTGCATGGGCGTCGCACCGATCATCGGGGCTCGGCTAGAATCGGCCGGCACATGGCGCAGGGGGCCACGGATGTCGTCGGATCAACAGTATGTCGCGCTGATCGAGCGCCTCGAAATCCAGGCCCGCGAAGCGCCGGGTGCCTACCGGTTCAGATTGGGGCTGCTGGCGGCCTTCGGGTTTCTGGTATTGGGCGGATCGATGGTGCTGGCGTTCGGGCTGTCGGTGGGCCTGGTCGTCTTGTTGCTGGCCTTCAGTCCATTCCTGTTGGCGAAACTCGTGAAGGTAGTGTGGATCCCGATCGCGTTCGGCTGGATGATCCTTCGCGCGCTGTGGATGAAGTTCGATCCGCCCACGGGGCATACCTTGCAGGCGGGAGAGGCGCCTGCGCTGGTCGCCGAAGTCGAGCGGCTCCGGCTGGCGGCGGGCGCGCCGAAACTCGATGCCATCGTCATCGATGAAGAGATGAATGCCGGTGCCTCTTCGGTGCCGCGTGCACTCGGCCTGCTCGGCAACCGTCACTATCTGGTGCTGGGGCTGCCGCTGATGCAGGCCTTGGATCGCGACCAGCTGGCGGCGGTCATCGCCCACGAATTCGGTCATTTCGGCGGTGGACACAGCCGTTTTGCGGGCTGGATCTACCACGTCCGGATCAGCTGGCTGCGCGTGCTGCATGCGCTGTCGACCAACCAGGCGATGATGACCGGAGTATTCCTGCGGTTTTTCCGCTGGTACGCGCCGTATTTCAATGCCTACAGCTTCGTGTTGGCGCGTGGCAACGAGTACGAGGCCGATGCGGTCGCCGCGCGCGTGGTCGGTGCGGATGCCATGGCGCAGGCGCTGGTGAGGACCGACCTCGCCAGTACCTATATGCAGCGGGATTTCTGGCCGGGGTTGCAGCGCGAGATCGCCACCGCTCCGCAGCCACCGCAGGCGCTGTTCCGTGAGATGGCCCAGCGCCTGCATTTGGCGCACCCGGAAGACGGCGCGCGGTTGGCGGCGGCGTTGGCGCGCAAATCCGACTACGACGATACCCATCCGACGCTGGCGCAGCGCGTCGCGGCACTGGGCACCGATGCGGGGCTGGTCGATGCGCCGAAACAGTCGGCGGCGGAAACGCTGCTCGGGCCGTTGCTGCCCGAACTCGAACGACGTTTCAGCGAGCAGTGGCATGCCGGGATCGTGCCGGTGTGGGAAGAGGAGCACCGCAAACTCGGCGAGGGCCGCCAGCGTCTTGCCGAGCTCGACGAGAACGGCGTGCAGACGCCAGCGGAGAAAGTTGAATACGCCCACCTGGTGGAGCAACTGCGCCCAGAAACCGATCTCGTCCCGCTGTATCGCGACGCGATCGAAGCGGTCCCCGATGATGCTTCCGCGCATTTCCGCCTGGGCTTCCTGCTGCTGAAGGCGGGCGATGGCGCAGGTACGGCGCATCTGTTGCGCGCGATCGAGCTGGAGCCGGATGCCACCGCGCCAGCCTGCGAGTTGCTGTACGCGCACTATCGCGAGCAGGACGACAGCGAGGGCAAAGCCTGGGTCGAAGCGACGATGGACACCTACTACGGCCGCCATGCGCAAGCGGCGCAGGCACGCAGCCAGCTGAGCAAGAAAGACGAGTTACAGCCGCATGGCCTGGATGACGCCGCGCTCGCCAAGCTGCGCGAGAGCCTGGCGGGATTCGGCAAGGTCGCGCACGCCTGGGTCGTGCGTAAGCCGATCGACGATCCGGGCTCCGATGCGCCGGCGCACTACGTTCTCTTGGTCAGCTTCCGGGGGCTCGTGCTGGACGAAGGCAGCACGCTGGAGCGTCTGGTCGAGCGCATTGAGCTGCCGGGCACCTTTATTGCGTTCACATCAGCCAACGACCGGGGGATGGCCAGCCGTGTGAAGAAGATTGCGCGCGCGCCAGTATTTGGCTGAGTCTTCGGCTGAATCTGTGGTCAGGTGAACCTTGGCCGAGGATTGCCGGCATCGAATGGGGTCAGGCTCTACAATGCGCGTCCCCACAGCGTTTCCGGACTGATGCCCATGACTGCCTGGTCGATCGACCACGCCCGCAAGACCTATTCGATCCCGCACTGGGCCGAGGGTTATTTCGATGTCGACGCCGCCGGGCGCATTCGCGTACAGCCGCACGGCGCGGCAGGCCCGGGCGTGTCGCTGCCGGAAGTCGTCGATGCGGCGCAGGCGCAGGGCGCCAAACTGCCGTTGCTGGTGCGCTTCCCGGAGATTCTGGGCGATCGCCTCGGCAAACTGCAGGCGGCGTTCGCCCAAGCGCAGACGGAGTGGGATTACGCCGGTGGATATACGGCTGTCTATCCGATCAAGGTCAACCAGCACGCAGGTGTCGCCGGGACGCTGGCCTCGCACGCGGGCGAGGGCTTCGGCCTGGAAGCCGGCAGCAAGCCTGAATTGATGGCGGTCCTCGCGCTGAGCCGACCCGGTGGTCTGATCGTCTGCAACGGCTACAAGGATCGCGAATACATCCGACTCGCGTTGATCGGTCGCAAGCTCGGCATGCAGACCTTCATCGTCGTCGAGAAACCCTCCGAGCTGCCGCTGGTCATGGAAGAGGCGAAGGCGCTCGGTGTCACCCCGGGTCTCGGCGTGCGCATGCGTCTGGCCTCGCTGGGCGCCGGCAAATGGCAGAACTCCGGAGGTGACAAAGCCAAGTTCGGACTGTCGCCACGGCAGGTGCTGGACCTGTGGAAGAACCTGCGCGACAGCGGCATGAGCGATTGCCTCGGTCTGCTGCATTTCCACATGGGCTCGCAGATCAGCAACGTCCGCGACATCGCCAACGGCATGCGCGAGGCGACCCGTTACTTCGTCGAGTTGTCGAAGCTGGGTGCGAAGATTTCGCACGTCGATGTCGGTGGCGGTCTTGGCATCGACTACGAAGGCACGCGTTCGCGCAGCTACTGTTCGGTCAATTACAGCATCCAGCAATACGCCTCCAGCATCGTGCAGCCGCTGGCCGAGGCTTGCGCGGGATACGGCATCACGCCACCGCGCATGGTCACCGAATGTGGCCGCGCGATGACGGCACACCACGCGATGCTGGTCACCAATGTGTCCGAGATCGAACGCGCGCCGGAAGGCCGTGTACCGCCTGCGCACGACGACGAAGCGGCGGCGATCCGCCACCTGCGCGAGATCCACGCCGAGATCGACACCCGTCCTGCGGTGGAACTCTTCCACGAAGCGCAGCATCACCACAGCGAAGGCCTGTCCTTGTATGCCTTGGGCCAGATCGACCTGGTCGCGCGCGCGCGTCTCGACGACCTGTTCTATGCCATCGCCCACGCGGTCCGTGCGCGCCTGACCTATGACGAAAAAAGCCATCGTCCGCTGCTCGACGAGTTGAACGAGCGACTGGTCGACAAATACTTCGTCAATTTCAGTCTGTTCGAATCCATGCCCGATGTGTGGGCGATCGATCAGGTGTTCCCGATCGTGCCGATCGAGCGCCTCGACGAGAGGCCCGACCGCCGTGGCGTGATCGCCGACCTCACCTGCGATTCCGACGGCAAGATCGACACCTATGTCGAAAATGAAGACCTCGACAGCTCATTGCCGCTGCACGGCCTGCGTCCCGGTGAACGCTACCGGCTCGGCTTCTTCCTGCTGGGTGCGTATCAGGAAATCCTCGGCGATATCCACAATCTCTTCGGCGATACCGACGCGGTCGAAGTCCGTGTCAGCGACGAGGGATTCAAACTTACCCAACAGCGTCGCGGTGACACCACCGACGTGATGCTCGACTACGTCGGTTACAAGCTGGAAGACCTGCGCCGCATCTACAAGGCCAAGGTCGGTGCCGTCGACCTGAGCAAGAGCGAAGCGACGCGGCTCAATCAGGCGCTGGAAGACGGCTTGACCTCGTATACGTATCTGAGCGACGAGCCGCTGTCGTAACGCCCGTCACAACGCATTCATGGCCACGGCGTCGCACTAGACTTGTGGCGGCGATGTGCCGCCGTCATCGTGACGGTCGCGCGGTATTCGCATCCGGTTTCTGGAGTTCATGATGCGATTGCCCGGCCTCGATCTGCTGCGTGCCATTGCGGTTGTGTGGGTGATGTTGTTCCACTCGTTTCTCGTCGGGGGCCTCGGTCGGGACTGGTCGTGGCTGTCGCGCTACGGCTGGATGGGCGTCGACCTGTTCTTCGTGCTCAGCGGTTTCCTGATCGGCGCGCAGGTGTTGAAGCCGCTTGCGAATGGCCAGCGGTTTTCGTTCCGCGATTTCTATTTGCGCCGCGCCTTCCGGATCTTGCCCGCGTTCTGGGCGGTGCTGGCGCTGTATCTGCTGTGGCCGGAATTCCGCGAAGCGCCCGGGATGGAGCCCTGGTGGAAGTTCGCGCTGTTTTTCGTGAATCTGTCGATCGACTATGGCCACAACGCCGCGTTTTCGCATGCCTGGTCGCTGTGCGTTGAAGAACACTTCTATCTGCTGTTTCCGCTGCTGGCATGGGCGTTGATGCGACGGCCGTCGGTGTGGGCGTTCACGGTGCTGTGTGCGGGAATCGTGATCGGCGGAATCGCGCTGCGCAGCGCGATCTGGCTGCATTTCGACATGCTCGGATCGGATCGCAACTGGTTCGTCGAGGACATCTATTACCCGACCTGGAACCGCCTCGACGGATTGCTCGCCGGCGTGATCCTGGCCGTATGGAAGACGTTCCGCCCGGCGTCGTGGGCGCGCGTGGCGGCGCGCGCGAACCTCGTGCTGATCGCCGGTCTGGCGACGATGGCGCTGACCTTCTGTTTGTTCCGCGATCGCGGCGGGCTGCTCGGCAACAGCATCGGCTGGCCGGTGCTGTCACTGGGGCTGGCCATGCTGGTGTTCGCCGGGGCACAGACCAACAGTTGGATCGGCCGACGTGCGTTGCCGGGTGCGGGTTGGCTGGCGGCCGTGTCCTACAGCCTCTATCTGGTGCACAAACCGATCTATGGCCTGGTGCAGGCGTATGGCGGCGAACTACTGGAGGGACGCGGGATTGTCGCGTTCGCGGTGTTTGGCATCGCAACGTTGTCCGGTGCGGCGATGCTGCACTACCTGATCGAACGCCCGGGTCTTCGCTTGCGTGGGCGCATGCTGACACCCCGCCCGCAGGCGCCGACGGTGCAACAAGGCAGCATTGCCAGCTAGTGGGAGCTAGGCGTCGTGCGACGGATCGCTGACCATCACTGCCGGTTTCGGTGGCGTGCGCCACGGTGCCGCCACCAGCAGCACACCGACGATCATCAGAATCGCGCCGGCCACTCTCACCGGGTCCGCCCTGCGCGGTGACTGCAGAATACCGAAGTGATCGAACACCAGCGACGCGGTGATCTGGCCGAGGATCGCCAGACAGATCAGCGATGCCGCGCCGAGTCGTGGCATCAGCAGGGTGAAACAGGCGACATAGAGCGCGCCGAGGAGGCCGCCGGTCCACATCCAGACCGGGAAGCGTGCCCCGGGCGATGCGGTGATCGGCGTTCTCGTGACCAGAAGATAGGCACCCAGCAGCAGCGTTCCGATCAGGAACGACACGAACGCGGCGACGACCGGGCCGCCGAGCTGTGCGCCAAGCCGCGCATTGATGAGCCCTTGCAGCGGCAGCATCGTTCCGATCAGCAGCGCCATCAGTCCAGGCAGGAGCAGATTCATGCCGGCGGTGCCTCACGTGCGACCTGGAATCCCGCGAACGACTGCCGCACCGGCATCACTTCAATACGGTTGACGTTGAGATGCGGCGGCAGATTGGCGATCCAGAAAATAGTGTCTGCGATGTCGTCGGCGGTGATCGGGTCGGCGCCCTGGTAGAGCGTGTCCGATGCGTTGCTGTCGCCGCCGGTGCGGACCAGGGTGAATTCGGTTTCGGCCATGCCCGGTTCGATCGAGGTCACGCGTACGCCGGTGCCGTGCAGATCGCAGCGCAGGCCGAGCGAAAACTGCGATACGAATGCCTTGGTGCCGCCGTAGACATTACCGCCGGGGTAGGGGTAACTGCCCGCGACCGAGCCGACATTGAGGATGGCGCCTTTGCGTTCGATCAGGCCCGGCAGCAGCGCGTGGGTCAGCGTCACGAGAGCGGTGACGTTGGTGTCGATCATCTGCTTCCACTGCATCAGATCCGCCCGTTGCGCCGGCGCGGTGCCGAGCGCGAGGCCGGCGTTGTTCACCAGCACATCAATGGCGCGGAAATCATCCGGCAATGCCGCCAGTGCGGCATGCATCGCGGCTTCGTCACGGATGTCGAAGGCGGCGGTATGGACATGGTCGCGGCCGAGTTCATCGGCCAGCGCGTCGAGGCGTTCGGCTCGACGGCCGGTGGCGACAACGCGCCAACCGGCGTCGACGAAGCGCCGCGCGGCGGCGCGGCCGAAGCCGGACGTTGCGCCGGTGATCATTGCGGTACGGGTCATGTCGGAAATCCAAGGCGCGCTGTGGAACGCCCGGGGATTGTGCGGGCAAGCGTGAAATCGAAGCAACCGGCGTGGACGGGATGGAGATATCCGCACTGTGCGCCGTCGAAATCTTGGGTCAGGCGTTCTCGAAGGGTTGTGCCGCCAGCATCGACGTGAATTCGGCGGAGGGTAACGCTTTGGAAAACAGGTATCCCTGGCACAGTTCAATGTCGTGTGCCTGCACCCAGGCGAGTTGCTCGGCCGTTTCGACCCCTTCGGCCACCACCGACAGGCGCATCAGTTTGCACATCGAGACGATCATTTCTGCGAGGGGCCGGTTGGCGTCGATGCTCTGGATGAAGGACTTGTCGATCTTCAGTGTCTTGATCGGAAACCGCTGCAGATACCCCAGATTGGAGTAGCCGGTGCCGAAGTCGTCGAGCGCGATCGACACTCCCATGGCCTCGATGGCGCGCAGCAGTTCCAGCAGCGTCTGGTCATTGTCGAGCAGCATCGATTCGGTGATTTCCACCTGCATCCGGCGCGCATCGCTACCCGCATCCTCCAGGGCCCGGGTCATTTCGGGCAGGAATTCGGCCTGGTGCAACTGCCGCGCGGAGAGATTGACAGAGACCCGCAGCGAGTGGCCTGCGCGATGCCAAGCGGCCTGCTGATGTGCGGCTCTGCTGAATACGAGTGCACCGATCTGGCGAATAAGACCGGTGCTTTCGCTGATCGGAATGAAGACGTCGGGTGGCACCATGCCGCGCTGGGGGTGCTGCCAGCGCGCAAGCGCTTCGGCACCGACGATGCGGCCGTTGGCCACATCGACGATCGGCTGATAGTAGACTTGGATTTCGTCACGCTCCAGCGCATGACGCAGTTCCGTTTCCATGGTCTTGCGGCTGCGCACCGCATCAGACATGCCTGTACTGTAAAACGCCAAGCCGTTGCGGCCGCAGTCCTTCGCGGTATACATGGCCAGGTCGGCATTGCGCAGCAGGGTTTCGATGTCGACGCCGTCTTGTGGGTACAGGCTGACGCCCATGCTGGGTGTGATGCGCACTTCATACCCGTGGATCATCGCGGGCTCGGCCACGATGCGCATGAGCTGGTCGCGCATTCGGTTCACCTCTCGATGGATGTCTTTCGAGACGATCAGAATCAGGAATTCATCGCCACCCAGGCGTGCCACCAGTTCCGCACTCTCGACCGCATGGCGCAGGCGACGGGCGACTTCCACCAGCAAGGCATCGCCGGCCGCATGACCAAGCGTGTCGTTCACATCCTTGAAGTTGTCCAGGTCGATGAACATCAGCGCTGCTTCTAGCCCGGCGCGGTGAATACGTTGCGTCGTCTCATTGAATGTCTGCATCACCTGTGTGCGGTTGGGCAATCCTGTGAGGGGATCGCGCAAGGCCAGATATTGCGCACGTGCCTCCGCATGTTTGATGGCGCTGACATCGGCTTCGCTGACGAGTATCGCGTTCTGGCCGGTGACCGCGTCGCGGCAGCGGCGGGCGGAAATTTCATGCCAACGTTCGCCTTGGGCCGTATTGACCGCCAAGGTTTGCGTCGCCATGCCGGTGCTGGTCACATCACCGATCAGCGCTGCGTACGACTCGCTATCGACGATACGGTCCTCAAGCCGTTCTTCCGACACGCGGACCGAGGTCCGGGCTGCCGGGTTGCGATACAGCGGTCGCCCATCCTGACCATAGAGCGAGATCATCACTGCGGTATGCAGCAAGGCCTCGACCGAGCGCAGCGATTCCGGGCCTTCCACGGCGGCCGAGCTGGCTTCGTTGAACATGCCCATGCGGCCATCGTCGAGGCGGTGCGGGCTGAGTCTGACATTCAGCGAGACCGGCCTGCCATCCGGGTATAGCGTCCATTGATCGTTGAAAACCGCACCGTGCGAGATGAAGTCGCTCTGATATTGGGCCAGGCGCCTCGCGACTGATTCCGACATGTCGCTGCCAAGATCGCGCTCACAGAGTGCCTGCAGTGTCGGGGCGTTCCAGACATGCAGTGCGGCATCGTTGGCCCAGTGCATGCGACGGCGATCGATATCGAAGATCCACACCGGTTGTCTGATGAGGTTCAGGGCTTCATAGCGTTGAGAGCGCTTGTCCAGGTCCATGAACGACTGTCCCTAAATTCCTGGGGATCCCGGCATAGCCGGGGCCTTGCGAAACGTGATTCACGATAGGAATTACACTGGAAAACGAGATATTTTCCGATGCAAATCGAGTATGCCATGCAGTTGAACCCGCACAAGCATCTTTAACCGTGATGTGCATTGTCTCAATGCATGCGTTTGATGCATGCGCGTCGAACGTGCGCCAATCACGACGTCTGTCTCGGCGCGTGTCACGACGTGTGCTCGCCGCGAGCAATGCCCGGTTCGTGTGGTGCGAAGGAGATCGCGTTCGCAGCCGCGTTGCTGTCACCAGAGATGCGGGATGAGTCGCTTGGTCTCGCGAGCATAGGTCGGATAGTCCGCGGGAAAGGCGGCGGCCAGCACGCGCTCTTCGATCCGGATGCGCCACAGGAACGCGGCGGTCACCGGCAGCACCACGACCAGCAGCGACACCTTGTCGCCGAGCGCCAAGCCGAATCCCCAGAACGTCATCAGTGCGCCGGTGTACGACGGATGCCGCAACAGGCGATACGGGCCGCTGCGGATGATGCGGTGACCTTCGCGGATGGCGACATCGATGGTGAAGAACTCGGCGAGTGTGCGCACCGACCACCACCGCAGCGGCATGCCGGTGGCCATCAGCGTGCAGCCGACGAGAAAGAGCGGAGTACGCCAGCGATCGGGCAGTGGGGCGAGATCTCGCGCTGCGCACCAGACCGCAAGGCCGACACAGGCGTAGATCGTGACCAGCAACAGCCGCAGCGTGCCCTGGTCGCGGACTTCGTTGCGCTTGCCCGAACGGTGGCGCGCGCCGATCCAGAGTTCACTCAACGGCCAGACGATGCATAGCGCAGTAAAGAGATGGGCGAGGCTCATGGCGGTGCCGGCAGTCGGACAGTGCTCAGCCTACGCCTTCGGAAGCAGGTATCACGCTTGGCGATCGCTGCCGCCGCGATCACTTCACCTTGATCGCCATGGCCGGTAGACCGCCGCCGGAGAGCTTGCGTTTGGCTTCGGCGAGTTCGGTGGCACTTCCGTAAGGTCCCATGCGCACACGGTAGACGGTGTTGCCTTTGATCTGCGCCGATTCCACGCGCGCACCGAGGCCGAGGAAAGCGATCTTGGCCTTCAACGCTTCGGCGTCGCCGGAAGCGGCGAACGCGCCTGCCTGCAGCAGATAGCGGGCGTCGTCGCGGACGGTCGCGGTTGCGACTTCGACCGGAGGCCTGGTCGAGGCGGTGTTCTCTTTGACGGTATTGGCAGGCGGCTTGGGGGTGTCGATCGCCGGTGGGATGGCGATATCGGCGGCATCCGGATTCGGCGCAGGGACCGGTTTTTCGGTCATGCGTCTTTCGGCGGCCTCGGCGCGGGCGCGGGCCGCGAGTTCGGTATCGCTCAGCGCGACTTCTTCCGCCGGTAGCAGCGTATAGAAGTCGTAGTCCTGTTCTTTCGTGTCGCCTTCCTTGCCTGTGGTGCCGTTGGCAGGCGTTGTCGTTGCCGTTGCAGCGGAGGCGGTGGGTGTGCCGTTTTCGCTGACGATGGGTTCATCGTCGACGGCGTCCATCGCAGGTGGTTGCGCATCGGCATTGGGTTTGGGCCGGAAGAAGCTGTCGGTGCCCTTGCCGTCGAGGAATTTCGGGGCGAGGAGGAAGATGCCGACGCCCAGCGCCAACCCGATCACCAGCCATGCCCAGCCGGGCATGCCACTGTTGCTGCTGCCGTTGCGTCGTGCCTGCGATTTTCCGCGTTTCGTCGCCATCACATTTTCTCCGGCGCATGCACGCCCAACAGGGCGAGCCCGTTGGCCAGCACCTGGCGCGTCGCCAGTGCGAGCGCGAGGCGCCCATCGCGGGTGTCGGCATCATCGACCAGGAATTCATGGTCGTTGTAATACGACTGGAAGGCCTGCGCCAATTCCAGCAGATACGCGGCGATCTGGTGCGGTTCCAGATCCTCGCCCGCAGCGGCGACCACGTCGGGCCAGCGCGCGAGATCGGTCAGCAGGTCGCGGGTCGCTCGGCCTCCCGAGGTGGTGCTGTCCAGTGCGAGTGGCTGCGAAAGCCCGGCCTGTGCATCGAAGGACAGGCCGCGTTCGTCCATTTTCCGCAACAGCCCACAGATGCGGGCATGCGACAGCTGCACGTAGTAGACCGGGTTGTCCAGCGACTGCGAGCGCGCGAGGTCGATATCGAACACCAACTGCGAATCGGGTTTGCGTGCGATCAGGAACCAGCGCACGGCATCGGCGCCAGTTTCCTCGATCAGGTCGCGCAGAGTCACGTAGCTACCGGCACGCTTGGAGAATTTCACCACTTCGCCTTCGCGCATCACCGTGACCATCTGGTGCAGCACATATTCCGGCCAGCCGTGTGGAATGCCGCAGTCGAGCGCCTGCAGGCCGGCTTTCACGCGTGCCAGCGAGCCGTGATGGTCGGCGCCGAGTTCGGTGATTGCGCGCTGGTAGCCGCGCTGCCATTTGCTGAGGTGATAGGCGACGTCTGGCACGAAGTAGGTGTAGGTGCCGTCGGACTTGCGCATGACGCGATCTTTATCGTCGCCGAAGTCGGTGGTGCGCAGCCACAGCGCGCCGCCTTCCTCGTAGGTGTGGCCGTGGGCGATCAGCTCACGCACGGTTTCTTCGACCTTGGCATCGCGATAGAGCGAGGATTCGAGGAAATACACATCGAACGACACGCCGAAGGCGGCGAGATCAAGATTCTGCTCGCGGCGCAGATACGCCACGGCAAAACGGCGGATCGCGTCGAAGTCGTCGGCATCGCCCGCGCCGGTGATGGTCTGGCCGTCGACCTCGACCGAGGCGCCGTCGAGATAGGCTTGAGCGACATCGGCGATGTAATCGCCCTTGTACCAGTCGTCGGACCAGGCGGTGTCGCCGGGTCCAGTGCCCTTGGCGCGCGCCTGCACCGATTTGGCGAGATTTTCGATCTGCACGCCAGCATCGTTGTAGTAGAACTCGCGTTTGACGTTCCAGCCGTTTGCGTCGAGCACGCGCGCGATGCAGTCGCCGATGGCGGCAGCGCGGCCATGACCGACATGCAGCGGGCCGGTCGGGTTGGCGGAGACGTATTCGACGCCAGCGGTACGCCCGGCGCCGCTGGTGTTGCGGCCGTAGGTATCGCCTTCGGCATGCACGCTGCGCAGTTGGCGCTGCCAGGCGGCTTCGGACAGCCGGAAATTCAGGAAGCCCGGCCCGGCGATCTCGACCGAGGCGATGTCGTCGTTGACCGGCAGGGCATCGATCAACGCCTGCGCGATCGCGCGCGGGTTGCTGTGCGCAGGCTTTGCGAGAGTCATCGCGGCGTTGGTGGCGAAGTCGCCGTGGCTCCGGTCCTTCGGACGTTCGACCACGAAGTCCGGGAGGGCGAGGTCGGCGGGCAGCGTGCCTTGGCTGCAGAGATTGGCGATGCCTTGTTCGATCAAGGCGCGAAGCATGGATTTCACGTAGGATTTTTGCCTGAAAGCGGCGGTGTTTCGACGGTCGACCATTGTAGCCCGCCGGCAGCACTCTCCCAACGCATCCGGCGGCCGAGGCCACGCGACCGGTCAGCGGCCAAAGATCCCGGTCGCGGTCTCGGTTCACAGTGATTCTTGAGTGTAATCAAGCACTTCATACCCAGCCCCGTGCCGCGAGCGACACCGGCGCGCCGTCACCGACGATGAAGTGGTCGAGCAGGCGGATCTCGACCAATGCCAGTGCCTGTTTGAGCCGGATCGTGATCGCCCGGTCGGCGGCGCTGGGTTCGCCGTTGCCGCTAGGATGGTTGTGGCCGACGATCACGGCGGCAGCGTTATGGGCGAGGGCGCGACGCACGACTTCCCTCGGGTGGACTTCGGCGCCGTCGACCGTGCCACGGAACATTTCTTCGAAGGTGATGGCGCGGTGGCGGGTATCGAGGAACAGTGCGGCGAAGACCTCGTGCGGCAGTCCGCGCAGTCGCTGGGAAAAATAGCGACCTGCCGCTTGCGGGTCGGTCAGCGCTTCCCCGCGCTCCAGATCGGCGGCAAGGTGGCGGTTGCCGAGTTCCAGGGCTGCGGCCAATGCGCAGGCGCGGGCCGGGCCGATGCCGGGCAGTTTGATCAGCTCGCG
>JBGSID010000222.1:0-2314 GCA_041751895.1 Lysobacteraceae bacterium | reverse complement strand
CCGCGACGACTTCGACAAGCCGTGGACGATGGTGGCGCAGCCGGCGCCGCGTGCGATCAGCTCCAGCCCCTCGAACCTGCAGGTCGTCCGCGAAGGCATGATCCGCACCGTGCATGGTCCCGGTGGTACCGCGCGTGTCATCAGCGGGGGGCTGACCTACCACATCGCCGGCAAGACCGGCACGGCGCAGGTGGTCAGTCGTCGCGGCAATGTGAGCGTGAATCCGCGCAATCTGCCGATGCACCTGCGGCATCGCGCACTGTTCGTCGGTTATGCGCCCGCCGAAAACCCCACCATCGCGCTCGCGGTAGTGGTGGAAGGTGGCGGCTACGGCGCGAGCACCGCCGCACCGATCGCCCGCAAGATCTTCGATGCCTGGCTGCTCGGCAAGATGCCGGAGCCGGAGCCCGGCACGGAGGCCGCCAAGCGGGTCAATCCTTTTGCCGATGTGGTCAGTGGGGCGTCAGCACAATGACCTCTTTCATCCGCTGGCTGCTGGGTCTGTTCCTGCGCTTCACCCGCACCCTCGACTGGCCGCTGTTGATGGCCTTGGTCGCGCTGATGGGCATCGGCCTCGCGGTGCTTTACAGCGCCGGCAACGAAAACCCCCGGCTGGTGATGGCGCAGGGCACGCGCTACGGTCTGGGGCTGGCGGTGATGTGGCTGTTGTCGCGGGTGCCGACCATGCAGTTGCGCAGCGTCACGCCGCTGGTGTTCGCTGGCTCACTGCTGCCGCTGGTCGTGGTGCTGTTCATCGGTCAGGGCAAACACGGCAATCATTGGATCAACCTCGGCGTGTTCTATTTCCAGCCGGCCGAGCTGCTCAAATTGAGTCTGCCGATGATGGTCGCGTGGTACCTGCATCGCGAACGGTTGCCGCCACGGTTTATGACCGTGATCGTGGCCGGCATGATCATCACGATACCCACCGGCCTGATCCTGTTGCAGCCCGATTTCGGCACCGCGATGCTGGTGGCCACCAGCGGTGCTTTCGCCGTGTTCCTCGCCGGCCTGCCGTGGCGCTGGTTCCTCGCCGCGGCCGCCAGTGTTTCCGGTGCTGCGCCGGTCGCCTGGTTCTGGCTGCTGCGGCCTTATCAGAAAGACCGGATCCGTACCTTCCTCAATCCGGAATCCGACCCGCTCGGCACCGGCTGGAACATCATCCAGTCGAAGATCGCGATCGGCTCCGGCAACTGGACTGGGCAGGGATGGGGGCAGGGCACGCAGTCGCATCTCGACTATCTGCCCGAGCACACCACCGACTTCATCTTCGCGGTCTTGTCGGAAGAGTTCGGCTGGCTCGGCGTGAGTATCACCCTGGCGCTCTATCTGTTCGTCGTCGGCCGCTGTCTGTGGATCGCCAGCGAAGCCCGCGACACCTATTCGCGACTGCTCGCCGGTGCGCTGGGGTTGGCATTCTCGGTGTACGTCATCGTCAACGGCAGCATGATCTCCGGCCTGCTGCCGGTGGTCGGTGTTCCGATGCCGCTGCTGAGTTATGGCGGCACTGCGGCGGTGTCGTTGCTCGCGGGTCTGGGCGTGGTGATGAGCGTGCGCGACAAGCGCTGAGGTCCGGCTTCACGACCGCTTCGGCGCGCCCATGCGGCGTGACGCGAGTTTCAGGATCATCCTGAAATACAGCCGGGGTGCCCAGCGTTTGATCCGCCAGCGCATCGGCTCGCGTTTCGTCGGGATGATCAGGAAGCGGCCACGTTCCGCATCGGAAAACACCTTGTCGGCGACGCTGTCGAGCGTATCCGGAGAGGTGTCCATCCATTTCTGCACTTGCGCCTTGAGCCGTTCGGCGGCGATCGCGGTGTCCATCAGATTGGTGCGGAAGAACGCCGGGCAGATGACGCCGACACGGATGCCGTTGCCATGCACTTCGGCCCGCAACTGTTCCGACAGCGCAATCACGCCCGCTTTCGCCACGCCGTAACTCATGATTCCCGGAGCACCAGCCAGACCGGCGAAACTGGCGGTATTGATGATCTGCCCGGTGCCTGTCTTCAGCATGTCCGGCAGGAACAAGCGACAACCGCGCACCACGCCCAACAGATCGATCTCCAGCACGCGGCGCCATTCGTCCATGGTGGTGTCGACCATCGGTCCGCCGGATGCGATGCCGGCGTTGTTGATCAAGACATCGACACCGTTCCACTCGAGTTGAATGCGGTCGTACAACGCCTGCATCGAAGGGTCGTCGCCGACATCTGCAGTGTGCGCGAGATGACCGGAGCCGGGCAGCGAAGCGCATGCCGCGTCGGCGCGCTCGGGCAACAGGTCGACACAGGCGACGCGCGCACCGCTGCGC
>JBGSID010000221.1:0-1815 GCA_041751895.1 Lysobacteraceae bacterium | reverse complement strand
CCGCGTAGTCGCCGTTGAGGCGCCGGCCGAAGCCGCCGCCGATGAGATAGGTGCGCATGATCACCTGCGCCTCGGTCACGCCCAGCGCCTTCGCCAGCGTCGGCAGGATCAGCGACTGCCACTGGTTGCCGGTGTGGATCTCCCAGCGGCCGTCCTGCTCGAAGGCCAGCGCATTCAGCGGTTCGAGCTGGAAGTGCAGCACGGTGGCCGTGGTGTAGTCGCGCTCCAGCGTGGATTTCGCAGCGGTGAACGCGGCATCGACACCCGCGTCCTCGACCACCAGGGAGCCGCCAGCGACGTTGCCGATCAGCTTGCGCCCATGCGCCAGGATGTCGGCTTCCGACACGGTGGCCGCAGGGGGACTCGTCCATGTGACTTTCACCAGATCTGCCGCGCGGTTGGCGGCGACGAAGGAGTCGGCGCAGACCACCACCCAACCCGGCACAGTGCCTGAGGGGTCGTCGAGTGTCAGGCTCTTCAGGTAGCCGGGGATGCTGCGCGCCGCGCTGTCGTCGATGGCGGTCACCTTGCAACCGTTGCGCGTCGGCGGCAGCTTGGGTCGGGCGTAGACCATGCCCGGCACCTCGCCGTCCAGGCCGTAGCGCGCCGCGCCGGTCGTCTTGCCGGGGATGTCGATCGCGGACGTGGGCATGCCGATCAAGCGGCGCTCGGCGGCCGTTGTGATCGGCAGGGCCTTGAGTTCGTCGGCGGTGTAGCTGCGCGTGAGGTCGCCACGGCGGACGATATCGGCATAGCGGATCGATTTGCCGGCGCCGCTGACGGCGCCGTTGCGTGCCGTGCATCCGGCCTTGCCGACACCCAGCAACTTCGCGCCTTCCTCGATCAAGGCCAGGCGCCCGGCTGCGCCGGCTTGGCTCAGGTAGGGGAAGCTCTGCCACACCGACCAACTGCCGCCGGTGACCATCGTGCCCCACTTGGGATCGGTGTCGACGTAGTGCAGCCGCACCGAATCCCAGTCGGCTTCCAACTCGTCGGCCACGATGCGCGCCAGGGCCGTGCCCACGTGCTGACCCATCTCGGCACGGATGATGTTGACGGTGACGATGCCTTCGCGGTCGATGTCGTACCAGATCGTCGGTTCGAAGGGCGTTGGCTCGATGGGCGTCCCTGCGTCTGTTGCAGAAGGATCGGCCGCCAGCACGAACTCCGGCCGCATGAAGGCCATCGCAAACCCGGCGCTGGTCGCGCTGATCAGGAATCCTCGCCGCGTGAACGCGGGTTTGTCGCGGCTGGCGTCATGCATGATTCGCCGCCTCTTGCACGTCACCCGCGTGCTCTTTAGCCGATTGCACTTCAGCTGCAGCGATCTTGATCGCCTGGCGGATGCGCACATAGGCCATGCAGCGGCACAGGTTGCCGTGCATGATCGCGTCGATGTCGTCGTCGGTGGGATTCGGAAAACGTCGGATCAAGGCCGCAGCCTGCATGATCTGGCCCGACTGGCAGTAACCGCACTGCGGCGCCTGCGTCTGCACCCAGGCCTTCTGCAGCGGGTGCTGGCCGTCGGCGGACAAGCCTTCGATGGTGGTGACCTGCGCCCCGGCCACGTCGCTGATCGGGGTGATGCACGACCGTATCGCACGACGGCCCAGGTGCACGGTGCAGGCGCCGCACAGGCCGATGCCGCAGCCGAATTTGGTGCCGGTCAGGTGCGCGATATCGCGGATGACCCACAGCAAGGGCGTTTCGGGGCTGGCGGTCACGCTCAAGGCCTGGCCGTTGAGCTGAAAGGTCGTGGTGGTCGGTGTGGTCATGGCGTGTCCGCAGTCGTTGGGCGGCGTGCCGCGATGGCAG
>JBGSID010000220.1:0-1906 GCA_041751895.1 Lysobacteraceae bacterium | reverse complement strand
GGCGGAAGCCGCGATGGATGCCGATACGCTGAGGGTGCCGGCTGTCTTCATCGCGGCTTCCGCCGCTCCCACCGAAGCACATCCCGAATCCCGGGCGTATCATTCCGCCATGACCTTTCCCTATACCCGCCTCCGCCGCATGCGACGCAGCGAGTTCTCGCGTCGATTGATGCGCGAACACGTCCTCACCGCCAACGACCTCATCTATCCGGTGTTCGTCCACGAGCTCGACGGCCGCACGCCGATCGCTTCAATGCCCGGCATCGAACGCCTGTCGATCGACGAACTGCTGAAGGTTGCCGAAGAGGCCAGCGAACTCGGGGTGCCGGCGCTCGCGCTGTTCGCAGTGACCGCGCCGGAGGCCAAATCGCTCGATGGCGTTGCCGCGTGGGACGACGAAGGCCTGATGCAGCGCGCGGTGCGTGCGCTGAAGGCACGTTTTCCGGATCTGGGCGTGATCACCGATGTCGCGCTCGACCCCTATACCTCGCACGGTCAGGACGGCCTGATCGATGACAGCGGCTATGTCATCAACGACGAAACCGTCGAAGCGTTGGTGCAGCAGGCGCTGTCGCATGCGCGCGCTGGTGCCGACGTGGTCGCACCCAGCGACATGATGGACGGCCGCATCGGCGCGATCCGCGAGGCGCTGGAAGTCGGCGGCCACATCCACACCCGCATCCTGTCCTATGCCGCGAAATACGCCAGCAGCTTCTATGGCCCGTTCCGCGATGCGGTGGGCTCGGCCGGCGCGCTCGGCAAGGGCAACAAATACAGCTATCAGATGGACCCGGCGAACTCCGACGAAGCGCTGCGCGAAGTCGCGCAGGATCTCGACGAAGGCGCGGACATGATCATGGTCAAACCGGGCATGCCGTATCTGGATATCGTGCGCCGGGTGAAGGACGAATTCGGCGCACCGACGTTCGTGTACCAGGTCAGCGGCGAGTACGCGATGCTGAAGGCCGCTGCACAGAACGGTTGGCTCGACGAACGCGCCTGCGCACTGGAAGCACTGGTCGCATTCAAACGCGCCGGTGCCGACGGCGTACTCACCTATTTCGCATTGGACGCGGCGCGCTGGCTGCGGGAAGCACACTGAACACACCCATGATCTCATCCTTTTCCGTTCGTCGCGCACGCCCCGAAGATGCCGCGTCAATCGCGCGCCTGTCCCTGCAACTCGATCCGGACCTCGATCCAGCAACGATCGCACAGCGCTTCACCCGCTTGGTGGAACGCCCGACGCATGCGTTCTTCGTGCTCGAAATGAGCAATGACATCGTCGGTTTCAGTGCAGCCGAGCATCGCTCCATGCTGCAGTTCGGCGAACGTGTCGAACTGATCGCATTGGTGGTCGATGCCGCACTTCGCCGGCAGGGCGGAGGCGTTGCGCTGGTGGCGGCCACGGAAGCCTGGTCGGCGCGGCGCGGCGTCGCGGATCTGGTCGTACGCTCCAGCCTGTCGCGCGAAGCCTCGCATCCGTTCTATCTGCAACTCGGCTACGCGCACCACAAAACCCAGCACGTCTACACACGGTCACTGATGCCATGAAACGATTTGCCGTCTTCGGACACCCGGTCCTGCATTCGCTCTCGCCGAAGATCCATCAGGCCTTCGCGAAGCAGACCGGCATCCATATGGACTACACCGCGATCGAATGCGCGCCCGGCGATCTGGCCGACACGCTGTCGTCATTCGCGGGCAGCGACGGCGAAGGCGGCAACGTCACTCTGCCGCACAAACAGCGCGCGGCCGAGCTGTGCGCGTTGCTCAGTGCCCGCGCCAAACGCGCCGGCGCGGTCAATACGCTGATCAAGCACGGCAACGGCTGGCTCGGTGACAACACCGACGGCGCGGGCCTGGTCCGCGACCTGACCGACCGCCATGGTCTCGACCTGCGCGG
>JBGSID010000219.1:0-5087 GCA_041751895.1 Lysobacteraceae bacterium | reverse complement strand
CCGGTGCTGTCGTTGTTGTTGCTGGCGCTAGCAGCGGCGCTGTGGGCCGCGCGCCACGAGTTCTACCGGATCGGCGCACTCCTCGACGACGCCTGGTCGTGGCCGTGGCTGCGCAATCTGGGGCTGGCGATGATCGCGCTGGTCTGGCTGCTGTTGTTCGCACACCGTCATGTCGAATACCGCAGTGAACTCTGGTGGCAGTTCGCACTGTCCGCCGATGCGCCGCGCGCGCTGCGCGCAATGCTGCTTGTCTGCCTGGTGACGTTGGCGTTCGGTCTGGCGCGGCTGTTGCACAGCGCACGTCGAAATCTGCCGACACCCGACATCGCTGAACTCGATGCACTCGGCCCGCTGCTCGCGCAGGCCACCGACACCAAAGCTGACCTCGCCCTGCTCGGCGACAAGGCACTGCGTTTCGATCCAGATCACAAGAGTTTCGCGATGGTGCAGCGTTATGGCGGGTCACTGATTGCGCTCGGTGATCCGGTCGGCTCTCCGGAATCCCGAAAAAAGCTCATCTGGCAGTTGCGCGAAGAAGCCGATCGACTTGGATTGCGCCCGGTGTTCTATCAGATCGGAACGGCACACTGGCAGGATTATCTAGACGTCGGCTTGACCCTTGTAAAGATCGGCGAAGAAGCCATCGTGCCGCTCACCGATTTCAGTCTGGAAGGATCCGCGCGCGCCGAATTGCGGCAAGCACTCAAACGAGGCGAACGCAGCGGCCTGCGATTCCGTATCGCTGCGCCGGGTGAAATCGCAACACTGATCCCCACGTTGCGTGCGATTTCGGATGATTGGCTGGCATCGAAATCGAGCGCGGAAAAATCATTTTCGGTCGGGTATTTCGAACCGTCTTATCTGCAGCGTTTCCCGATGGCGCTGATCGAAACCGATGCCGGCGTGGTCGCATTCGCCAATCTGTTGCGCGCACCTGCAGGTGGCGAGCTGTCGATCGACCTCATGCGTTACGCCAGCGATGCGCCCAAAGGCACCATGGACTTCCTGTTCGTGTCGCTGATGCGTTGGGCACGCGAGCAAGGCTATACGCGATTCAATCTCGGTATGGCGCCGCTGACAGGATTGGCGACGGGGCGTCTGGCCGGCCGCTGGAATCGTTTTGCCAATCTGATCGCAAAACATGGCGAGCACTTTTACGGCTTCGTCGGCCTGCGTCGTTTCAAACAGAAATTCGCGCCAGACTGGCAGCCGCGCTATCTGGCGGCCCCGGGGGGGTCGCAACTCCTGGCGGCATTGCTTGACGTCACCCGACTGATCGCTGCAGGCCCGCCGGAAGCGGCGCTGCAAACGACCGCAGAACCATCAGCGGCCGAAAGCCGTGAGCATCGCTTCGAATGAGAAACCTCTTCTATTCGCGACGGCTTTCGCGCAGCAGATTGCAGAACATCGCGCCCTGCTCGATCGCATCGTCGAGTGCGATATGTGTGTGCGGCATCGGGTCGAACCAGCGCTTCGGCATACGCCGCTTCACCGCATCGCGATAATCGCTTTTCAACACCGCCATCGCCAGCGTTTTGATATCCAACGCGGAATGACTGAATGGGCTCTCGCCAGCGAACCGGATCAGATACCAGTACACGAACGTGAAATCGAAACCGGCCGGATACGCGACGAAGACCGGCTTGCCCGGCAGCGCTCGTAACCATGCGACATAACGAAGCATCACTGTTTCCGGCATTTCCAGATCTTTCCGGCATGCCGACCAGGCGTCGGGCTGAGTCGCCCACCATGCCGCCGTGTCCGGATGCGTGCTTGCGCCTTCGAGCGTGTGCAGATTCGCCGAAAACGTGGCGATCAACTGTTTGTCGGCAGTGTAGGCAGCGGAGCCGATGCTCAGCATCGAATACAGCCCCGGAATCGGGCCATCGGTTTCGATATCGGTACTGACGTAGATTTCGTTCATTGACGCGAATCCTGCCATGACCGACGTTGAAGCACTCAGCGTTCGCTGTCATCGCGCCAGTAGCGCGACATTTCCAGATACGTGAACGATGCTGACCAAGTGATCAACAGCAATCCGGTCAGCGACTCCAATCCCGACATCAGACGGATCGCGCCCACCGGCGCAAGGTCGCCGAAGCCGAGCGTGGTGTACGTGGTGGCAGAGAGATAGATCGCATCGAACACGGTGTCCATGCCGTGCTCGCCATGGACATAACCGGTGTCCGGCACCTGCAGCATCACCCAATAGCCGATGCCGTAACACCAGATTTCAACAATATGCAGCGCCAGCAAAGCGAAGATGATGCGCAGGATGACGCGACGGTCGCGGGTTGCCTTGCGCGCCGTATATCGGCGCGCAAGCGCGTGCAGCCCTTCGTAATGGATCACCACCACCAACCCGGTGATGAGGAACGATCCCAGCGCGACCAAAATGTGCTCGAACCACTGTTCGGCAGGAATCAGCCAGGTCATGTCCATGCGTGGATGCTGCCAGAGTCCCGGTCAGCCGATCAACGCTTGTCGATCGGCACATAGGCGCGATCGTCCGGGCCGATGTAATTCGCGCTCGGACGGATGATCTTGCCGTCTTCGCGTTGTTCGATCACGTGCGCGCTCCAGCCGGTGGTACGGGCGATGACGAACAGCGGCGTGAACATCGGCGTCGGGATGCCCATCATGTGATAGCTCGATGCGCTGTACCAGTCGAGATTCGGGAACATCTTCTTGGTGTCCATCATCAGGTTTTCGATGCGTTCGGACACGTCGAACAGCGTTTGGTTCCCGCCATCGGCGCAGAGCTTGCGCGAGAGTTCCTTGATGATCGGATTGCGCGGATCGCCGATGGTGTACACCGGGTGACCGAAGCCGATGATGATTTCCTTGCGCTCCATCCGTGCGCGGATGTCCGCCTCGGCTTCATCGGCGGTGCCGTAGCGAGAAATGATGTCCATCGCCACTTCGTTCGCACCGCCATGCTTCGGTCCGCGCAGCGCGCCGATCGCACCGGTGATGCAACTGTGCATGTCGCTACCGGTACCGGCGATCACGCGCGCGGCGAAGGTGCTGGCGTTGAACTCATGCTCGGCATACAGGATCAGCGACTTGTCCAGCGCATCGACATGCAGCTCGCTGGGAATTTCGTTGTGCAGCAAGGTCAGGAAGTGCGCGGCCACGGTGTCGTCGTCGGTCTCGACATCGATGCGGTTGCCGTTGCGGGTGAAATGCCACCAGTACAGCAGCATCGAACCGAAGCTGGCGATCAGGCGATCGGCGATATCGCGCGCTTCGCTGGCCGGATGACCATCGCGTTCCGGCAACACAGTGCCCAGCACCGAGCAACCCGTCCGCATCACGTCCATCGGGTGCGCATTCGCAGGCACCAGCTCCAGGGCTTCCTGGACGATGGCAGGCAGACCGCGCAGGCGCTTGAGCTTGGTGCGGTACGCCTTGAGCTGCGACTCGGTCGGCAGCACGCCGTGGACCAGCAGATGCGCGACTTCCTCGAACGTCGATTGCGTCGCGAGATCGTGGATGTCATAACCTCGGTAATGCAGATCGTTGCCGCTGCGGCCGACCGTGCACAACGCGGTGTTGCCGGCCGGGGTGCCGCTCAATGCGACGGATTTCTTGGGTTTCGGCAGCGTCTGGGGGACATTCTCGTTCATCGTGGATTCCTCGTTACTTTTTCTGCGCGAACAGCGCGTCGAGTTTCTGTTCGAAGGCGTGGTAACCGATGCGGTCGTAAAGCTCCTCGCGGGTCTGCATGATATCGACCACAGCCTTCTGGTGCCCGTCGCGGCGGATGCTTTCGTAGACGTTCTCCGCAGCCTTGTTCATGGCCCGGAACGCCGACAGCGGAAACAGTTGGATGGCGACGCCGGCCGAGGCCAGTTCATCGCGAGTGAACAGCGGGGTCTTGCCGAATTCGGTGATGTTGGCCAACACCGGCACTTTCACTGCGTCGACGAAACGACGGTAGGTCGGCAGGTCGTAGGCGGCCTCGGCGAAGATGCCGTCGGCGCCCGCTTCGACGCAGGCGATGGCGCGCTCGATCGCGGCGTCCACGCCGTCGACCTGGATCGCATCGGTGCGCGCGATCAGGAAGAAGTCCGGATCGGTCTTCGCGTCCGCCGCCGCTTTCACGCGGTCGACCATTTCACCCTGCGACACGATTTCCTTGCCCGGACGATGGCCGCAGCGCTTGGCACCGACCTGGTCCTCGATGTGGCAGGCCGCAGCGCCGGCCTTGATCAGCGACTTGATCGTGCGTTCGATGTTGAACGCGCTGGGGCCGAAACCGGTATCAATATCTACCATCAGCGGCAGGTCGCAGACATCGGTGATGCGGCGGGTGTCGATCAGCACGTCTTCAAGCGTGTTGATGCCGAGGTCCGGCAACCCCAACGAGCCGGCAGCGACGCCGCCGCCCGAGAGATAGATGGCTTTGTAACCGGCGCGCTTCGCGAGCAGGGCGTGGTTGGCGTTGATCGCGCCGATCACCTGCAACGGGGATTCTTCGGCGAGGGCGGCGCGGAACATCGCGCCTGGAGAGCGTGGTGCGCCTGTGGATGCGGTACTCATGACGGATGACTCCTGATCTGTGTAATGCCCGATGCGATGGATCGATCAGGCGACGGAGACGCGTGCAGCGGCGTCTTTCGGGCGCTCAATCTGTCACCATCGCGATGGTTGATCAATCTTGATTCAACCAATCAATGCATTCCCACCCAGTCGCCACGATGCCGCCATCCCCATGAGCACAGACCTGCTGACCGCCCGTGACACCTGCCGCCTGCTAGGGATCAGTCAGGCCACGCTCTACGCCTACGTGAGCCGTGGCCTGCTGGAGTCGCGCCCCGGAACGGACCATCGCAGCCGCCTGTACCTGCGTCAGGAGGTCGAGCGGCTGGCACAGCGCAAGCGCGCAGGTCGCGGCGCAGCCAGCGGGGCGGCACAGAGCCTGGATCGTGGCCTGCCGGTGCTGGAGACCCAAATCTCGCTGATCCGCCCTGACGGCCCCTACTATCGCGGGCGCTCCGCGATCGGCGCGCTCCGCGACGGCGCCGACCTGGAAGACATCGCACGGATGCTCTGGGATTGCGGCGAACACGACCCGTTCGCCA
>JBGSID010000218.1:0-7261 GCA_041751895.1 Lysobacteraceae bacterium | reverse complement strand
CGAACAGATTGCCGAGCATGAAGCCGGTCATCGAAATGCAGGCGGTGATCAGCAGCAGCGTCCGTCCGGGCGCCCACAGCGCGGCGGCGGTATCGGCGATCGGCACGCCACTCTTCGCCAATGCCGGGCCGAGCAGGCCCTGACCGACGATCTGCAGACCGAGATACAACAGCACCACCAGCAGGATCGCGGCGATGGTCGCGCGCGGCACGTTACGTGCGGGGTCGCGCAGCTCACCCGAGGGCACCAGCGCGGTTTCCATGCCGGAATAGGCGAACATCACCAGCACCATCGATGCCCCCAAGGCGGACACCGACGGCACATCGCCGAACGTGAAACTCACTTGGCTCCAGTCGACAAAGAACATGCCGATACCGGCCAGCAGGAACAGCGGCAACAGTTTGAGCGTCGCCAGCACCGCGATCGCACGCGCGCCGAGTTTCACTCCGAACGCATTCAGCGCGAACAGCAGCAGATAGACCGCCGTCAGCAGCCCGGCACGGGCGACCTTGTCCTCGAACGCCGGTACCAGTGTTGCGACCTGCACCGACAGCGCGGCGGCGACGCCGGCGCTGGAGGTGATATTGCTGATCCACATCAGCGCACCGGCGAGAAAGCCGGCGAATGGCCCGAACACCGCCGTCAGATAGGTATACGGCCCACCGGTCGCCTGGGTGCGGCTGCCGATGGCGGCGAAACACAAGGCCACCGGGACGATCGCCATTGCGCCGGCCAACAGCGCCAATGGCGCGGCGCTGCCCATCTGCGTCGCCAGGGCCGAAGGCATCCGGAAGATGCCGCCGCCGACAATCACGTTGATGACCGCAGCGGTCAACGCAATCGTACCGACCGCGCGGATCAGTGCGGCATCGCCTTCGAGCGGGCGTGCGGATTCAGGAATGGACATGCGGACCGGTCGCGGGAAAGAAGACGCGGCAGGGTGGCATGCGGGCAGGTTGTTTGGCGAGTCCGTCTCCGGACCCCTGCCCGTAGGAGCGACGGAAGTCGCGACAGCTTTCCAGAAATAGCGCCGCAGCCTGTCGTGACGCCCCCTGCCGTGATGCCTGGGACGCAAGCGTGTGATGCACAGCGCTTGGGTTAGCATCAGGCAAACCTCCGGAGACCCACCATGCGCCTCAGCCTGCTCACTCTGTCCCTCGTTTGCGCGTTGGGCGCACCGCTCGCACATGCCGCCGACGACACCCAGCGCCCGGAAGTGGCCGACGCTGCGGACCGCCTGAAGTCGACGGTTGTCGCCTGGCGCCGCGATATCCACCAGAACCCGGAGCTCGGCAACCGCGAAACGCGGACCGCAAAACTGGTCGCCGATCATCTCCGCGCGCTGGGTCTGGAAGTGAAAACGGAAATCGCCACCACAGGCGTGGTCGCCGTGCTCAAGGGCGGCAAGCCCGGACCACGCATCGCGATCCGCGCTGACATGGACGCGCTGCCGGTGACCGAGCGCAACGCGCTGCCATTCGCCTCGAAAGCCACCTCGACCTTCCGTGGCGAAACCGTCGGCGTGATGCACGCCTGTGGACACGACGCCCACACCTCGATCCTGATGGGTGTGGCCGAGGCGATGACCGCGATGAAGTCCGACCTGCCGGGCGAAGTGCTCTTCATCTTCCAGCCCGCCGAAGAAGGCCCGCCGGACGGTGAGGAAGGTGGCGCCGAGGAGATGTTGAAGGAAGGCATCTTCCGCGACTTCAAACCGGAGGCGGTATTCGGCCTGCACGTGTTCAGCACGCTCAACGCCGGTCAGGTCGGCTACCGCAGCGGCCCGGCGATGGCGGCGTCCGACCGCTTCAACATCATCATCAAGGGCCGGCAGACGCATGGCTCGCGGCCGTGGGGCGGGATCGACCCGATCGTCGCCGCCGCCGAAGTCGTGACCAGCGCACAGAGCATCGTCAGCCGTCGCCAGAACATCTCCAAGCAGCCAGTGGTCGTCAGCTTCGGCGCGATCAAGGGTGGCATCCGCTACAACATCATTCCCGACCAGGTCGAACTGATCGGCACCATCCGCACCTTCGACGAAGGCATGCGCCAAGCGGTGTTCGCCGATCTCAAGAACGTCGCTGAACACGTCGCCGCCGCCAACGGCGCGACCGCCATCGCGCAGGTGCCGGATACCAAGGGCAACCCAGTGACGGTGAACGATCCGGCGCTGACCGCACGCATGGTCCCCAGCCTCGAACGTGCGGCAGGCAAGGCGAATGTCGTGCCGCTGGACCTGACTATGGGCGCGGAGGATTTCTCGTTCTACGCCCGCGAAGTCCCCGGTTTCTTCTTCTTCGTCGGCGCGACGCCGAAAGGCCAGGATGCGGGCAAGGCGGCGTCGAACCACTCGCCGGAGTTCTTCCTCGACGAATCCGCACTCGATCTCGGGCTGCGGTCGATGCTGCAGGTGACGCTGGATTATCTGCATGGCGCACAGTGATCTGGATGCCAACATGAAAATTTCACATCTTTGTGTGCTGACGGGCTGCTTCATCTCGCTGGGGGCATTTGCGGGAGAGACACTTCCGGCGGTCGACGGGACTTACCGCGTTCGCGGCGAATGCTACGAAAGAACCGAGGACGGCGAGTACAAACCTTGCGTCGCATGGAACCAGCTCATATTGAAGCCCGGCAGCGTTGCCGGCAGCTACGCGTACACGCTGGACACCAATACGTTCGCGACCACCCAAGGCGGCTGTGGGCTGGAAGGGGTGGTCTCGATGCAAAAGCAGACTGATGGCCTGTTTCTCGTTGCCGTTGGCGAGGGCGCAGATATCTGCCCGATCAGATTCAAGGTCGACAAGAAAACCCTGACACTCGATATGCCCGAAGCGCAGGCGGATGCGCCAGCATGCCGGTCCGCCTGCGGCAGCAACGCATCGCTGTACACCGACCCGTTTCCGAGAGCGTCGCGCAGGAAATAGTCCGTGACCCGCTCTGCGCCCGCACTTTTTGACCTCATACCAGACACGCCATGACTCATGACATCCCCCTCGGCCGCGAGGTCGCCTACCCGTCGCACTACGACTCCGGCCTGCTGTTTCCGATCGCGCGCACGCACGGCCGCAACGAAATCGGTGTCGATGCGCGTGCACTGCCTTTCATCGGCCACGACCGCTGGCACGCCTACGAGCTGAGCTGGCTGGACGCGCGCGGCAAGCCGGTGGTGGCGACCGCCACCATTGAAGTGCCGGCAGATTCGCAATGCCTGATCGAATCGAAATCGCTGAAGCTCTATCTCAATTCACTGAACGCGGCGCGCTTCGAACACGCTGCCGCAGTGCTCTCCACCTTGATGGCGGATCTGTCACGTGTCGCGGAAGCGCCGGTGCGCGTCGCGTTCGGACTGCCACCGTTCGCCGCGAGTGACGATGCGGTGCTGATCGATACACTCGATCTCGACATCAACGACTACGGTCCGCCCAACGCCGCGTATCTGGCACTCGCCGGTGATGCCATCGTCGATGAAACCCTGCGTTCGGAGCTGCTGAAATCGAACTGCCCGGTGACCGGGCAACCGGACTGGGCCAGTGTTCATATCGCCTATCGCGGCCCGAATATTGATCGCATTGGCCTATTGAGATATCTGGTGTCATTCCGCGACCATGCCGAGTTCCACGAGCAGTGCGTGGAACGGATCTTCGTCGATGTGATGGCACGCTGCCGTCCCGAAACGCTGTCGGTGGAGGCACGCTACACCCGGCGCGGCGGGTTGGACATCAATCCATGGCGGGCGACACCAGGCGTCCTGCCACCATCGGCAATGCGCGATGCACGGCAATAACCGCTGATCAAAAAACAGCGGATCGATATGGATTCTTAACAAGGTGCGTGTCATCGTTTCCGCTCCAATTGCGCAGGAGTACCCCGAACATGACCATGCCCGACAAACCCGATTTCTCCGATGTGCAATCCGGCTTCACGACCACCGAGGAAGTCATCGGTGGCGAAGGTGGCGGCGGCGGTACCGGCCAACAGACCTATACCATCGAGAAAGGCGACACGCTGTCGTCCATCTCCAAACGTTTCTATGGCAAGGCCAAATACTGGCACAAGATTTTCGAAGCCAATACCGGCACGATCGAGAATCCCGACAAGATCTTTCCCGGCCAGGTGATCTCGCTGCCGGCAATCGACATCGACGGCGACGGGGATCTCGACGACCCCACGATGGGCTGAACACGATGGGCTGACCCTGCGTCGATACACGCAGGTTTCGAACGGAACACCTACACGATATTCGTACTGAGGACTGACCCATGAATCGCAAACAATTGTCGCAAGCCCTGCTCGTTGCCCTGATCGGCAGCGTCGCCCTCATCGGCTGCAAGAAGAAAGAAGAGGCGGCGCCGGCGCCTGCTCCCACACCTGTAGAAATTGCGCCGACGCCCGCACCGGCACCCGCACCGACCGTCTCGGTCGCAACCGTCGACCTCGGCACCTCCGTCGGCCCGGACCTCAAGATCGCCACCCCGGCCATGAGCTTCAAGCCGAAGGACACGATCTACGCCTCGATCAGCACCACGACCAGTGACCCGGCCGCGTCGGTGGCCGGCAATCTCGGCGTGAAGTGGACCTACGCGCACGAGACCGAAACCATGACCGTGAACGAAGAGTCGAAGGCCATCAGCTTCACCGGCAACGGCACCAACGAATTCCACATCGCCAAACCGAGCGGTTTCCCGGTGGGCAAGTACAAGGTCGAAGTGTCGCTGGACGGCGCGGTCGTGCAGAGCAAGGACTTCGAAGTCACCAAGTAATCGGCGGCTCCGGCTCCCGAACCCAAGGGCGCGACTTCGGTCGCGCCCTTTTTTGTTTCCCGGCGTCTGATATCAAACAGACACTGTCCTGTCCATGCGGTGGAACGGGTGCGCGGATAGGGCTAAGGTGTCGCGGTCGCCGCCGATCTCCATCCCTTGGCCGTCGCAACCGCATGGTCCGCGACCTCTTTCGACCCCTCAGGAGCGCCTCATGGCTTTCGAATTGACCATCAATGGCAAACAGGTGCCGGTGGATGCCCCCGACGACATGCCGCTGCTGTGGGTGCTGCGCGACATTGCCGGGCTGACCGGCACCAAATACGGCTGCGGCATGGCCCAGTGCGGCGCCTGCACCGTTCACGTCGCCGGCCAGCCGATCCGCAGTTGCGTCACGCCGGCCAGCGCCCTGGTCAGCCAAGCGATCACCACCATCGAAGGTGCCGCTGCCTCCGGTCCGGTCGCCAAGGCCGTCCAGGACGCGTGGGTGTCGGGCGCGGTCGCACAGTGCGGCTACTGCCAGAGCGGACAGATCATGTCGGCGGTCGCGCTGCTGGAAAGCAATCTCAGCCCGACCGATGCCGATATCGACACCGCGATGGCCGGCAATCTCTGCCGCTGCGCCACCTATCAGCGCATCCGCGAGGCGATCAAGGTCGCCGCCGCGGCGCTGGCATAAGGAGAACGGACATGTTCAACGGCCGCAAACTCTCTGCATTCATCGACAACGTACGTCACGAGGCGACACCTCTCGACACCATCGCGCCAACCGTCTCGCGCCGGCAATTCATTTTCGGCGCCGGCCTGATCGGCTCGGCGCTGCTGGTCGGCTGCCGCATGCAATCGTCCGACGACGTTGCCAGCGGCACGACCGACATCAAACCCACGCCGGGCTCGCCGTTCGAGGCCTATCTCGCGATTGCCGCCGACGGCATCGTCACAGTGTTCTCCAGCCAGTTCGACATGGGCCAGAATTCGTACCACGGTATCGCCACGCTGGTGGCGGAAGAACTTGATGTCGCGCTCGACAAGGTCCACGTCGAAGGCCGCGCCGGCAACCCGAAGTGGTACGGCAACCTGGCCATGGGTGGCGCGTTCCAGCTCACCGGCGGCTCCAGCAGCACGCCGTCCTCGTGGGAGCGCTACCGCAAGGCTGGCGCGGTCGCGCGCGAACTGCTGAAACAAGCCGCCGCGAACCAGTGGAAGGTCGCCATCGGCGAACTGTCGACAGCGAACGGCGAAGTGATCCATGCCGGCAGCGATCGCCGCGCCGCCTACGGCAGCCTGATCGCGGCAGCGGCGCCATTGCCGGTGCCCGCCGATGTCGCAATGAAAAACGCGAAAGACTGGACGCTGATCGGCAAGGACACGCCCGCGCGCATCGATGCGCAGGCCAAATCCGACGGCACCCAGACCTACACCATCGACCTCCAGCTGCCCGGCATGCTGGTCGCCACGGTGCTGCACAGTCCGCGTTTCGGCGGCAAGGTGACCTCGTTCGATGCCGCTGCGGCGAAGCAGGTGCCGGGCGTGGTCGACGTGGTGGAGATCAGCCGCGGCGTCGCCGTCGTCGCGCACAACACCTGGGCGGCCTTCAAGGGCCGCGAAGCCCTGCAGGTCACGTGGGACGACAGCGGCGCGGAATCGCGCTCCTCCGAGGCGATGTTCAGCGAATTCGAAGCGCTGGCGAAACAGGACGGCAAAGTCGCGCTGCAGCGCGGAGACGCCGCCGGCAAGCTGGGCAAGGCCAAGCGCACGATCGAAGCGACCTACCGGTTCCCGTACCTCGCGCACGCGGCGATGGAGCCGCTGAACGCCGTCGTGCACAAGGACGGTGAGCGCCTCCATATCCACGGCGGCCTGCAGATGCCCGACGCGGTGCAGGGCATCTGCGCGCAGATCGCGGGCGTGAAGCCCGAGCAGGTCGATCTGCACGTGATGAAGACCGGCGGCGGCTTCGGCCGGCGCGCGGTCGCCGATTGCGACGTGTTCGTCGAAGCCACCGAAATCGCCAAAGCACTCGACTTCCGCGCACCGATCAAACTGCAGTGGAGCCGCGAAGCCGACATGATGGGCGGCCGCTACCGGCCGCTGCACGTGCATCGCGTCCGCGTCGGCCTTGCTGACGACGGCAGCATCAGCGGCTGGCAGCATCACATCGTCGGCCAGTCGATCATGGCCGGCACACCGTTCGAAGCGATGATGATGAAGGACGGCATCGACCCGACTTCCGTCGAAGGCGTGGTCGACACCCCGTACGCCATCGCGGATTTCGATCTGCGCATCACCCATCCCACCTCGCCGGTGCCGGTGCTGTGGTGGCGCTCGGTCGGGCACACCCACACCGCGTACGTGATGCAGACCATGCTCGACGAAATCGCCAGCGCCACCGGGCAGGATCCGGTCGCGCTGCGCCTGTCGCTGTTGCCCGAAGATGCGCGCGAACGCGCCGTGCTGTCGCTGGCCGCCGAAAAGGCGGGCTGGTCGCAGCCACTCGCCGC
>JBGSID010000217.1:0-1608 GCA_041751895.1 Lysobacteraceae bacterium | reverse complement strand
GGTGGCGCAACGGGAGTACGAAGCGCCGCAGGGCGAGGTGGAAGAAACGCTGGCGCGGCTGTGGCAGGAACTGCTCGACGTGCCGCGCGTGGGCCGGCACGACCACTTCTTCGAACTCGGTGGACACTCGCTCTTGGCGGTGCAATTTGCCTCGCGCCTGCGCGAGGCCTGCGGCGTGGAAATGCCGCTCAGGATGTTGTTCAGCACGCCGACCCTGGCGGCTCTGGCGGCGGCCTTGCCCGCAGCAGAAATGCCTGATGAGCCGGCGCTGGTCCCGGTGGCACGCGACCGGCGCCTGCCGCTGTCACTGGCACAGCAGCGTCTGTGGTTTGTCGAGCGATTCGATCGGCAGGCCAGTCTTTCGTACCACCTGCCGCTGGCGCTGCGCCTGACGGGTGCGCTCGATGTCGATGCGCTCAAGGCGAGCCTCTCGCGCATCTGGGAGCGTCATGAAGTTCTGCGCAGCTTTTTCCCCGATGACGGCGGCGTGCCCTACCTTGATTTCCTGGAGCGGCCGTTCGTGTTGCCCGAGCAGGACCTGTCGATGCTGCCCGGCGACGCACGATCAGCGGCGTTTGACGAGATCGCGCTGCATGAGGCACGCGCACCTTTCGATTTCGCCCATGGGCCGTTGATCCGCGCCCGCCTGCTGCGCCTGGACAGTGATGATCACGTGCTGCTGGTGACGATGCATCACGTCATCAGCGACGGCTGGTCGCTGGCGGTGCTGGTGCGCGAATTGGGCGCGCTGTACCCGGCCTTCCGCATGGGGCATTCCGATCCGCTTCCGCCACTGCCGGTGCAATACGCGGATTACGCGCTCTGGCAGCGCGAGCGCATGCAGGGCGAACGGCTCGAGCGCGATATGGCGTTCTGGCGCGAACATCTGTCCGGCGCGCCAAATCTGATCGACCTGCCGCTGGACCGCTCTCGCCCGCCGATCCAGGGTCATCGCGGCGATCTCGTACGCTTCGACTGCCCGGCCGATCTCGCGCGCGATTTGCGCGCATTCGACGAGCGGCACGGCGCGACGCTCTACATGGTGCTGATGGCCGGCTGGGCGATCGCGCTGTCGCGCATCACCGGCCAGGACGATGTGGTCATCGGCACGCCGGTGGCCGGGCGGCAACGGCGCGAAGTGGAAGACCTGATCGGCTTCTTCGTCAACACGCTCGCGTTGCGCGTGCGTGTCGAGCCCTCCACGACGGTGGCGGCGATCGTCGCCGCAGTGAAGGAGACGACGCTCTCGGCGTTTGCCCACCAGGACCTGCCGTTCGAACAAGTGGTCGAGGCGGTGCAGCCGGAGCGCAGCTTGAGCCACGCCGCATTGGCGCAAGTCAGCTTCACCTGGCACAACGAGCCAACCGGCGGCACGCTGGCATTGCCTGGTCTGACCTTGGCTCCGGTCGAACAGGCCATGGTCGATACCCACTTCGATCTTTCCCTGCACCTCACCGATGTGGGCGATCGCCTGTCCGGCCAGATCATCTACGCTGCGGCGCTGTTCGAACGCAGCACGGTCGAGCGCGTGGCCGAGCTGCTCGTGCAGGTGTTGCACTGCATGGTCATGGCCGACGCGACAGCGGCCGGCGCGTTGCCGTTGCTGTC
>JBGSID010000216.1:0-2649 GCA_041751895.1 Lysobacteraceae bacterium | reverse complement strand
CCGCTGCATCACCGACATGACCGCGAACACGGTCTGCGACGGCCTGCGTGGCCATCTGGCGCCGCGCACGCTGGCGCTGCTGCAACGCCATGTCGATGACATTCTGATTGTCGATGACGCTGCCGTCGTCACGGCGATGCGCCTGCTGTGGGAACGACTCAAGCTGATGGTCGAACCCTCGGGCGCGATCGCCTTCGCCGCCGTGCTCTGCAATCGCGAACAATTCGCGGGGCGCAGCATCGGGATCGTGCTGTCGGGCGGCAACGTCGACCTGGACACCCTGCCTTGGCAGGCGACAGCATGATCCGACGCATGCCGCCGCCGCTGATCCAACGCGCGCCTCGCCGACGACGGGATCGACGACGTGGCCGCAGTGGCACCGCTCGCTGGTTCCGGCGGCTGGCCCTGCTGGCGCTGCTGTGGCTTTGCGGTGTGGCGGGCTACATCCTTCATGTCGGCGGCCGCGACGACGCCGCCGGAGATGATGTCCGTGCCGATGCGATCATCGTCCTCGGTGCCGCCGCCTACGATGCACGCCCGTCGCCGGTCTTCGAAGAACGCATCCGTCACGGCATCGATCTGTACAAACGAGATCGCGCACCGACGCTGATCTTCACCGGCGGTTTCGGCGGCAATGGCGCACGTTTTTCGGAATCCCAGGTAGCACGCCGGTATGCAATACGCAACGGCGTTCCCGACAGCGCGATCCTGATCGAAACGGCCTCACGCAACACCGTCGAGAACCTGAGCCAGGCCGCCGCACTGATGCGTGCGCGCAAACTCGGCCGGGCGATCATCGTCAGCGACCCGCTGCACATGTCACGCGCGCTGCGGATCTGCGGGAACGTCGAGATTGCCTGTCTCGGCTCGCCGACCCCCACTTCGCGTTACCGCAGTTTCGCGACGCGCTGGCGCTTCCTGATCAACGAAATCTACTTTTTCCACCGCGACCTGTTCGTGAGCAGTGCGTTCAAACAGCAGGGCTGACGCAATAAACGGAGTATCCCCATGATCATCGATGGCACCCGCGCCCACGATCACGCCACCGCACTCGTGCTCGATTACTACGCCGCCTTCAATCGTGGCGACTGGAACGCGATGCTGGCATTGCTGGCGGACGACGTGGCCCACGACCTCAATCAAGGCGCGCGCGAAACCGGTCGCGATGCATTCACCGCGTTCCTCGCGCGGATGGAACGCAGTTATCGCGAACAGCTCCGCGACATCGTGGTGATGGCGTCGCCCGATGGCTCACGCGCTGCCGCCGAGTATGTCGTCCATGGCGAATACCTCACCGACGATGCTGGATTGCCAGCCGCAAAAGGGCAGCGCTATGTCCTGCCGGGTGGTGCATTCTTTGAGCTGCGCGACGGGAAGATCTCGCGGGTAACGAACTATTACAATCTCGAGGATTGGATTGCGCAGGTCAGTTGAAGTGGCGTCTGCATGACCGGCGGCGGAGCGCAGCTCACTTCACGTCGATCATGACGTCGATATTGCCGGGTCGATGACCAAGCCTGCGCACTTCAGATGCTGCCACTGCCCGCACCTTCGATGAAGGTGAATCCGAATTTTCCGCTGAGTCAACGCATCAACGTCATGCTCTTGATGAAAAGAAATTCTTCGTCATCGGAAGGGCCGGCGATACGACCATCGTTGCGTTCGCGTTTGACGACCATACGCACTTTGCGGCCGACCATCTGCCGCCTGATGTGGGACACCGCATCGTCGTCTTCTGCAAACCAGTCTCCGCACTGCTGGTTGCAATAAGCGGAGATCGACTGCGATGAAGAAACGCGGACTGTGATCTGCATGTCATCGATGCCGCCACCACTTGCAATGCTTCCTTCGTATGTCTGCGCGTACGCCCAAAAAGGCATCAGCAGCAGCGACAACAATACAAGAACGGACGATGTCTTCAGGCGTATCAATGCAGGGGTTCCTGGAAAGCGATGCCTCTGGATCAAATGATCCACCGAGGTTTTGGTCAAACATGATCTGCGAATCGAGCGGTTCACCCGACCCTACGCCTTACCGGAATCGCACTCGCCGGAAACCGCGCCACATCTTCGCCACCTTCCCGGATCGGCGCACCGTGCTCGGGCGCCCAGGCCAGTGCGGTGATGATTTCCCAGGTGGCCGGCAAACGGTCGCCATCGCGGAAACCTTCATACGCGCGTTCCGCAGCAGCGAAACGCGTTTTGCCGGTGAGCGTGTGCCGGCGTGCGTGCAGGGCGTTGGTGGCGCCGATGGCGCGCAGTTCACGCATCAAAGCAGGCAAGGTGTCGTAGCGGGTGACCAGTTCGTCGCGATCGAGCACCGGGTTGCGGAAGCCGCTGGCGACCAGAGCGTCGCCGAACTGGGCTATCGACGCAAACGGGCTGACGTGCGGCACGGCATCGGCACCAGCGAAGGCGCCGCGCAATTCGTACAGCGTGTCCGGGCCGAAGGTGGTCACCACCAGCATGCCGCCGGGCTTGAGGACGCGGCGGAAACCGGCGAAGACAGCGGGTAGATCTTCGACCCACTGCAGGCAGAGATTCGAGAACAGCAGGTCGACACTGTCGTCGGCGATCGGCAACGCGCGCGCGTCTGCACAGATGCGTGCAGGCGTCCTGGCGAGCAGGCGCGCGAGCGGGCCCGGAAGCG
>JBGSID010000215.1:0-8835 GCA_041751895.1 Lysobacteraceae bacterium | reverse complement strand
TTCGGCCTGCGCGGCAGTCTCACCCGCACCGCCGTCGCCGAGCATGCGGCATCCGCGCAGATCCAACAGATCTACCGCGCCGTGACGGCCGGACAGCGTCTGCAACATCGTCTGGATTCCGCCGACGCTGGCGAGATCGGCCATGCAACGCCCAGGCGCGGACTCGAGTAATCGCACCCCAGGCGTCACGCGCGTGAATCCGCGGCCGGCGGCGGTCAAACGGTGGCACAGCGCTTCGCCGATCGCATTGTCGGCACCGAGAATCAGGATGTGCGATGCCGGATGTGGTTCGGATGGCACCGGCAACGACGCGTCCGTCCAGACGATCCTGTACGCCCATTCGGAAGCGGGGCGCCCGATACCTGGATCGCGCGAAGCGACAGCGACCGGCAACGGCAAGCGGTACGTCCGCCGCACGAACGGGTAGGACGGCAAACTGACGATCCGCGCACCGGCGGCAGTGAAGTACGGCGACCAGTCGACATCGCCGCCTGCTTCCCAGCGCGAGATGGTTTGACGTAGCCCGGAATCAACATCGACATCGAATGTCTGGGTCGCGTGTTCCGCATCCAGACGCGCGATCGCATCGTGGGTATCGACCGCCAGCACGCATCGCCGCACGGGCATTGCCTCGCGGCCGAGAGACAGCGTGTAGGCCACGTCCGCGAGATCGAGTTCGGGGTAGGTTTTCAGATGCTGATGCAAACGTTGGCGCATCGCCTCCAGCGCACGCTCGTCGCGCGCGGACAGACACAAGGGCCACGCGGTGGTAGCAGCGCGCTCCCGCGTCTGTTGCCGCACCGGCGCGCCGCGCAGGATGGTATGCGCATTGGTGCCGCCGAAACCGAACGAACTGATGCCGACATGGCGGGGAGAGGAGCCGGATTCCCACGATTCGGCCTTGAGCACGGGCCGCAGCGCCGCGTCGGCGCGTACCAGTTGCTCGTGCGGAAGCGAGAGATTCAAGGTCGCTGGCTGCACGCCATGACGCAGGGCGAGCACTTGTTTGATCACACCGGCGATACCGGCTGCAGCGAGCAGATGGCCGACATTGGTTTTCACCGAGCCGATGCCGCAACGGGCATCGCCATCGCGCGGACCGAGCACAGCCGACAATGCACGCAATTCCACCGGGTCGCCGATCGGTGTACCGGTGCCGTGTGCTTCGATGTGATCGATATCGCTTGGCGCGATGCCGGCGCGCGCCAGCGCCTGACGCAACACCGCTTCCTGACCTTCAGGCGTCGGTGCCATGATGCCGATCGAACGCCCATCGCTGTTCACGGCTGTGGCGGCGATCACCGCGTCGATGCGGTCGCCATCGGCCAGTGCGCGGTCGAGTCGTTTGAGCACGACCAGACCGACGCCCTCACCTGGCACCATGCCGTCGGCGCCGCAATCGAACGCGCGACAGACGCCGCTGGCCGACAATGCGCCGGCCTGTTGCAACAACTGCAGCATCGTTGGCGATGGCAGCACGTTCACGCCGCCCGCCAAGGCCATGTCGCACTGGCCGGTGATCACGTCGGCGCAGGCGTAATGCAATGCAACGAGCGATGAAGAGCAGGCGGTATCCATCGCCACGGCCGGACCCTTGAGATCCAGTGCCTGTGCGACCCGCGCCGGAATCATGTTCAGCAGATTGGCTGGCAGAAGCTGGCTGTGACGCAACAGTGTGGTGTCGGCGTCGCGGTCGCGCCACAAGATCAATTGTTCGAGATGCGCGTTGTAGCTGGCGCCGACGTAGATGCCGACATGGCGCCCCACGGGCATGCGCGCGCCCATGCATCCAGCATCTTCCAACGCGGCGTGCGCCGTCTCCAGCAACAGGCGTTGCTGCGGGTCCATCAACATCGCTTCGTCGTCGCTGATACGGAAGAACTCAGCGGCGAAGTCCATGGCATCGTCGAGCTCACCGATCGGCCAACGTGAGTCGTTCTGCGGCCAGCGCAGCGTCGACATCGGCGCTATCGCGCTGGCGCCATCCAGCAGGTTGCGCCAGAAATCCTCGACATTGGAGGCGCCCGGCAAACGCGCGGCCATGCCGATGATCGCCACGGGGACCTGCCGTTCGCGTGCAGCGGCAGGCAGCGGTGATGCTTCCAGTTCAGTACGGTCGCCGCGAGCAGCGACGAAGGACGCCATCTCGCGCACCGTGCGGCATTCGAGCAATGCTTTCGTGCCGAGCTTGCGATTCAATGTGGATTCCGCCAGCGCGAGCATCTGGACTGCTTTGACCGAGGTGCCGCCGAGCGAGACGAAACTGGCATCGGGCCCCACATCCGCTTCGGGAAGATCCAGCGCTTGTGCCCAGGCGCGTGCGATCGTCGCCATGGTGACGTCGGTCGGATCAATGTTGCCCGTTGCAGCAGGACGATTCTCAGCGAAGCGTTGCGCGAGATCCGCGAATTCACCCAGCAGCCATTGCCGCGCGAGCTGATGGCGCTGGATCTTGCCGCTGCTGGTATGCGGGATGCGCCGCACCGGAATCACCACGCGCACCGGATAGCCAAGATAGTCCTCGGCTGCTGCGCGCAATTCGTGCAGATATTTCCAATCCGGATTATGCGGACGCTCCACGACGAACATCACCACCGACTCGCTGCCGTCGGTGGGGTCGATCGCGCCGCAGGCGGCCAAACGGCTGGTTTTCAGGCCGAATGCACGATTGATATGCTGTTCAAGATCCGAGGCCATCACGTTACGGCCGTTGATCAGGATCACGTCCTTCAGGCGGCCGGTGATGGTCAGTCTGCCTTCGCGCATGAAACCCAGATCGCCGGTGCGCAACCAGCCTTCGGCATCGAACAATCGGTCCGACAGATCCGCGCCGTGATAACCGGAGGTGACGCTGGCGCCCCGGATGCAAATTTCACCGAGCCTGTTTTCCGGCAGCACGCTGCCGTCTTCGGCGACGATGCGAGCCTGCACGGTCGGGAGCGGGAAGCCGACGTCCGGATATTCGATCGCTTCTACGCCGGGTTGCGCGTCGCGCACGATGCCGTCGCGCAGCAGTGCCTGCCGGTCAAGACGTTGCACCCGCCACGGCTCTCCCATCGGCGGAAATGCAGCGCCGACCGTGGCTTCAGCCAGGCCATAAACCGGCATTGCCGCATTGCGTCGCAACCCCGTGCACGCGAGCTTGTCCGTGAAATCCGACAAGGTCTGCACCCAGACCGGCTCGGCGCCGTTCATCCACATGTGCACGCACGAGAGATCCAGTCCTTCGGGCTCGCGATCGCCGAGCTTCTCCAGCACCTGCCGCATGCTGAAATTCGGGCCACCGACAATGGCTGAGCGATGTTCGTGGATCTTGCGCAGCCACAACAGCGGATCGGCGATGAAGTCGGCTGCTTCGATCTTCACCTGCGGCGACATCAACAGTGTCGGTATGAGGTGGAAGACGATCAATCCCATGTCGTGGTAGTACGGCATCCAGTTGATGAAGCCGTGGGAAGTCTTGAATTGATTGGCCTGCGACATGTCGCGCATATTGGCGAGCATGTTGGCGTGGGTGAGGCGCACGCCTTTCGGAACGCCCGTAGAGCCCGAGGAGAATTGCAGATACACCAGATCGTTCGGCGATGCGACGTGTTCGATCGGCGTACCACCTTCGGGCAGATGGCCGATGACGAGAATGCGATGCCCGTCTTCCAGCGCAGGCAATCCATCCGCGTAATCCTGCGCCTGGTCCGGATCGATCAGGATCGCGGCGCCAGGAAACAAAGACGACACCGCACGCATACGTCGAGCAGGTTCCGTTTCGCGCAGCCAGCTCACCGTCTTCGGCAACAGCACCGGAATGATGCCGCCGAGCACGCATGCCCAGAACGCCTCGATCTGGTGTTGACCGTTTTCCAGTTGCGTCAACAGATGGTCGCCCGGCCGCAAACCGGACGCCTGCAATCGGGCAGACAGCGCTCGCGAGCGTTCCAGCAGCATTGCGTACGTCAGTCGGTTCTCGCTTCCATCCGTCCGGACGAAGGAGATCTCAACATCAGCGGACTCGCGTGCCGTGCGATGCAGTACTTCTGACAATGTCGAAGACATCTGTTCGGTAACCATTGGGCAATCCCTGGCGCAGCCGGACGCACAGCGTCCAGGCAGGTCTCCGATCGGCGACGATAAAGAAGCCCGGTGCAGTCAATGCACCGAGTTGCTGTCAATCGGGTCTAAGTAACGGGGGGAGGGGGAGGAGGTGGCTAGGTCGTTGATTAATTCGTGCTTTCCATTGCACGACGCAGGCTCAAAGGCCTCATGTCTGTCCAGACTTCGTCGATATGCGCGAGACACTCTTCCTTTGTTCCGGTCTTGCCGGTATTACGCCAGCCCAGAGGAAGTTCGCGGTCGGCAGGCCAGATCGAGTATTGCTCTTCGTGGTTCGCTACCACGGCATGAATGCGGTTGTCACTGTTTTCCATCGAAAATCTCCTGATAGCTCATGGCTGTCCATTTGCACTTAGCCGATTTGAAATCCTATCGTGGACATGCGACATAATCAAGTTGAGTAATGTTGGACTTTCGTACAGAAAACGAAAATCGTATTCATTTTTAATGCGGATCAGCGAAGCATCGCGATCAATTCCATAAAGTTTCTATTGAAACCAATCGGCAGTTACGGTGCATTTCGTGTTCCGGAAATTACGCTATCACCCAATCATGACGGTTGATGCAGAGGTTCTTTACTTTTGAGGGTCGTCGTCGTGTTTTCTGTAACGCAGAAAAACGCCACCTTCAAAATCAACTGAACACGGGGCTACGGGGCGGTAAATCGCTGCTTCGACGAAATCTGGTGCGGATGTGTGTAACTGCTGTATCCGGATCAATCTGGGTGATGAATGAAGTCTCCCGTAGGGGGGCTGATCATCATATTGCGCCCCGCACCACGCTCGTGGCGTCTGGATCGGTACTCATTATTATTTGACGCAGCGACTGGCTTGAGTCAGGAATAAAGTGAGTGTCGTTTGCTGTTAGAGCCTATCGATGAGCGCGCGAGTTGAATTGATGCTGGAAAAATGGCTGGCTCTCAGTGGGAACCAGCGGGCATGCGATAAGACGGCTTCTGGGAGCTTCGATTGTGAGCGGGCTCGGCCGGCGTTCTATCAATGCAAGCCGAGCCAGTCCGTGTGATTGACTGATGTCCCGCGCATGCTGAAATGGGGTGACTTGCTGGCAGCGGTCTCGTCGAGGCCGATAGCATCTTGCTGGCCGCAGTAAACAAAACAAAAAGGCCGCTTCCGCAGCCTTTCGTTTTTTTGGAAACAGAGTCCGCTTCGTCGGGCTCAGTGCGTTGCGATTGCGACGCGCCGGGCCTTGAGGAACTTCCGGCTCCAGTAGCCGGTAGCGAGTGTGGAGACTTCCACGTCCTTGCCCGTGCGTGGGGCGTGCACGAATTCACCGTTGCCGATGTAGATGCCGACGTGGTCGACATTCGTGCCGCGGCGGCTGAAGAACACCAGGTCGCCTTCAACCAGCGCATTGCGGTCGTGGATCAACTCGCCGACGTTCGCCATATCGCGGGAGACGCGGGGCAGTTCGATACCGAGCGTGTTGCGGAACACGTAGCCGACCAGACCGCTGCAATCGAAACCGCCCTCCGGGCTGGTGCCGCCCCAGCGGTAGGGCGTGCCCAGGAGCGCGAGAGCGTGCTTGAGCAGGGTCTTGATCCGGCCTTCCTCAGGCGCGGTCGGGGTGTCCTCGCCACTGTCTGCGGGGATCAAGGCGGTATTGAAGATGCTGCGGACGTCCTTGGCGAACATCAGGCTGCGGCCAGGCAACGACAAGGAGCCTCGCAGGCTGGTATCGCCGATCGGGGCCATCAGACCGGAAGACAGGTCGAGTGGATCGTTGGTGCGAATCTCGGCGCGTTGCTGTGCAAGAACGGGGAGGCTGCCGATGAGCAGGAGGCCAGCGATGAAAATACGCAAAACACGCCGATGGTGAAGGCTGTGGATGGCGGAAGGGCGGCCGGAGCCAAGGGCTTGGGTCGTCACGCGTCATGCACTTTGCAGAAAGGAGGATGGATATTGCCCGACGGTGACCGTTGGCGAGTTCATATTTCGTTAGCTGCGGACGCCAAAAGGTGACGGTGGTCTCCAAATGACAGTCGGGGGTCATTCCAGGACGCGTTTGGCACCGGTGTAGTGGTCGCGCCAGTAGGCACCGTCGAGATGATCGAGCCTGACGGTGCCCCCGGAGCTGGGCGCGTGCACGAACCGGCCTTCGCCGACATAGATGCCGACGTGGCTGACCTCGCCTTTCTGACCGAAGAACACCAGATCCGCAGGCGCCAGGCGGTTCGGGGCAATCCTCGGCCCTTGCATCGCGGCCAGTTCGCGTGAAGTGCGCGGCAGGCGCAGGTCGAGCATGTCGCGGAAGACATAGTTGACGAGGCCGCTGCAGTCGAAACCGCTTTCCGGGGTGTTACCACCATAGCGGTAGGGCGTACCGACCAGCCCGATCGCCCTGATCAGCACATCATTGGCGGCGATGGGGTCATTGGGCTTGGTGGTCGACCAGTCGCGTGCTGGTGGGGGCGACTTCCGCATCGTCTTGGGTCCGCCACAGCCGGTGATGCCAAAGCCCAGGAGGAGGGCGATCGCGAGGATCGCCCAAGACGGCCGTGGCGTGGATGGCGCCCGGGCGGTGGAGTACGGATAATGTGCGGTTCTCATTGGCGGCCATCTTGGCCGCATCGCCGGCCGGCGATCAAGTCGGCCCTCGCCGCTTTTCGCGGCTCCGACCGAGTTGGATCATTTCGAGTACCCGTATGAAAATCGAGAAAGACCGCGTTGTCCGTTTCCATTACACCGTCGGCGAAGTTGGCCAACCGTCCACCGAAAGCTCGCTGGGTTCCGATCCACTGGCCATCCTGATCGGTCACGGCAACATCATCCCGGGCCTGGAGAAGGCGATGGAAGGCCATGAGGCCGGCGAAAGCTTCGCTGTCGATGTCGCGGCCGCCGACGCCTATGGCGAACGCCGCGAAGGTCTGACCCAGCGGATCGCGAAGAAGCATTTCGGCGAACAGCGCCTGACGGCGGGCATGCAGGTGGTACTGCAGACCGACCATGGCCCGCGTGCGGTCACCATCGAGAAGGTCGGCATGAGCGTGGTCGATGTCGACCTGAATCACCCGATGGCCGGCAAGTCGCTGCATTTCGATATCGAAGTGGTCGAAGTGCGCGAAGCCAGCGCCGAGGAACTCGAGCACGGCCACGTGCACGGCGACGGTGGTCATCACCACTGACGGCAGTCCAAAGATCTCGGCGGCGTGTCCGCATCGCCAAAACAAACGGCCCGCGAAAGCGGGCCGTTTGCATGTAGGGATGACGTGATTGAAATGTTGCGATGGATCAGTTGACGCTGACCGCGCTCCAGGTTGCGGCGACGGCGTTGCGCTGCGCCGAGTTGGCACCGTAGAGATCGGTAGCGGCACTCAGCGTGGCGGCGCGCGCGCCAGCGTAGTTGGTGCTGGAGGTCATGTAGACCGTCAGCGCGCGGTACCAGATCTTCTGCGCGGCATCGCGGCCGATGCCGCCGACGGCGTTGTTGCCGTTGCAGACCAGGTCGCTCGGGCTCAGGCCGAAACCTGACGGAGCCGTCGCGCCTTCGGCCAACAGATAGAAGAAGTGGTTGGCCACGCCGGAGCTGTAATGCACGTCGAGCGAACCGAGCGAGCTCGTATAGCAGTCGGGCGAACGGGTGTCGATGTTCGGCTTGAACATGAAACGCAGCGCTTTGGTGCCGTTCGGGTTGCTGATGTAGATCTCTTCGCCGATCAGGTAATCGGGCGCGTCGTTGGCATTGTTGGCGTAGAACTCGACCATCGTGCCGAAGATGTCGGAGGTGGCTTCGTTCAGGCCGCCGGACTCACCGGAATAGGTCAGGTTGGCCGAACGGCTGGTCACGCCGTGCGACATTTCGTGGCCGGCCACGTCGAGGTTGACCAGCGGGTAGTAGCTGCTGCCGTCGCCATCGCCGTAGCTCATGCTGAAGCTGCTGTCGGACCAGAAGGCGTTGACGTAGTTGCGACCGTAGTGGACCTTGCTCAGCGCGCCGCGACCATCGTTCGCAATGCCGTTGCGGCCATGCACGTTCTTGTAATAGTCCCAAGTGGTGCTGACGCCGTACAGCGCATCGCCGGCCACGGTCGCCGCATCACCGGTGGTGTTGTTGCCCCACACGTTGTCGGCATCGGTGAACAGGGTGCCGGAACCGCTGGTGCGGTTGGCCATGTTGTTGACCGCATTGCCGCCGCGGCTGTTGTCGACCATCTGGAAGCTGCCGCTGACGCTGTTGGTGGTGATGCCGACATTGCCCGAGAACAGCGTTTTCGCCGTGCCCGAGGCCGGTGTTCCGGTACCGCCGCCACCGCCGCCGCTTCCGGGCTTCGCGGTGTGGATGGCATCCCACTTGTCGAGGACGTGACCGCTGTTGGCGTCGACGATGTAGTTCATCTCCGTCGGCGTCTGGTCGGCCTTGGTGCCGGAGAACACGACCTGGTAGGCCAGTGTCGGGGCCGTATCGCGTGCATAGACCACTTTCTGTGCGGTCTTGATGCCATCGAACTGCGTGCCGAAATCGGCGCCGGCAACCGTGGTCGCGGCATCGCCACTCAACTTCGCGGTGAGATTCGGGCGCGCATCGCTGCGCAGAGTCTGGCTCAGGCCGAGGACTTGGCCTGAGCGCGAATGGACGACCAGATCGCCGCCGATCACGTCCAGACCTTCATAGGTGCGCTGCATGCGCACGTGCTCGGTGCCGTCGCGGTCCACGATCACGTCGCGGGCGACGAAGCTGTCGGCAGCGGCACGATGCGCGTCCCTGGTCGCC
>JBGSID010000214.1:0-33595 GCA_041751895.1 Lysobacteraceae bacterium | reverse complement strand
CCTCGCGCCACGGCGGCGTGCTGGCGCTGGCCGCCGACGATCATGCCTGCCGCAGCTCCACCCTGCCGCATGGCAGCGAAGGCGAGTTCCAGTCGGCGCTGATGCCGGTGCTGAACCCGGCCGGCGTGCAGGACATCCTCGACATGGGCCTGATCGGTTTTGCGATGTCGCGCTACACCGGGCGCTGGGTCGGCTTCAAGACGATCGCCGAGACCGTCGAGTCGTCGGCGTCGGTCGATGTGAATCCGCTGGCGTTGAACATCATCACGCCCGACGATTTCGACATCCCGCCGGGCGGCTTGAACATCCGCTGGCCGGATCCGCCGCTCGATCAGGAAATGCGCCTGCACCGTTACGCGGTGAAAGCCGCGCAGGCCTTCGCACGCGCGAACAAGCTCGATCGCATGGTGATCGATTCGCCGAACGCGCGACTCGGCATCGTCACCACCGGCAAAAGCTATCTCGACGTGCTGCAGGCGCTGGAATATCTCGGCCTCGATCACCGCGCCTGCGCCGATCTCGGCATCCGCGTGTACAAGGTCGGCATGACCTGGCCGCTGGAGCCGATGGGCATCCGTGCGTTCGCGCGCGGGCTGCAGGACATCGTGGTGGTGGAAGAGAAACTCAGCTTCATCGAAAGTCAGATGAAGGAACAGTTTTACAACTTCGACGGCAGCAGGCCGAGCATCGTCGGCAAGCATGACGAAAACGGCGAATGGATCCTGCCCTCGACCGGCGAACTGACGCCCGCCAAGATCGCCGGCGTCATCGCGCGTCGGCTGCAGAAATTCCACGACAGCGACCACATCCGCGATGTACTGCGCTGGATGGAAGAAAAGGAAAGCGAACTGGCGCTGCCGCGCGCCAATTTCCCGCGCGTTCCGCACTACTGCAGTGGCTGTCCGCACAACACGTCGACGAAGGTGCCGGAAGGTTCGCGCGCACTCGGCGGCATCGGCTGTCACTACATGGTGACGTGGATGGACCGCAACACCGACACCTTCACCCACATGGGCGGAGAAGGCGTGACCTGGTGCGGGCAGGCGACGTTCACCGACAACGAACACGTCTTCCAGAATCTCGGCGACGGCACGTACTTCCATTCGGGATCGCTCGCGATCCGTCAGGCGATCGCGGCCGGCGTCAATATCACCTACAAGATCCTCTACAACGATGCGGTCGCGATGACCGGCGGCCAGCCGGTGGACGGCACGCTGTCAGTGCCGCAGATTGCGCACCAGATGCGCAGCGAAGGCGTCGAAAAGATCGTGGTCGTCTCCGACGACATCGAAAAGTGGTCGGACAAATCCATCTTTCCGTCCGGCGTAGCGTTCCATGATCGTCGCGAACTCGACGCGGTACAGAAGACGCTGCGTGAAGTGAAAGGCACCAGCATCCTGATCTACGATCAGACCTGCGCGACCGAAAAACGTCGTCGCCGCAAGCGCGGCAAGATGGTCGATCCGCAGAAACGCGTCATGGTCAACTCGCTGGTCTGCGAAGGCTGCGGCGACTGCGGCGTGAAGAGTTTCTGCGTGTCGGTGTTGCCGAAGGAAACCGAATACGGCCGCAAGCGCGAGATCGACCAAAGTAACTGCAACAAGGACTACAGTTGCGTCGAAGGCTTTTGCCCGAGCTTCGTCACCGTGCACGGCGGCCAACTCAAGAAGGGCAAGAAGGCGAATGCCGCCGACCGTCTCGCCGATCTGCCGATGCCGACCTTCGCCAGTACGCTCGACAAACCCTGGAACATCCTGATCACCGGCGTCGGCGGCACCGGCGTGGTCACGATCGGCGCACTGCTCGGCATGGCCGGACATCTCGAAGGCAAAGGCGCAACCGTGCTCGACCAGACCGGTCTTGCGCAGAAGGGCGGCGCGGTCACAACGCATATCCGCATCGCGAACACGCCCGACGATATTCATGCCGTTCGCATCGCTGCAGGCGAAGCCGACCTCGTCCTCGGCTGCGACATGGTGGTGGTCAACGACTACTGGGCGCTGTCGAAAATCCGCGAAGGCCGCAGCAACGTCGTGCTCAACAGCTACGAAGCGATGCCGGGTACGTTCACGACGCGGCCGGACATGCAGTTCCCGGCGGCGGACATCATCGATGCGGTGCGCACTGCGCTCGGCGGTCGCGAACCGCTGGTGATCGATGCCACCCAGATCGCCAACGCGCTGATGGGCGACGCGATCGCCGCCAATCTCTTCATGCTTGGCTATGCCTGGCAGCAGGGACTGGTGCCGATCTCGTTCGACGCGATCATGCGTGCGGTCGAACTCAACGGCGCCGCGATCGAGATGAACAAGACCGCGTTCGCCTGGGGCCGTCTGGCGGTGATCGATCTGCCCGCCGTGATCGAGACCGCCGGCATCGTGCGCAATGCACAGACGGCCGCAGAGAGCACGCCGAACGCACTGCGCCTGCTGGCGCCGACCGCATCGGAAGGCCATGAATCCGGCCTCAGCCCGCAGAGCGCCGAGCTGCGCAGCGCCGACGAGTTGCGCCACGTGCCCGCAAACGCCAGCGAACGCGACTGGTTCCAGCCGTTGGACGACACCCGGCTGTCGCGTTCGCTGGACGAAGTGGTCGCACGCCGCACCAGCTTCCTCAGCGAATATCAGAACATCGTCTACGCCAAACGCTACGCGGATTTTGTGGCCAAGGTGCGCGCGGTCGAACTGGCGAAAGCGCCCGGCTCCACCGATCTCTCGGAAGCCGTCGCACGCTATGCGTTCAAGCTGATGGCCTACAAGGACGAATACGAAGTCGCCCGCCTCTACACCAGCGGCGATTTCCAGAAGCGCGTGGCGCAACAGTTCGAAGGCGACTACAAACTGAAGTTCAACCTCGCACCGCCGCTGCTGTCGAAGAAGAATGCCGACGGCCAACTCATCAAGAAAGAATACGGCCCGTGGGTGTTCACGGCGTTCAAGGTGATCGCGAAACTGCGCTTCCTGCGCGGCACCGCGTTCGATATTTTCGGGCGCACCGAAGAACGCAGGATGGAGCGCAAGTTGATCGAGGATTATTTCGCAACCGTCGAAGGCCTGCTCGGAACACTCGATGCAGGCAACGTCGCGCTGGCGACGGAGATCGCCTCGATCCCGGAACACATTCGCGGCTATGGCCACGTCAAGGAAGCGCATCTGCACAAGGCGAAAATGCGCGAAACAGCATTGCTCGCTCGCTGGAGTGCCGGACCGATGGCAGCAACGAAAGCGGCGTGAATCAATCGCCCGCTGCAGAGCGGGCTTCGCTGCGCTGCCATCAGCGCAGCGATATCATCCAACTTTTGCCAAGGATCTGCGGCACATCGTTCTGGACCAAGGTAGTGTCGCTTTACGCAATCTTCCCTGCGCTGTGCATACTGGTCACGATCATCAGGAGGAACACGCCATGTCGCCTTTTCCGCTCTCGCTGTTCACACTGCTGTCCGTCGCCGCCTGTGCGCCGGTGTCGCCGCACGGCCTATCACCGGACGTAGGCGAAGACGACACCACCAGCCATCCGCCGGAACCGCAGATTCGTGTAGGACGCGGTCTGGACGGCGCTCCCTGCAACGCGGAAGCTGCGCAAGGTTTTGTCGGGCAGATGCCGAGCGAAGCCACGGTCCAGTCGGCGGTGGATGCGAGCGGAGCGAAAACGGTGCGGGTGATCGGACACGGCATGATGGTGACGATGGATTACCGCGGCGACCGACTGAATGTGCATCTGGACGAAGCAGGAAAGATTGTCAGGGTGACCTGCGGCTGACGCACTCCCGAACCGTCACGTCTTTGCACTGCCATCTTCACACGCTCATCTTCACACGCTCATCTTCAGTGTTTGATGTGGATCAGCGAAGTCCTGCCATGGAGGGTCTAGACTGCGGCCTGAACTGGCGGGAGACGTGCCATGCGAAACGCGAAATTCGGATCGAAGTGGAAGATCGTTGCCATCGCCGCGATCTTCGCGGTGCTTGCGTGGAACGCCTATCGCTCACCGACCGACGCACCCGTCGCCGTCCATCCGCCCACGAGCTCGCCCACACCTGCTGCGGACACCACCGCACACGACGCGCGCACGTCGACAACTCCTCTCGAACTGCCGCCACCGATCGCGACCAGCACGGGCTGGCCCGGCTTTCTGCCGTCTGAAGCCATCGATACCCTGTCGCTGATCGCGCGCGGCGGACCCTATTCCTATCGGCAGGATGACGGTGTGTTCGGCAATCGTGAAAGCCGTTTGCCGCGACAGGCTCGCGGCTACTACCGCGAATACACGGTGAAGACACCTGGATCGCGGGATCGCGGTGCGCGGCGCATCATCACGGGCGGGCATCCACCGGTGGAATACTTCTACACCGACGATCATTACCGCAGTTTCAGGCGCTTCACCTCGAACCACGCGGAGGCTGTGCAATGAACGGCATCGAGCTTGGCATGCTGCTGGCCGACCCCAGCCAGGCCGGCGCCTACTTTGTGGATGCACGCGAGCGCGGATCGTTGGTGGAAGCCGGCAATATGCTGCACTTCGCTGTGCTGCCGGTCGATCTCCGCACCTGCATCGACATACAGACAGCGATGGGCCCGATAGCCGAGGCCCTGTCGTTTCCTGACTGGTTCGGCGAAAACCTGGACGCCCTTGCGGACTGCCTCAACGACCTCTCGTGGCTGCCGTCCCAAGGCTATCTCCTGTTGATCGAACATTCCGGCGACTGGCGCGCACAGGAACCGGAAACCTTCCAGTCCGTATTGGACATCCTCAACGAAAGTGCGACGCGCTGGGCACAGGACCGAGTGCCGTTATGGGCACTGGTATTGCTGCCGACCCGCGAGTTGGGCGAGATCAACACATAGAGGGGTCTGCAGTATCAGCTTCAGTCGCGATACTCACGCATCATTTCACAGCTGATCGCGGCGGCTGGAGCCGTTCCTGCAACAGTTAAGTCGATGACGCTTGCGATCATGCAGCATCCACTGCGGCGGACACCGACGGCACTGGCATCCGCGCATAGCGCCAGGCGACAACGACAGCACCGGCCAGCAATGCGGCAGCGATGAGAAAGGCGATCCCGGGGAGATGCACCGGCGCGCGCGGGCCGATGAACCAGCCGAACGAACCGGCGAACAGCGCGGGTGCAGCGATACCGGCCAACGACACCAGGCTGCTCAGCGCGCCTTGGATGCGGCCCTGGACCTCAGGCCCGACCTGCTGCGTGATGAGCGCCTGCGACGCTGGTGACGCAATGGCCCATAGCGCACTGATCGGCAGGCCGAGCATGAAGATCCATCCCGTCCCGGCAAGGCCATAGATCAAGAAACCGATCACGCCACAGATCAGGCCGAACAGCAGTGCGCGGCGTTCGCCCAAGCGCTTCACCAACTTGCCGACGAGGATCCCATTGACGATCACGCTGAGCACACCCACTGCGGCGAGAACATAACCGGCTTGTTTTTCTTTCCAACCGAAACTGACATCGGCGAACAGCACGAACGTGCTCGGGTACACGTAATGGGCAAAGTTGGCGAGAAATACCACTGCGACCAGACCCCAGATCTGCGGGTAATTGCGCAGCAGATGCACCGATCCCATCGGCTTGGCGTGCGCCCAGTCGAAACGCGCACTGCGGCGTTCCTTCGGCAGGGACTCCGGCAAGACGAAAAGGCCATATGCGAAGTTCAGCAGCGCAAGACAAGCCGCGAACCAGAATGGATAACGCTGGTCGATCCCGCCCAGCACGCCACCGATCAACGGGCCGATGATGAAGCCGAGGCCAAATGCGGCGCCAATCATGCCGAAACTCTTCGCGCGATTTTCCGGCGCGGTGATATCGGCGATGTAGGCGTTGGCGGTGGTGAAACTGGCGGATGTGATCGCGGACACGATTCGGCCGATGAACAGCCACGCGAGGTTCGGCGCCAGCGCCATGAAGATGAAATCGATTCCAAGTCCGAAGCACGACAACAGGATCACCGGACGTCGCCCGAAACGGTCGGACAGCGCGCCCTGGATCGGCGCACTGAAGAACTGCACGACCGCGAACGCGGTGCTGAAAATACCCACCCAGTAGGCTGCGCTGGAGGCGTCGCCACCCACGAATTGCTGCACGAGATGCGGTAAAACAGGGATGATCACGCCGAACGCCAACACGTCGATCAGCACGGTGATGAAAATGAAGACGATCGCGGCGCGACGTCTGCCGACATCTGCAGGGGAGCTGTTCACGTGTAGGGAGAGGACCGGGAAACGAGGCGGCAGTCTACCTTGCCGGCCCATCCGAAAGGCTGCTGCGCCTTTCCGGCACAGCGCTTTCGGGCAAAGGTGCGAAGCCCGGTTGCCGCAGTGCAACATTTGTGCTCTAGTCGGATCATCCCTGCGACGATGACCCGCGGACCCAGGAACCCAGAACGGGTTCCCAGCGCCTGCCGGTCGGCTGTCGCTTCTATTCGGCGCGGAGCCCTATCCGATGGAAAGCCACCAACGCGGCAATTCCGGCCCCCACTCCGGTCTCTATGATGTCCGCGACGAGCGTGACGCCTGCGGTTTCGGGCTGATCGCGCATCTCGACGACAAACCCAGCCACACACTGGTCACACAATCACTGGAAGCACTGGCCCGCATGGCCCATCGCGGCGGCGTCGCCGCCGATGGCCTCTCCGGCGACGGCTGCGGCCTGCTGCTGAAAACACCCGACGCCTTCCTGCGTGCGATCGCAGCCGAATCCCGCATCGCACTCGGCCAGCGCTACGCGTCCGGGCTGGTGTTCATGCCGCACGACGACGATGCCATCACCCGTGTCCATGCGACATTCTCGCAATCGCTGCGCGAAGTGGGGCTCGCGGTGTCCGGTTGGCGCAAAGTGCCGATCGACGCTTCCGTCTGCGGTGAACTTGCCAAAGCGACCATGCCGGCGATCGAACAATTGTTTGTGGTGCCGGTACTCGACGTCGAAGGCGCACGGATGACACCCGCTGCGTTCCAGCACGCGCTCTATCTCGCCCGCCGCCGCGCCGAACAACAACTGCGCGACGTGCCGGGGCTGCATGTCGTCAGCCTGTCCGCCACCAGCATCGGCTACAAGGGCATGGTGCTGCCGGAATTTCTGCCGCAGCTGTATCCCGACCTGCAGCGCCCGGAACTGGCGAGCAGTGCGGTGGTCTTCCATCAACGCTTCTCGACCAACACCAGCCCGCGCTGGTCGCTGGCGCAACCGTTTCGCTTGCTCGCACACAACGGCGAAATCAACACCATCGCGGGCAACCGGATCTGGGCACAGGCGCGCGCGCACGTCTGGCGCAGCGACACCCTGGATCCGTCCGAATTCCATCCAGTGATCGACATCGACGGCTCCGACTCACAGAGCCTCGATTCGATGCTGGAGCTGCTGCAGGCCGGCGGCATGGACCTGCTGAAAGCGTTGCGCATCCTGATTCCTCCGGCGACGCAGTCGCTGGAATACAAGGATGCCGATCTGCTGGCGTTCTACGAGTACTACGCGATCAACAGTGAGCCGTGGGACGGACCGGCCGGCATCGTCGCCTTCGACGGCCGCTATGCCGCCTGCACCGTCGACCGCAACGGCCTGCGTCCGGCGCGCTGGCAGCTGAGTGATGACCGTGTGTTCATGGTCGCGTCCGAAGCCGGCGTGTGGGACATCAAGAACGCGCGCATTCTCGCCAAGGGCAAGCTCGGCCCCGGTCAAATGATCGCCGCCGATCTCGAAGCCGGCCGGCTGTTGGACTCCGAGGCCATCGACCGCGTCAACCGGGCCCGCGCTCCATACAAGCAATGGCTCAAGCAGGGCATGACCTACCTGCACACCGAACTCGTCGACCCGAATCTCACCGCCGTGCCGTTCGACGCGAGCACGCTCAACGGCTTCCAGAAACTCTTCCAACTCACCCGCGAAGAGCGCGAGCAGATCCTGCGCCCGCTGGCCGAAACCGAACAGGAAGCCGTGGGCTCGATGGGCGACGATGTGCCGATGGCGGCACTGTCGGCGCAGATCCGGCCGCTGTACGACCGGTTCCGCCAGGCGTTCGCGCAGGTGACCAACCCGCCGATTGATTCGTTGCGCGAAGACTGCGTGATGTCGCTCGGCACCCAGATCGGCCGCGAGGGCAATCTGTTCGTCGACGGCGCGGAACAGGTGCAGCACGTGATGCTGAATTCCCCGGTGCTGTCGCAGCGCAAACAGCGACAACTGCTGATGTTGCCGGAATTCCGCGATTCGCACTGCTTTCTCGATCTCAACTACACCGTCGACGAAGGCCTGCGCGCGGCACTGCTGCGCCTGTGTGCGGAAGCCGAAACGGCAGCACGCGCGGGCGTCAAACTGCTCATCGTCAGCGACCGACGGCCGCGCCGCGATCATCTGCTGGTGCATGCGCTGCTCGCCACCGGCGCGGTCCACCAGCATCTAGTCCGGATCGGGCTGCGCTGCGGTTCGAATCTGATCGTCGAGACCGGCACCGCGCGCGATCCGCATCATTTCGCCTGCCTCATCGGCTACGGCGCGACTGCGGTGTATCCGTATCTCTCGTACCAGACCCTGCACGATCTCGGCGAACGCGGGATTCTCAAGACCAAGCACGGCGAAGTCGCGCAGATCGGCCGCAGCTATCGTCGCGGGATCAAGAAAGGCCTGCTCAAGATCATTTCGAAGATGGGCATCGCCACCATCGGCAGCTATCGCGGCGCGCAGTTGTTCGAGATCGTCGGACTTGATCGCGAAGTCGTTGACCTGTGCTTCACCGGCACGCCTTCACGGATCGGTGGTGCCACTTTCGCGTCACTGCAGGAAGAAACCGAACAGATCGCAGCACGCGCCTGGGACAACAGCGCGTTGCCGGAATTCGGTGGCCTGCTGCAGTACACGCCGAACGGCGAATATCATCAGTACAACCCCGATGTCGTAACCACACTGCAGCGCGCCGTCCGCAGCGGCCTGCGCGAAGACTGGAATGCCTACGCCGATGCCGTGAATTCGCGCCCGCCGGCAGCGCTGCGCGACCTGCTCGCCTTCGATACCTCGAAAACACGATCCATTCCGCTCGATGAAGTGGAGCCGGTCGAGGCCCTTTTCCGTCGCTTCGATACTGCGGCCATGAGTCTCGGCGCGCTGTCACCCGAAGCGCATGAAGCGCTGGCGATCGCGATGAACCGCCTCGGCGGCCGCAGCAACTCCGGCGAAGGCGGCGAAGACCCGCTGCGTTACGGCACCGACAAGGTCTCGAAGATCAAACAGGTCGCCTCCGGCCGCTTCGGCGTGACACCCGAATACCTGGTCAACGCCGAAGTGCTGCAGATCAAGGTCGCGCAGGGCGCCAAGCCCGGCGAAGGCGGACAGCTGCCCGGCCACAAGGTCAACGAACTCATCGCCCGTTTGCGTTACGCGCGTCCAGGCATCGGCCTGATCTCACCGCCGCCCCATCACGACATCTATTCGATCGAAGATCTCGCACAGCTGATTTTCGATTTGCGCCAAGTGAATCCCGACGCGTTGATCTCGGTGAAGCTGGTCGCGCACGCTGGCGTCGGCACGATTGCCTCAGGTGTCGCGAAAGCCGGCGCCGATCTCATCACCATCTCCGGCCACGACGGCGGCACCGGCGCCAGCCCGATTTCCTCGATCCGTTATGCCGGCACGCCATGGGAACTCGGGTTGTCGGAAGCACGCCAGTCGCTGATCGCCAACGGATTGCGTGATCGCGTGATCGTGCAGGCCGACGGCGGCATGAAGACCGGTCTCGACGTGATCAAGGCCGCACTGCTCGGCGCAGAGACCTTCGGCTTCGGCACCGCACCGATGATCGCGCTCGGCTGCAAATATCTGCGCATCTGCCATCTCAACAACTGCGCCACCGGGATTGCCACGCAGGACGATCGCCTGCGCACGGATCATTTCACCGGATTGCCGGAACGTGTCGAGAATTTCTTCCGGGGTCTTGCCGAGGAAGTCCGTGGCTATCTCGCACTGCTCGGTGCGCGTTCGCTCGACGAAATCGTCGGCCGCACGGATCTGTTGCATCAGACAGAAGGCACGCTGCCTGTCCATCGGATGCTCGATCTGTCCCCGCTGCTCGCGCATGAAGGTCTGGCCGAAGGCGGGCACTGCGGCACACGCGCAGTACAGCCACCGCCCAGCGGCCTCGCCGCACAGCTCGACGGCGATCTGACCGATGTGATCGCGCACAAACACGGCGGACAGTTCCGCTATGCGATCCACAATACCGATCGGAGCATCGGCGCGCGGCTGTCCGGACGCATCGCCCGCGCGTACGGCAACCACGGCATGCGCGATGCCCCGATCGATCTGCATTTCGACGGCAGCGCCGGGCAAAGCTTCGGTGCATTCCTTGCTGGCGGCCTGCATCTCGAGCTCGAAGGCGAAGCCAACGACTACGTCGGCAAGGGCATGGCCGACGGGCGCATCGTCATCCGTCCGCCACACGATGCACGCTATCTCGCGCATGAGTCGCCGATCCTCGGCAATACCTGCCTTTACGGCGCCACCGGCGGCGAGCTGTATGCCGCAGGTCGCGCAGGCGAACGCTTCGCGGTGCGTAATTCCGGCGTGTTGGCTATCGTTGAAGGCGCAGGAGATCACTGCTGCGAATACATGACCGGCGGCGTGGTTGCGGTGCTCGGACGCACCGGCCTGAACTTCGGAGCCGGCTTCACCGGCGGCATGGCGTATGTGCTCGACAGCGACCGCGATTTCGTCGACCGCTACAACCATGAGCTCATCGACGTGCTGCGCATCAACAGTGAAGGCTTCGAGCATCATCGTTCGCATCTGCTCGACCTGCTCGAAACGCACGTCCGCTACACCCGCAGCGTCTACGCACAGGACATCATCGACAACTTCCGCGACCACCTCGGAAAATTCTGGCTGGTGAAGCCGAAAGCGGTGAGCATCGAAGCCTTGGGCGATACGCTGAGGAGAGCCGCATGAGCAAGAAAACGCCACAGGCCTTCCTGCAATCGCAACGACAGATGCCGGAGCGCGTCGCGCTGGAACTGCGCCAGCAGGGCGATTGGCATGAGCTCTACGGTCGCTTTGAAGAAGCGGAAGCCAAGAAGCAGGCCTCACGTTGCCTCGATTGCGGCAACCCGTACTGCAGTTGGGGCTGCCCGCTGCACAACTACATTCCGCAGTGGCTGGAGCTCGCGCGCGAAGGTCGCGTCCACGAAGCGGCGGCGCTGTGCCATGAAACCAATCCGCTGCCGGAGATCTGTGGCCGCGTTTGTCCGCAGGATCGCCTGTGCGAAGGCACGTGCACCCTCAACGACGGTTTCGGCGCAGTCACCATCGGCGCTGTGGAAAAATACATCGTCGACAAGGCGCTTGCCGAGGGCTGGCGCCCGGACGTTTCCACCGCGCAGCCCACCGGAAAACGCGTTGCCATTGTCGGTGCTGGGCCTGCCGGCCTCGCGTGTGCGGACAGGCTCGCGCGTGCAGGCGTGCAAGCGGTCGTTTTCGACAGGTATGAACAGATCGGTGGGCTACTGCAGTTCGGTATTCCCAGTTTCAAACTCGAAAAATCGGTGATTGCAGACCGCCGCAGCGTGCTCGAAGGCATGGGCGTGGAATTCCGTCTTGGCGTGGAGGTCGGCCACGACGTCACCATCGACGCATTGCTCGCCGATTTCGACGCAGTCTTTCTCGGTTTGGGCAGCTATCGCTACACCGATGGTGGCCTGCCGGGACAGGAGTTGCAGAACGTCCTACCCGCCTTGCCCTTCCTGGTACAGAACGGGCGCATCGTGGTCGGCACCGACAACACCAGCGGTCGCCCCATCGCCGGCTGGGAGGACAAACTGCAGCTCCCCGATCTGCATGGCAAACGCGTGGTCGTACTCGGTGGCGGCGACACCGGCATGGACTGCGTGCGCAGTGCGGTGCGCCTCGGCGCAGCGCAGGTGAGCTGCGTGTATCGACGCGACGAAGCCAGCATGCCCGGCTCCGCACGCGAGGTCGCGAACGCGCGCGAGGAAGGCGTGCGCTTCCTGTTCCAGCGTGCACCGCTGGCGCTCCTCGACGATGGCGATGGCAAGGTCCGCGCCGTGCGCGTCGTCGAAACGCGACTTGGCGAACCCGATGCCCGAGGCCGTTGTCGCCCCGAACCTGTCCCCGGCGGCGAATCGGATCTTGATGCCGACATCGTCATCATCGCTTTCGGTTTCCAACCCGACCCGCCCGCGTGGCTTGCCGCGCACGGCATCGCGTTGCACGATGACGGCCGCATCAGGATCGTGCCGGCACCGCCGCCGCATCACCCGCTGCGGATCGATCCGGCGAATCCGATCCTTCCGTACCAGACCACGAATCCGAACATCTTCGCCGGTGGCGACGGCGTGCGCGGCGCCGACCTCGTTGTCACCGCAGTGCAGGAAGGCCGCGATGCAGCGGCGAGCATCGTGCGTTTTCTGGGCTGATCGATCACATCGATCCGCGCATCAGTGTTTATTTCGGTGCGCTGGTGCGTCCCCTGTCAATGAAGTTTTTTGTATTCGGATAGGGCGTGCTCCAGCACGCCGCCACTGCAACTCCTGCCTACGACCTTCAACCTCTTGCTGCCTCCAGAACAGGCCAGCTTTCGTCGTCTTCATGCTCTTCCACTGAAGTTGCAGACTTAAGGCTTGCTTAAGTTTTCAGGCAGACGCTGATGACTTCATGTGTAGGAGAACCCGTGATGAAGACGCATCCGTTGTCCTGGAGTCTGTTGGCGACAGCCTTGTTTACGGTCCTGATCGGCACGGGATGCCAGCGTCAGGACACCACCGCACCTGCTGAGGCGGCGGCAGACGCGCCGACCACCACCATCCCCGCTGCCGCACCGGCCGGTCCAGCAGCGGATCCCGCCTTGCTGACGCAGGCGCAGGCCTTGTTCCAACCGATTCCGGACGTGGCGCCCGACCCACCCGGCAACCCGGTCACACCGGAAAAGGTCGCGCTGGGCAAGATGCTGTACTTCGACGGCCGGCTTTCTTCAAGCGGTGTGATCAGTTGCAACTCGTGCCATAACCTTGGCATGGGCGGCATTGATGGCGTACCGACGTCGATCGGACACGGCTTCCAGAAAGGTCCACGCAATGCACCCACGGTTTACAACGCCGTGTTCAACGTCGCCCAGTTCTGGGACGGCCGCGCAGCGGACCTCAAGGCACAGGCAAAGGGACCCGTACAAGCCGGTGTGGAAATGAACAACACGCCGGCGGTGGTTGAAACCACGCTCAAGTCCATGCCCGGCTATGTCACCGCATTCGAGGCTGCATTTCCCGGCGACACCAACGTCGTCACGTTTGACAACATGGCCAAGGCCATCGAAGCGTTCGAGACCACGTTGATCACGCCCGGCGCGCCATTCGACGCATTCCTCAAGGGCGATGCACGCGCGCTGACCGCCGATCAACAGACCGGTCTGAAACTCTTCATGGACAAGGGCTGCGCGAGTTGCCACAACGGTATCAATCTCGGTGGCCAGGCCTATTTCCCGTTCGGCGTGGTCAACAAGCCATCCGATGATGTGCGCCCAACCGGCGATGTCGGCCGTTTCGCAGTCACCAAATCGAAGGGCGATGAGTACACGTTCCGCGCAGCACCGCTACGCAACATCGCCGTGACCGCACCGTTCTTCCACTCCGGCAAAGTGTGGAAGCTGCAGGAGGCGGTGACGATCATGGGTGATGCGCAACTCGGTGCAACGCTGTCGCCGGATGAGGCGGAAAAGATCCATCTCTTCCTGCATTCGCTCACTGCACCGATTCCGAAAGTGTTCTATCCGGAATTGCCCGAACGCAGCGATTCCACACCACCGCCCGCAGGCTGACGGTACTGGTTCAAACGTTATCGGTTCCAACGTTATCGGATACAGCGGTACCGGTCCCAGTGGCAGGAACGCCTGCGGAGCAGCCATGCTCCGCAGGCGTTCGTCTATCGGACATCGTGAATGACGCTCTTGCCGCCGCGATGGCGTAAGGCAGACTTAAGCATTCGCGGGCATCTTCGCAACATTCCTTCCATCACAGGGAATCGACGATGCGGATGCTCTTGTTGCCATTTCTCTTTTTCTCACTACTCCTCCTGCCGGCGATCACGCACGCGCAGACATCATCTCGCGCACAACTGCAGGCAGGGTACGCCATACAGGCCGCTCGCGAAGAGGCGTCCTTCAAGGCCTTTTCCGCAGTACGAGGACAGCAATTCTTCCAGTCCAGGCATGGCAAGGATTGGAGCTGCGCGAGTTGCCACACGGCGGATCCGACACGCAGCGGCAAACACGCCGTGACCGGACGCGTGATTTTGCCGATGGCGCCCGCCATCAATCCACAACGATTCACAGATGCGGCGAAAACCGAAAAATGGTTCCGACGCAACTGTCGCGACGTGGTCGGTCGCGAATGCAGCGCACTCGAGAAAGGCGATGTCCTCGCTTGGCTCGGCAGCCTGCCTACCGGGAGTGCACGATGAACCATCCATCATTCTCCGCCGTGTTGCTCTGCGTATTGGCATTGCCGTTCTCTGCCTCTGCTGCGGATGAAGATGACGACGACAATCGCGCCATGACCCATGCGGCAATGCCGGCTGCTTATGTCGAGGAGTGCGGCAGCTGCCATGTGCCGTACCCGGCATCCGGCTTGCCTGTCAGTTCATGGAACACGCTGATGAGCACGCTCGATCACCACTTCGGCAGCGACGCCACGCTTGCGCCGGATGCCACAGGCACGATCCGCAGCTGGCTACGGACGAATGCCGGACATGGCGCGGCGAACCGGACCGAACCGCTGCGCATCACTCGCACGACATGGTTCCTGAGAGAACACGACGAGATCGCGGCCACCACCTGGCGCTCGCCTGCGGTGACATCGGCCGCGAATTGCGGCGCGTGTCACCGCGGCGCCGGACGAGGCGAATTCTCCGAGCACGATGTCCGCATCCCACGCACCTCACCCACACGCCCAGCAGCAGGATCGACACCATGAACACTGCCCCCGCAACAGCTACCAAGACGACTTCAGCCAGCACGATCAAGGTGCTGGTCTGGGATCTGCCGACACGCCTCTTCCACTGGAGTCTCGCCATCTGTTTCGCCGGGGCATGGCTGACCTCCGACAGCGAACGTCAACAGCTGCTGCATCTGTTGTTCGGCTACAGCCTGTTCGCGCTGATCATATTCCGCATCGTCTGGGGCTTCGTCGGCAGCCGCTACGCGCGCTTCGGGAGCTTTCTCAGCGGACCTGGCGCAGCATTCCGCTATCTGGCTTCGATGGCGAAACGTCAGCCCGAGCATCATGTCGGTCACAACCCCGCAGGCGCGATCGCGATCTGGCTGCTGCTCGGGCTTGGTCTGGCGACGGCGATCACTGGCTGGCTGATGATCAGCGGCGGCGCTGGCGAGTCGTTCGAAGAAGTCCATGAGTCGCTCGCCATCGCGATGCTGGTCATCGTCGGTGTGCACATCCTCGGCGTGATCGTCGGAAGCATCCTGCACCGCGAGAATCTGCCGCGTACGATGGTCACCGGCTACAAGAACGGGCTGCGCACAGAAGACGGTATCACGCGAAAATCAGGCATCGTTGCGTTGCTCATGCTCGCCGCACTGGTCGCATTCTGGACTTACGGCCTCACCACCCAACGGCTGCCATTCGGACTTGCGGGCAGCAGCGAACTCGCTGCCACCGGCAATGCAGGCGAGGATGACGATGATTGATGGCAACCGCTGGCATGCCGATCGATAATGCCGGGACAATAGGAGTCGATGATGCGCCTGCTGGTGATTGAAGACGATCCTCTGCTCGGTGACGCGCTCTGCGTCGGTATGCGCCAACGCGGCTTCGCTGCCGACTGGGTCTGCGATGGCGTCGCAGCGGAGACCGCGCTCAAGAACGAAACCTTCGCAGCGGTCATCTTGGATCTCGGTCTGCCGCGGCTCTCCGGCATGCAACTGTTGCATCGGCGACGTGAAGCGCACGATCGCACGCCAATCCTGATCCTGACCGCGCGGGACGCAGTGGGCGAACGGGTGAATGGTCTCGATGCCGGCGCCGACGATTATGTGGTGAAACCGGTTGACCTTGACGAACTCGCGGCGCGCATGCGCGCGCTGATACGTCGCAGTGATGGCGATCCGCAGCCTACGCTGCAGCTGGGCACACTGCGAATCGATCCCGCAGCACGATATGTCGAGTGGCATGGCGCAACGGTCGAGCTGTCCCCGCGTGAATTCGATCTGTTGCTGGAATTCGCACGCTCCCCCGGTCGTTTCCTGAGCAAGGAGCAGCTCGCAGAACGTCTTTACGGCTGGAACGACGAGGTTGAATCCAACGCCCTCGAAGTCCATATCCACCATTTGCGCCGCAAACTCGACCCATCACTGATCGTTACCCAGCGCGGGGTCGGCTACATGCTTCAGACACAGGAATCGCTTTGATCAGTCCCATGCCGAGCGGGGCGGCGAACAATCGCGGTTTCTCGCTGCGGACCCGGCTACTGACGGCGATGCTGAGCATCGTCGCTGTCGTCTGGCTGCTGTCGGCACTGGCGAGTTACGCACAGGCACGCCGCGAACTCGGTGAACTGCTCGATGCACACCTCGCGACCTCGGCCGCACTGCTGGTCGCCCAAGCGTCCGAAGAATTGGAAGAGATCAAGCTGGAACACCTGCCCGATCTGGGCAATGCCCATCAGCGGCTTGCACTGCAGGTGTGGAACGATGGCCGACTGAGCGTGCACAGCGCCAATGCTCCCAACACGGCATTGGCACCCTTCAGGCATGGCTTCGACGACGTGACCGTCGCCAATGCAGCATGGCGCGTTTACACCACGCGCAGCCGTGCTGGATTTTGGGTACAGGTCGGCGAACCGATCTCCGCACGCAGCGACATCCTGCGCGAAGCACTGACTCGACAGACATGGCCGATGTTGCTTGCGCTGCCGTTACTCGGTGTCGGAATCTGGTTCGTGCTTGGACGCGGGCTCTCGCCACTGCAGCGCATGGCCAATGCCGTGGGCATGCGCGCCCCGCTCGATACCACGCCGATCGTGGCGGACGATGCGCCGCTCGAGATACGCCCATTACTGGACAGGCTCAATGCCTTGTTCGCACGCACAGGCGAAAGCATCGAGCGAGAGCATCGATTCATCGGCGATGCGTCGCACGAACTGCGCACGCCAGTGGCGGCGATCCGGGCGCAAGCGCAGGTCGCGCAGGGCGCGCGCGACGACGATGAACGACAGCGCGCGCTCGCCGGAGTGATCGCGGGCTGCGACCGCATGACCGGGCTCACCGAACAACTGCTCACGTTGTCGCGACTGGAAGCCGGCGTCATGAGCACGGCGACCGCGAAAGCATCGTTGCGGGATATCGCGCAGGATACCCTTGTCGAATTCGCCCCGCTCGTGCGTCACCAACAGGCGCAGATCACATTCGAAATCGCTGACGATCTCCAGGTCGCTTGCGATCCGTTGCTGTTGCAGATTGTCCTGCGCAATCTTGTCGGCAACGCACTGCAGTACTGCGCTGTTGACATCCACATCCATATCGCCGCTTCGCGACTGGGTGACGCGGTTTCACTCAGCGTACGCGACAACGGACCAGGCATTCATATCGAGCACCGCGAACGCGCGCTTGAACGATTCGACCGCCTCGATGCGCAGGCAGCAGGCGGCGCAGGCCTCGGCCTGGCCATTGTGCAACGCATCGCAGACGCCATCGGCGCATCGCTATCACTTTCGGATGGGTTGGAAGGACATGGCTTGGGTGTGCACATGCGCATTCAAGATCGAGAAAGACGTTGAGATCGTCGCTCGATGCAGTCCAGTAGGGCGTAACCACCGAAGGCAATTACGCCATTACGGCACAATCACTATTACCTCATGTTCGATACCGATGATCGCGGGCCCGACGACGAACTCAAGCTGCAGTTCGAAGCCGTTCGACAACTCCCGCCCCAAGATCGACAACCGATCAAGGCCATACTCGATGGCATGATCGTCAAGCATCGCTCCGAGCAACTCGTCGTTGAGCTGCGGACATGACCGCCGCGAATAGCAGTGGCTAAAACAAGAAGCCCGCACAGTCCGCGGGCTTCTTGTTTGATCGGCTATCGGAAAATCAGCCTGACCCCAATGTCTCCTCTGCGGGTTACAGGGCTTGGGCAACAAGCGCCACCTGTGCATCGACGAATTGATCAAACGCGATGCCCTCACGACCGACGGAGCGTGAGGACTCGGGGCCATCGCCTCGGAAATGTGTGCAAAAAGTCGTTGCGTCATCTTCGCCCTCTGGCATAAGATGCATTGGCAATTCTCCCACTTTTATGGTCTATTAAAGTGGGACCCGTATCAATCTTTTTTAATATTTTTTTGAAACCTAAAAGGGAATTTTTATGCTTAAGAATATAGGGCTTCTGCTTGTTGCAGGGGGCATGGCGGCCGCTTCACCTTATGCACTGGCGATTGACAACTATTACGTTGGCGCCAATATCATTCGCGTCACTGATAAAGGTGATGAAGCCCCCGGAATTCATCCAATTGCGGCCGGCGTCAAAGCCGGCGTAACCATAAACAAGTATTTTGCAGCAGAAGCGCGTTACGCATCGGGCGTGCGCAGTGACAATGTGAATTTCAATGGCCTGCCTATTGAGCTTGAAGTAGATCAGCTGTACGGCGCTTACGTCAAAGGGATGCTTCCGCTCGGTCACGTGACTCCTTATGTGATGGTGGGCTACACCCATGGCAAAGAAACCTTCAGGGTCAAATCCTTTAATTTGAGCGCTTCAGCTTCAGAGTCAGAACCCAGCTTTGGTATCGGCATGGATGTACCACTCAACGAAAAATTCAGCCTCAATATTGAATGGGCTCGTCTGCTGCAAGGTAAAGATGATGCAGGTGTCGGCTATAAAATTGAAGGCCTCAGCTTTGGTGCGGCATATCATTTTTAATGATGTGCTTTTCTATATAGCTTGCTGATCGAAATATCGTAACCGACACCGGAAAGACGGTGGAATCCGCTTTGCGGGTTCCACCCTACCCCACGTCATTATGCCGTACGGCCGTTGCCGCATAGCTCTACTTTTGATGACCGTTAAAAGCGGGGATTACCGGCATAAAGCCCACCCTACGAGGTCTTGCAACAGTTTCATTCGGCGGCATCCGCTGCACGGGTGCCGCCCTACGAATACGGCTTACGGCCTTACGCCACCCCGGGTCATTACGCCGTACGGCCGTCCAAGTTCTCGCCCGAAGAACAGGACACCATCATCAGCGTCATCGACGGCTTGCTGCTCAAGCATGAAGCGCAACGCTGAAGCCGGCCGCGCAAGCGTGTCGCCGACAAGAGCAGCGGCTAAAACAAAAAGCCCGCGCTGTGCACGGGCTTTTTGTTTGCAGCCATTCCACGGCGAGTCTTGCGTCACTCGCATTCGGTGCGCCAAGGCGCACCCTAATGTGCGGGTTATGGCCTTAAAGCAAGAAACCCGCGCAGTGCGCGGGCTTCTTGCTTCATTCGGCGGCACCCGCTTCGCGGGTGCCGCCCTACTCATTGCGCCGTACGGCCGTCACTGCGCAGCACGGCCGTTTACTTGTATTTGGCTACTCTGACGATTCGAAATGTCTTCTTTTCGATAACATACAATGTGCCTCCGCCCCGTATATTTTTGTAATTATTTAGCCGAAAGAAAACAAAGTAGGAATTCTCGATCTCGCTTATACCCATGCTGTAGTTGGCTATATCCGTCGTATATTTTTTATGCTCCCATTCATAGCTCTTGTCCGACTCCAGCTGCAACAAAAAACTATTTCTAGCGGTTTCGCACGCGCGAAGAATATTCTTCATTCCCGCACCTGATTCTTCCTGTGCAGAAATTGAGCCCGCTGCGAGCGTCAGAAGCAAAAACGCGCACAAAAACGCGCACAAAGCGATATTTCGCATTTTCATCCTCATCACTCTCCCGTCAAGAATCTCCACCATACTTGGCTGAGATCGTCATAGTTGTTCCGTCCCTGGCAGCCGCAGGCATCGGCATTGTTCGGTGACGCAGGGTCCATGGGTTTTGGCGCGTTGCCTCTTCCGCTGTTTCGATATTGCCAAAGTCGACCGCGCGGAGTCCCCAAAAATGCCCAATCACCTACTGGGATATTTAGGTCATTTCCATACGGCGAGTAACTGAACACTTCATTCCCGTCTACCCCGTTCATCACGAATGCAGGATCCCATGCGCCATGAGTGTGGTAGCCCCCAATTGCGCCGGTAGGCCTCGGTCCAGCGCTGGATAATCTATTGGTGCCTACCCTGGGTGTCGTATAGGAGTACCAACCGTTGCTTGTTTTATAAACCCAACCAGCATATTCCTTGTTTTCCTTGATCGACGTCGGGTTGATGTCGGAAATCGCATTCGCAGCGGCGATTTGTGGCGATTTGTAGCAATCACCCGGGCGCAGCCCAAAAGCATCAGTCCGCGTCAGCGGGTTTCCGCCAACGTATCCGTAAGTGCTGATGCCACCTGCCAACCCGATTGGATCAGATTGCGTGTAACGCCCCACACTCGGGTCATAGTCGCGGAAGTAGTTGTAGTTCATTCCCGTAGCGCTGTCATACCGCTGCCCCGGAAACCGCATATCGAACACGAAGGCAGTGCCATCGCCGTCAGGGTCTTCGTTCGGCGTGTTGTTCCCGAAGGCCTCTCCCGCCAGATCCCAGCGCCACACTGCGACATTACGATCCGGATCGATGACGACACGCGGGGTGCCGAGGGCATCGGCTTCGATGTAGTACAGCTTCTGGTTGGCACCCGCGCCCACCAGCAGGCCGACGGGCAGGTCGTCCATCCAGATCGCTTGCTGGATCGGTTGGCCATTGACGTCGTAGTCGCCGATCCAGTGGCCGGATTCATCGTGAAGGGTTGTCACACCGGTGCCACCCCCGGACTTGTACACCCGTTCGCCGATGGCGTTGTACAGGTAAGTCATCGCCACTGCGCCATTCACCTTCACCTGGCGCATGCGGTTGCTGGCGTCGTAAGTGAACTCACGCAGCGCCGCTACGGTTGCCGTCATCGCATCAGCGGTCGCAGCACCAATACTCTGTGTGGAACCCGACCCCGGATCTCCCGGACCAGGATCACCTGGGCCCGGATCGCCAGGCCCAGGATCACCACCGCCGGGATAGGGGTCGGAACCGTCATCTCCGCCCCCGCTTGCGGCGCTTCGTTCGATGCGAAGCGTATTGCCGACCGCATCGTATCCACGTGTCTCGCCACCAACTGACAGCAGGTGATGGCTGTCGGTGGCGTAGGTAAAGGCAGTGCCCACACCGGCATCGGTCGCTGATATCCGGTTGCCGGTGGCGTCGTAGTCATAAGCTTGCAGCACTGCGTTGCTCGCACCATCCTTGACCTGTTTGAGGCGATTCAGTCCGTCATAGACGTATGTGCGGCGCGGAGGCTCCGCCTGTGTCGCGTACCGCAGCGATTCCAGATTGCCCACGGCATCGAACCAGTAACCCTCGCTGATGCCACCGGCCGTCTCGTCTTCGACGAACCCTGGCTGGTAGTCCATATTCAGCGAACGCCGCAACACGCGGCCGTTGCCGTACTCCCAGCGCGCGACCGGGCCGAAGGGATGATAGGAGGCACCACGCAAGAGGTGCTTCACCTGCCCGTTTGCAAGGGTGACGGTGAGGGTCGTGGCCTGGCGCAGCTGATTGCGGTCGAAACGGACGCGCGTACCGTCAGGATGCATCAGCGCCATCAAGTGCCCCGCAGGCGGACGCGGGCGCAGCAGCACACCGTTGCCGTTGTAGCCGGAAGGCGGTGTGTAGTCATAGGTCAGCGGATAACTGTGCTGCTGCGTGATCTGCAGCTTGCGCGTGCGGTGGCCGAAACGATCGTAGCAGTACGAGGTGCTGCCGCTGGCGTCGGTCATCTGCGAAAGCCGACCGATCTGCGCGTTCTCACCCGCCAGGCAACCGCTCTGCGCGGTGTCGTAAACGTAGCCGACATTGCGGCTGGCATCGGGGTAGCTGACCGAGACGAGGCGGCCCAGCAGGTCGTAACCATAGGTCGCGACGACACCCCGCGCATCGGTGCGTGTCTTGAGCTGACCTGCTTCGTCGTAGGTGGATGTGCTGGTGCCGGTGTCTGGGCTTTCCTGCGTAAGCAGGTCGCCGAAACCGTTGTAGCCATAGACCGTCGGCAAGCCATTGGGGTCCGTGACTTGCGTCAAGCGGTCCAGCGTGTCGTATTCGAAGCCGGTCGATGCCGCGATGCCTTCACTGTCCTGGACGCTGGTCTTCAACCGACCCAGTGCGTCGTAGGTGCTGGCCGTCTTGCGGCTCAGAGCATCTGTGGTGAGGGTGAGATTGTCCTCGTCGTCGTAGCCAAAGACCGTGGCCCGGTCGAGTGCGTCGCGCTGCGCGTGCAAACGGCCGAGGGTGTCGTAGATCCGCGAGAGCGAACGCACCACAGCACCCGTACTGTCGACTGTCGTGTCCGCGACCCGTTCACCGGCGGCATTGAGGGTGTAGCTCACGCGGTTACCGGCACCGTCGGTGATCGATGTCAGTCGCTGCGCGGGGTCGTAGCCGAAGGTCACGATGTTTCCGTCAGGCTGCACGACCTGTTCCACCACACCTGTCGGCTTGTAGGCGATCCTGGTGATCTGATCGTCGGTCTCTACGGTGTCGTCGCTGCCACGCACCTTGGTGGTCACCAGCCAGCCGCGTGGGCTGTATTCCATGTCGGTAACGACGCCATTCGCATCGCGCATCGACAACGGTCGGCCGGCACCGTCGCTGCTCAACAGTTCGACGACATGGCCCAGCGGATTGACCACCTTCCACAAATCACCCTTGCGGTACGGACATGTCTGCGGCGACGCCGTACATGTCGGCTCATCGGCGGCACGATAGATGTAGGTCGTTTCATCAACCGGCCCTGCACGTGGGCCATCGACTTTGGTGATCAGCCCCATTTGCGGGCAAACACCATTGTCCACATCCGCCTGCTCGCAATAAGTCATGCTGGCGGTGCGAGTGGCATTGTCGACGGGATCAGTCGCAGTAACGCCGATGACCTGGTTACGGCCGTTGTAGGTCCAGTTCGTTTTCGCTTTGAGTACACCGAAACTGTCGCGTGTCCGCCGCTCGGTCACCAGATTGGTCCCCGGCACACGCGTGACTTCCTCACGTCGCTCCTGGAGGGAACCAACCGCTTCAATCACCGCCGAACGATAGGTATTGCTTGCATCGTATTCGTAGCCCGTCACCACGTTGCGCCGGTCGGTGCTGCTTGTCAGCCGGCCCTCAGCGTCGAAGCCCTGCTTGGCCTCCACCAATTCACCGGCATTCTTGATAGCCGTCACGCGACGATAGAACCCTGGCTGGATCGTGTAGGTGCGGATCTTGCCCGACGCAAGGCTCACCGTCGCTTGGGTATCACTGTCGTAGCTCACGGTGGTGACGTCGTTGGGCGTGCCGAACGCCCTGCTTTCGATGACGCGACCAAGTCCGTCGTACTTGAAGGAAGCGAAACGCTCGCCAGTTTCTGCAGTGATGCCCGTGAGGTGATTGCGCTGACTTGGGTCGCCGATCAGACCGGCTTCGGCATAGTGGTACTGCTTACTCCCGTTGTCGCTGTAGAGAACCGTCGTCAGATTCCTGTCCACATCGTAGCTGTAGCGAACATAACGGCCATCTGGCAACGTGATCTGGGCCAGCATTTTTTCCGATGAATAGTCGAACGCCAACACGCGGCCTTGTCCATCGGTCACCTTGGAGAGCAATCCATTCCCGTAACTCAGCGTGGCATCGAAGCGCGGGTCCGACGGATTCGCGATCTTGACCAGCTGACCTGAGCTATTAAATTCGCGAATCTCACCGCCTGGCAGGCGTAGACGCCACCGAACCGTTCCGGACGAGTAAGATTCGAGGAGTTTGTCGGTTGAATTCTCGCCACGGTATTGCCCGTTGGCGAGTTTGATGAAACTTTCGTATGTGCCTGTCTCATCCACCAGAGCAGCAGGCGATGCATTCGGAATGCCGAAAATACGGTCTCCGAACGTATGCGTCCAACCAACTCCGGCACCGCTGTTGTTCCGGAACTGATGAAACGAATGGTAGTGCCGCGTGAAGGTACGGCCCGCAAAAGTGAAATCGGGTTCATCCCGCGCCTTGTCGCCCGTAGCCGGATAGCACGGATACTTGCTGGCCTTGCAACTGGCAAACTGTTGTATCGGCCCATTGATCGTGCGCGTTCCCCCGTTGTACTTGCAGAGCGCGGGTAGCGTGATATCACCGCTACCGTCACCGGGTGTCTGGTCGCTCAGCCGGGAATATCCGGATGCACACAGGAATGTTTCGACTTTGAAGATTTTGAAAATGAAGGACGATTGCACGCCACTGCAATTCCTGACGGTCCTGTATTGTTTGGCGCCATAATCGATTTTTCCGTATGGCTCGCTGGAAGAGCTGTTGTTTCCCGCGACACCCGCGTAAGGCGGCAATCGATCCGATATCAATTCGGGAGCGCTATGACTGCAATCCAATCTCCCATTGCGATAGGTCTCCATGACTTTCGCAACCAGATCTTCTTCAGAAGCGCAGGCATCCGGCAGATTGGGATCGCTCCCGTGAACGCAACCATGACTACCGCTGACGATGCCATCGCTTTGATCTTCGATATAACTTGGGCCATATCGCTGAGAATCAGGCCGATCTTTCACCTCATAGATATAGTCAGCGATTCTCAACGGTGTAATCGGCCTGGTCTCTTTGTGCTCCAAAATACTGGAAATCGCAGCATTTTCCGGCGCACCTCGCATCGCAGCCACCGCCTTGTCCAAGGTGTTGGCGCACGCCTGTGTTGCCCCTTGGTAACAAAACTCGGGTGCGCTCTGCGCTTTCACCTCGACTGACATTCCACCACAGACGAATACCATCAGCAGGATGAGGGCATCCCAGCGTAATGCCCTACATATTCTGCTTCGTTTCTGCACGAATCGATGCATGCTGCTGTTACCGTCCGTCGTTCATGAAGTTGATCGATCGGGCAGCGGCAAACAATATCTAGACGTCCGATGCCCAACGATTTCCGGGGGCGAATCGAACGCCATCCGTGATGGCCGTCAAACTATAGGGTCATTTTTGTTCCGTCAACCCACATCCGTAAAGTATTCAACGCCCCGGTCCCACGTCAATGAACTGCAGGAATTCGGAACGGGTGCGGGCATCCTCGCGGAAGGTACCAAGCATTTTCGAGGTCACCATGCTGACACCGCGTTTGTGGATGCCGCGGGTGGTCATGCATTCGTGCGCGGCTTCGATCACGACACCAACGCCTCGTGGTTGCAACGTGTGTTCGATGCAACGCGCGATCTGCGCGGTCATTTTTTCCTGCACCTGAAAACGGCGGGCGTAGGCTTCGACCACACGCGCGAGTTTGCTGATGCCGACGACGCGACCACTCGGCAGATAGCCGACATGAGCCTTGCCTATGATCGGTGCCATGTGATGTTCGCAATGGCTCTCGAATTCGATGTCGCGCAGCACGACCAGTTCATCGTAACCGCCGACTTCCTCGAATGTGCGCTTGAGATATTCCTCGGGATCGAGCTCGTAGCCACTGAACCAGTCACCATAGGCTTTGGCGACACGCTTGGGTGTGTCGAGCAGACCTTCACGGGTAGGATCATCGCCGGCCCAGCGCAAGAGGGTACGCACGGCATCTTCCGCCTGCGTGCGGGTCACGCCGTGGCGTTCGTCGTGGGAATGATTCATCACTTCGCTGGCATCGTCGGCGCACATGGCGGGCGTTCTCTTCGTTCGCGGGGAACCGGAATGGTAACGCGCGCGGCGGCTCGCGGTTGGCCCACTGGTGGATCGATTCAGTTCGCAAGCATGCGCAATCGGGCTTCGAGGCCGGAATCCCGCCACGTCCTGCGTTCCAGTGCGCGATCCAAGGCTTCGGGCGTAGCCCATAGTCGTACACCGCGTCGAGCACGCGTCAATGCGGTGTACAGCAGCTCGCGCGACAGCACCCGCGAGTCGGCGTCGGGCAGGATCAGAACGATGCGATCGAATTCAGAGCCCTGCGCCTTGTGCACGGTCGTGGCGTACGCCGAGGCATGCGCGGGCAACTGTGCGGGGCGCCATGCATGCAGGCCATGCCCGGTATCGAACCAGACGGCCGCATCGCCGCGTTCATCACGCCAGACCACACCGAGATCACCGTTATAGAGACCATGACGTTCACTGTTCGCGGCGATCATCAGCAATCTGCCGTGGAAGTACGGCACGCGCGCACCGAGCTCGGCTGCACACCATGCATTCCAATGCTCGGCACCGAACGGGCCTCGACGCAGCGCAGTGAGCACGCGCAGCGACGACGCGCGCTGCAGAGACTGCTGCGGATCATCGGCATCGCGTATCGCTTCGAACGCAGGCAATACTTCACGCTGCATCAGCTCGGCAAGTGCTGCAGCGTCGCCATGTCGCCATGCCAGGCCGGGGTCATCGCTGCGTAGTCGTGCGATGACGGTGTCACGATCGCCCTGCTGCATTGCCTGTGCCAGATCGCGCAACACGCTCACATCCGCTTGCCGCCACCCGCGCAGAAGATGCACACGGGCGCCCGCAAGCGGCGCAGATGATTCGTGCACGGGCACAGGCATATCCAGTGCTGTGCTTATGAATTCCGCATCCTGCGCACGCAGCGTAAGTCCATCACCACAGGCCGCGCATAGACCGCCCAGGACATCGCCGGCTTCGACCGCAGGCAACTGATCGGGATCGCCAAGCAGAACGAGCGTTGCATCGGGGGGCACCGCCGCGACCAGTTTCGCCATCAACGGTAGATCGATCATCGATGCTTCGTCGACCACGATCACGTCGAATGGCAAAGGATTTTCCGCATCATGACGGAACGCGACGCGGCCCGGCTGCCAGCCGAGGAGGCGATGCAGTGTACGCGCCTGACGCGGAACGAGATCGGCGATGGCGGCATCGACGCGATCGGCCGCGACATCCTCGCGCAGAACATGGTCGATGGCTTCACCAAGCCGGGCAGCGGCACGCCCTGTGGGTGCGGCAAGTGCGAGGCGCAGCGGCGTGGCATGGTGTCCGTCTGATGCCGAGACGAGAGTGGCGAGCAATCGCGCGACGGTCGTAGTCTTGCCTGTACCGGGGCCTCCGGTGATCAACAGCAGGCGATGGCGCAGCGCCATCGCTGCGGCCAGAGCTTGACGGTCGATGTCATCGTGCGAACGCGTTGCGGCATTCAGCGCGAACAGTCGGCGTAACCTTTTCGCGGCCGCCGGATCACAGGCAACGGCATCGTTGGTCGGTCCGGACTGCGCGCGCGCGTACAGGCGTTCCGCAAGCGCCTGCTCGTAGCGCGCATAACGCAGCAACGCAACACGGCCGTGCGCGAATGCGATGAGCACATCGTCGCCGCACGCGTCTTCCGCAGTCGTGACACGAGGACTTCCAGCAAGGGCATCGGCCCATTCGCTGGTCATCGGCAGCGTTGTGGACGTTCCCAGCGCATCGAGCAATCGATGCGCATCGGCCAAAGCGAAACTGCTGTGCCCCAGCGATACCGCACGCATCGCGAGCGCACCGGCCAGTGCAACCGGAGCGGAGGCATGCAGCCGATCACGCAGCAGATCGGCAAAAGCGATATCAACTTCACGCAGCGCGCCTTCGGCGTGCAGATGAAGCAATGCGCGTGCAGCAACGCGATCGATGCGATCACCGGTCATCGGTCTTCTCCCGGGGTCACACCGTCGAACAGCGCGTCCAGCGCGTCCAGCAGTTCGGGCGATACCGGATCGACATGCACGCCATTGCGCGATGCCGAAGCACATTCGGCAACGTCGCCATGCAAGTCGATCCCCCGCAAAAACAGGTACACCGCCCCGCCCAGGTCGCACGTGTCATCGTAGTCGTTGCCACGTCGTAACCCCAGCCAGCGACGCAATGCGACGAGATAGATCAGATATTGAAGATCGTAATCCTGTACCCGGATCGCGCGAACCAGAGACTCGGGGTCATAGGCCGGAAGACGGTTGGTCTTGTAATCGAGCACGTAGTGTTTGCCGGCCGTGTCGCGATAGACCAGATCGATGTAACCCTGCATCAGGCCATCAAGCGTCGCCTGCGCCGGCTTGCGTGCGCGTGGATAGCCATGTGCCTGCAGCAGCGCATGCACGGCGTCGATGCGCGTTGGCCGCAGCCGGAAATGGAACGCCATCTCGCGCACCTGCTGCGATGCAGACAGATAGCACAGGCGCACATGCCCGGGTAACACGACATTCAGTGCTCGCGACACCAGCCGCGCGGTCTGCGCGAGATGCGACGGCGTCGCTGCCAGCCCTTGCCGAAGCAGGCAGCGTTCAAGCAGACCACGCTGATCCTCGGGCCAGAGATCTTCGAGCAGCGACGGTTGCACATCCGCATCACGTCGCCATGCGTGAGCATCGGCGTTTTCGAGCACATCGTGAACTGCGTTGCCGAACGCAGTGCCGCCAAGCGTCATCGTTTCACGATCTTCGTCAGGCACGGCAACAGCTTCGTCATCCGCGCCACGCAATGGCTCGACATCTTCGATACGTGCATGCAAAGACGAAAAGCTGTGCAGGCGCAGGTCATGGGAAAAGCGACGCTGTGCGATGCGCGTGGGCGGTGCAAGCATCCTATGTTCCGCGCCGGAACCCACTCTCCCAGGTTGCGGCGCGTCGGGGTCGTAAGCACACACGACGATGCTGCCATCCGAATCAGCCGAAAGTAGATTGATGCGTGCATGCATGCCTTCGTGATCGAGCTTGTCGTTCTTTCGGCCCGTCTTCTCGCCCGCATGCAGCAGCCAGTGCAGCGCGCTGTTCTCGGTGCGGCTGTTGCGGCTCCAGACCACGTGCAGCGCGTGTTTTGCACGCGTCATCGCGACATAGAGCTGGCGCTGCGCTTCGCCCTGTTCTTCACGTTCAACCTGGACGTCGATGGCCTCCGCTTGCAAGGGTTCGAGCAGATCCTTCGCCCGCCATGCGCGCGCGGGACGACCCTGCGCATCTTGGAAATCATCGTAGGAGAGACCGCGAGCCGCACTTTCACTGCGCCACGCCACGAACGGCAGCACCACCACCGGATATTCCAATCCCTTGCTTTTATGTATGGTCGCGATCTGGACAAGACCGGCATCTGATTCCAGACGCAACTGTCGTGCTTCATCGATCGCTGCTGCCGAACGCTGCTGTGCGAACCATTGCAACTGTTCGGCAGGACCATGTCGAGATGACGATTCGGCCTGCAACAACTCGGTCAGATGCAGTGCATCCGTGAGGCGTCGTGCACCTGCGGTCTCGCTCAACCAACGCGGTGCGGCATCGGTAATGAAAGGCAGCAGCGCCGGAAGCGGGCCGCGTGCTCGCCACTGTTCTGCAGCAGCGGTGAAACGCTCCAGTTCCAGTTGTCCGGCAAGATCGTCTTCGTCGAGTCCTGCGATCCTCGCCGCATCCCATCCCAGCAATCGCGTCGCCAACGCTGCGCGCAACCGCCCCGCGTCGGCGGGTTCGGCCAGACTCGCGAGCAATGCATGGATGTCTTCGGCGGCTTCACCCGCGAACACACTGGCGTTGGCAAGCGTCGCCGCTGCGATGCCCGCGCGTGCCAGTGCCACCTGCATGGTCAAGGCCTGATCGTTGGTATTCGTCAGCACGGCGATATCTGCGGGACGCAGCGCACGCACTCGGCCACTTTCGTGCAGTGTGCCGGCGCGCAGCAACTCGACAACAGTACGCACTGCGGCAGCACGCATCATTGCGAACTCGTCATCCTTCGTACGCATGCCACCGCGCCCGCCTCCCGGCGGCAACCAGTGCAGGGTCATGCCGGGAACAGCAGCACCATCGATACGCAGATCGTCGTTCTGCGCACTGCCTGCAGCAATGACGGCATGAAAACGGATGCGTTCTTCGATGAACGGCAACGCATTGGCCGAGAATACTGTCTCCAGCGCGCGAAGCACGGCAGGTGTCGATCGATAATTCGCATCGAGTTCTGCGACGCCCTCCTTGCTGCCATCCGCCTGTGTCGATGCGCCTGCAGTAGTTTCAATATAGTGCCGCGCACGCAGATAGGTCGCGAGATCACCACCACGAAAACGATAGATCGCCTGTTTCGGGTCACCGATCAGACACAACCAACGACTCGCCGGATCGCCGGCCTCATACATGCGCCGGAAGATGTCCCACTGCCGAGGGTCCGTGTCCTGGAATTCGTCAATCAACATCAATGGCCAACGCGTCGCCAAGGCATTTGCAAACTCCGGCGATGCTGTCGCATCCCAGATGCGCTCGATCAGTTGGTCCTGACTGCATTCGCCACGTCGCGCCATCGCGGCTTCGAAGCGCGTCATCGCCATCTCACGCAATGCATGCAGCGTCGCGGCTGTTGTCGATTCCTCGCGCAGCGGATACACCACACGCAAAGGCTCGCATAACGCAGGGAGATCCTTCGACAGCGCGTCCGGCGTCTGCCATAACGCCGTGAGCAATGCATGGACATCGAGATCCGGCGCCTGTTGCGCCGTGTTCGCGGCCACTCGCCAGCATTCAGCCGCGACTTCATTCCAGACGTCACTGGCATCGTCGACGACCGCCTGCTCGGCGAGCAGGCCGGCGCGGAAACCGAATTCTCGCAGTGCACGGTGGCAGAAGCCGTGGATCGTGGAAACCGTGGCCTCGTCGAGCTGCAACAAGGCCGCTTCGACACGCTGCCGCACGAGGACGTCTCCATCGCGCACGATGGCGGCACGCAGGACTGCATCGGTGATCGCTGCTTCGCCCTGCGGCAATGCCTCGGGCGTATCCAACAGTCGCCGGGCAATGCGCAGACGGCGGCGCAGACGCTGGCGCAATTCCTGCGTCGCCGCGCGGGTGAAGGTGACAACCAGCAACTGCGACATTGTCGCACCACGCTCCAGCAACAGACGCAGCACGAGCGTGGTCAGCGCGAAGGTCTTGCCGGTGCCTGCGCTCGCCTCGATCAGGCGTGCGTCATGCAGCGACAAATGCAGACCGACATCGATGGACTGCGATCGCGCACTCATGACGTCGGCTCCCGCGCATCGAAAACGTCGATCGCGATCTCACGAAAACGCTGCGCCTGTGCGCTGTCGAAATGTCCGAGCAGTCCTTCCGGACGAAAGGCGATTCGCAGCCAAATATCTTCATTCTCACCGCCGCCGGTATACGGCGAATATGCAGAGAGCGCTGCCTTCCATGCAGCAATCGCATCGCGTTTACCGTGCCAATGCTCCGCATACGCGAATGCGGATTTCGGTGCGAACGGCAGCGGCGTGTTCCGCCCTTCTCGCCACAGCGCAAGCAATGCGCCCAGCCGGGTGCGGGCGTCGTCGCGGGTGAGACCGCTATAGACGATCCCGACCGGCGCATCCATCTTGCTGTCGTAACCGATCAGATGCGTACTCGCTGTCTCGCCCAACTGCGATGCCAGCAGTAAATGATCGATTCCCGCGCGCAAGCGGCGCTTGCCATCGAGCCGACCCGCGACAGCGATCACGCGAACATCGCCATGGACATCATCGAAACGGAAGGCAATGCCATGCGGTGCATCAGCGGTGATTGCAAATACCGTCCGACACGGCGCACCTACTTCGCCATCGATCGCAGCATCGCGTGCGACACGCAATCTTGCGGCGATATCGTTGGCATCATTCGCCAACACGACACCGTCTCGACCGGGCGGCAACAGTGCATGCGCCCGCAACCAAGGCTTCACGGCATCGATATCACTGTCATCCTGCGTGAGCAATGCGTCGATGGCACCGTAACGCATCAAACCATCCATCCCGAGCGGTTCGCGATCGATGACCTCATCCTCAACGTCCGGCAACCGGACGCCCAGGCGTTCACGCAGCCAATATCGCGCGGGATTGATGAAAAAGCGCTGCAGGGCATTCCGATCCGGCACATCTTCCGCATTCGGATCATCGCTTGATGACGACAGGCCGGCAACGAACGCCGGCTCGATCTCACCAGCATCATCGGTACCTGTCACGCGCCACTCCTCGCGATACGAGAATCGGCGCGGCTCGACATCCAGATTATCGCCCGCACCGAACGCACGCGGCGAAAATGGCTGCAAAGGATGACTCACGCACAACTGCTCGCGCGTGGTTTCACCATGCATCTTCTCGACGGCATCGAGGAGTTCAGCGATTACCGGCGAGGGTTCACGAACGCTGCCGTCGCGAGCATCACGGCCGCCGTAACTCAGATAGAACACATCGCCAGCCGCGCACAGCAGTTGCAGAAACAGGAAGCGGTCATCATCGCGCACCGAGCGGTCGCCGAGTCTGCGCGGTGCGCGGCCCTGGATGGCATCGACGATACGGTTGATGTCATCGCCCGGCTCACGACGGGGGTAAGCATCGGCATCCAGACCGAGCAGACAGATCACGCGGAACGGCACAGTGCGCAGCGGCACCATGCCTGCGAAGGCAACACCGCCGGACAACCATGGACGATGCGATGAAGGCGCTTCGAGTGCGTCGCGCAGCGTCCGCTGCACCAGCGATGCTGGCAATGCACCGGAATTTGCAGCTTCATTCGCAAAATCGTCAAGGGTATCGAGCAGCAGCCGGCGCGCCTGTGCTTCGGCATCGTCCTGCGGCACGGTCGCAAGCAATGCCTGCAAGGTCTCGGTGAGCCGCGCCCGCCATTCTTCCGCAGTATGCGGTTCGTGCATCCAGTCGATGAGGACGCGCAGCAATCCATATAGCGACAATGCCCGGTCGAGCACTTCGGCGTCTGCGCCTTCCAGCTCGGCATAGGGCGCGATCATCTGCGCACCATCGACAAGCGTGTCTACTGCATCACCGACGGCATAACCGCTGAGCAGGCGATCGATGCCAAAATCGAAGCTGTATTCGCGCCAACGGCCGGCGCCAGCACGTTCGCGCGCGTTTTCGTCCTCGCCCCAGCGAATGCCGGCAGCGTCGAACCAGCGATCAATGGTCGCGCGATGTTTCGCATCGAGCTGCAGCGCATGTGCGATCGCGGGTGTCGACAGCAGATCGCGGAAACCGCTGGCGGTCAGCGGCGTGTCCGCCCATCCGATGAGATCGGTCAACAGCGGAACCAGTGCGTGCGTCTGCGCCTGCGGCCGGTCGGCCAGCGAGAACGGAATGAACCGTGAGTCGTCCACCGCGAGGCCGCCGAATACCGCGCGCGCCAACGGCAGATATTCGGCGATATCGGGGGCGAGCACCACGATATCGCGCGGCTGCAGTGGCGGATCGAAACGAGGATCATCGAGCAGGGCACGCAGCTGATCGTGCAATACCTCGATTTCACGCAGCTTCGAATGGCAGGCGTGTAGTTGCAGCGAGACGTCGTCGCGATCGAACAGTGATGGCATCGGTGCAGCACGATCTAGTACATCCTGCTGCAATCGATGCAACAGGGTGTCGCGACCGGGCGCCACGAACAACTCGATCTCGCGCTGCGGCAGCACGATGTCGTAGGAGAACAGTTGCGCGAGAATTTCGCGCCCGCCGGCGCCCCAGGCGGTCAGCAGCGGGTTGTCGC
>JBGSID010000213.1:0-5907 GCA_041751895.1 Lysobacteraceae bacterium | reverse complement strand
CGCGCCGTCGCCGTCGCCGCCGACCCGCAGCGGTGGGGTCTTGAATTCCCCTGAAGCCGCGCCCGCGGTGGTGCGCGTCACTCGCCCGGTCGTCGTCTTCGTCGGCCTTGGGGGGAATGTCGGCGATGCGCTGGGCTGCCTGCGTGCTGCAATGCACCGGTTGATGACAGTGCCTCGTAGCCGTTTCATCTCGGCGTCGCGGTTCTATCGCACGCCGGCATGGGGGCAAGAGAATCAGGCTGATTTCGTGAACGCTGTGGCGGCCATCGAGACGGCACTGTCGCCACATGCCTTGTTGGATGAATTGCTCAGGATCGAGCGCGACTTCGGGCGCGAGCGTACCGTCGACGGTACCGACCGCTGGGGGCCGAGAACGCTGGATCTAGACATCCTGCTTTACGGCGATGAACAGATCGACGAAGCGGGTTTGCATGTGCCACATCGGTTCCTGCACGAGCGAGCTTTCGCACTGGTTCCTTTGCTCGATCTGGTCGATGACATCGAGATCCCAGGCCGAGGCAGTGCGCGTAATGCACTGCGTGGCATCGAACATGCGGCGATCAGGCCATTGATGGAACGCTGAGGCGCCACAAGACGTCGGTCGCAACCTGCTAGGCTTAGTGCCCCCGGCCTCTTCCTCCGGCCAAATTTTGCGAAATCACATGGCCACACATGAAGACAAGCCTTGGACCGTACCAGCGCTGGCCGATGCCAAGCGCGCTGGACGCAAGCTGGCGATGCTCACTGCCTACGATGCGGTCTTCGCACGAGTACTCGATCGCAATGGCACCGATCTCATCCTGGTTGGCGATTCTCTCGGCATGGTGGTCAAAGGCCAAGGTTCGACGCTACCGGTCACTGTCGATGACATCGCCTATCACACCGCTGCGGTGGCAACGGGTCTGCAGCGCGCATTGCTGATCGCTGATCTGCCGTTCCAGTCCGATGCCACACCCGAACGTGCGCTCGATGCCGCCACCCGGCTGTTGCAGGCAGGGGCACAGATGGTGAAGCTGGAAGGTGCCGGCGCGAACAAGCTCGATGTCATCCGTTTCCTGGTCGAACGCGAGATTCCGATCTCCGCTCATCTTGGCCTGACACCGCAGTCGGTGCTGCGTCTGGGCGGTTTCAAGGTGCAGGGCCGTGAAGAGCGCGCTGCGGCGAAGCTGCGCGAAGATGCGCTGGCCGTTGCCGACGCGGGAGCATCACTGCTGGTGCTCGAATGCGTGCCTTCGCCATTGGCACAGGCCGTGACTGCTGCGAGCGCGATCCCCACCATCGGCATCGGCGCCGGCCCGCATTGCGATGGCCAGGTGCTGGTGCTGCACGACATGCTCGGTCTCGACAGTGGTCACCGCCGGCCGAAGTTCGTCAAGGATTTTCTTGCGGATGGCGGCTCGATCGCGGGCGCGGTGCAGGCGTATTGCGCCGCCGTTCGCGATGGCTCGTTTCCCGATGCCGAACACGCCTATCAATAATCGACCGGCATCCACATGATCGAAACCATCACTGAACTGGGCCAACTGCGCGAACGCATTCTCGGCTGGCGTCGCGAAGGCCTGCGGATCGGCTTCGTGCCGACCATGGGCAATCTGCACGCAGGCCATTATTCGCTGATCGCGCTGACACGGCAGTACGCCGACCGGATCATTTCCAGCGTGTTCGTGAATCCGACACAGTTCGGCCCCAACGAAGATTTCACCCGCTATCCACGCACGCCCGAATCCGATACCAGCGGGCTCGAAGCGGCCGGCTGCGACGCATTGTGGCTGCCGACGGTGGAATCGATGTATCCATTCGGCGTCGATCTCGCTGTGCGGATGCGCGTGCCGGGCGTGGCAGATGTGCTCGAAGGCGCACATCGTCCCGGGCACTTCGACGGTGTCTGCACCGTGGTCGCGCGCCTGTTCAACCAGGTGCAGCCGGATGTGGCCGCGTTCGGCAAGAAGGACTACCAGCAGCTGGCGGTGATCCAGCAGATGGTCACCGATCTGGCCTATCCGTTGACCTTGCTGCGTGGCGACATCGTGCGCGAGACCGATGGCCTGGCGATGAGTTCGCGCAATCAATATCTGTCGGCCGGCGACCGTGTGACCGCCGCCGAGATCCACCGCACGCTGGTGTGGATGCGCCAACAGCTCGAAAGCGGCGCACTTCGTGCAGTGGTCGAGGCGGAAGCCGCGCTGCGTTTGGTGCAGAAGGGGTTTGCTGTCGATTACGCCGCGATCCGAACACCTGAACTGGCCGAGCCGGGCGACGGCGTCGCCGGCCCGCGCGTCGCCCTGATCGCAGCCCGCCTCGGACGCACCCGATTGATCGACAATCTGGAATTTGCGCTCGACTGAGTTGCGCGCCGCGAAAGCGCTGGTTTTGAGCGCTGGTTTCGATTGCAGCGGTGGCACCCGCCGCCGCCGCCGCGGTGTTCTGGCAGAATCGGGGCATCGCACGCGCCTGCCTTCCGAGCCCGCCATGTCAAACCCGCACGAGACAGTGTTCGATTCGCTGCAGCCGCACGCCGAGCGGTTGCGGCAAGTGCCGATCTCACGATTGATCGCCGAGGATTCGGCGCGGCCGAACGATTTCGCGCTCCGTGTCGGCCCGCTCTACGTCAATTTCGCGCGTCAGCATTATGACCGCGCTGCGCTGGAGGCCCTGTTCGGAATTGCTGAAGCGGCCGATCTCGCATCGGCAGTGCGCAGACTGTTCGATGGTCATCCCGTCAACGCCACTGAAGGCCGCGCCGCGCTGCATACCGCGCTGCGCAGTGATCTTTCCGACATGGCACACGTCCGCGAAGCCTCGGCGCAGGCACGCGTCGCGCGCACGCGGATGGCGGCGATGGTCGCTGAACTGCTCGCATCCGGCGTGACCGATGTGATCAGCGTCGGCATCGGCGGTTCCGATCTGGGCCCGCGCCTGGTGGCGGACGCACTTGTCGATGATGCAGGCGCTTCCCGGTTGCGTGTGCATTTCGTGTCGAATGTCGATGGCAACGCGGTGCGTCGTACCTTGTCGCAGCTCGATCCAGCGCGCACGGCGGCCATCCTCATTTCGAAGACATTCGGTACCCAGGAAACGCTGCTCAACGGCACCGTGGTGCGCGATTGGCTGCAGGACGACAGCCGCGTGTATGCAGTCAGTGCGAACGTCGCGCGCGCTGCGCAGTTCGGCATCGACGAAAGCCGCATCCTGCCGATGTGGGACTGGGTCGGGGGCCGTTATTCGCTGTGGTCGGCGGTCGGGTTTCCGATCGCGCTCGCCATCGGCATGAATGGCTTCGAGCGTCTGCTCACCGGCGCCGCAGAGATGGATGCGCACGTATTGTCGACACCGCTGCGCGACAACGTCGCGGTCTGGCATGCGCTCACCGCAATCTGGAACCGCAACGCGATGCATGCCGGCGCACAGGCAGTACTGCCGTACGACGAACGTTTGCGCCTGTTGCCGAACTATTTGCAGCAGTTGGTGATGGAAAGCCTCGGCAAATCCGCACGTCTGGATGGCGCCGCGCTCGCCGGTCACACCGTGCCGGTGTGGTGGGGTGGTGCCGGTACCGATACCCAGCACAGTTTCTTCCAGGCGCTGCATCAGGGCACCCAGATCGTGCCGGCGGATTTCATCGGCGTGATCCGCGCCGATCACGCGCACGAAAGCAACCACACCGCGCTGCTCGCGAACCTGCTGGCGCAGACCGAAGCCTTCGCCAACGGCCAGGCCAGCGACGACCCGCATCGCGCCTACGCAGGTAACCGTCCGAGCACGTTGCTGCTGCTGGATGCGCTGACCCCGGAATCACTCGGTGCACTGATCGCGTTGTACGAGCACAGCGTGTATCTGCAATCGGTGTTGTGGGGCATCAACGCTTTCGACCAGTTCGGTGTGGAACTCGGCAAGCAGGTCGCGAACAAGCTGTTGCCGGCATTGCAGGGCGAAGCTGAGGCTGATGACCCGGTAACGCGCGCACTGTTGGCTGAGATCCGCAAGCGATCTTCATAGGGTGCGCCCCGGCGCACCGGCTGTTGATTCAGAGGTATCGCCGGTGCGCCAAAGCACACCTTAGCCATAATGCTGAGCCAATGCCCACTCGACATGCTCGCGCACCATGGCATCCTCGATCCCGCACTTCGATTGCAACGATGCGATTACTTCCGGCGTTGTCGGCGCATTCCCCAACGCGATCGCGAGATTGCGTAACCAGCGCACATAGCCGCTGCGGCGGATCGGTGAACCTTCGGTGCGCTGCAGGAATTCGTCTTCGCTCCATGCGAACAGATCGACCAGCGTCGCTTTGTCGAGATCGTTCCGGGTGCGGAAATCCGGCTCGTCGGTGGTCTTCGCGAATTTGTTCCAAGGGCAGACCAGCTGACAGTCGTCGCAGCCGAAGATGCGGTTGCCGATCAGCGGCCGCAGCTCCTCGTCGATGCTGCCTTCGTGCTCAATGGTGAGATAGGCGATGCAGCGCCGCGCATCGAGCCGATACGGAGCGATGATCGCCTGCGTCGGGCAGATATCGATGCAGCGTGTGCATGTGCCGCAGTGCGCGCTAGCCGGCGGGTCAATGGGCAGTGGCAGATCGACGTAGATTTCGCCGAGGAAAAACCACGAACCGCCGTCCTTGTCGATCAGACAAGTGTGTTTGCCGATCCAGCCGAGCCCGGCATTCCTCGCCAGCGCACGTTCCAGCACTGGCGCGGAATCGACGAACACGCGATAGCCGAACGGACCGATGGTGTCGGCGACGCGATCCGCGAGTTTCTGCAGCCGGTTGCGCATCAGCTTGTGATAGTCGCGGCCCAGCGCATAGCGTGCGACATAGGCGCGTTCGCCGGCATCGAGCGTGGTCCAGGCTTCGCCCGGGTCGCGACCGTAATCCAGTCCCACCGAGATCACCCGCAGCGTGCCCGGCACCAGTTCCGCCGGACGGCTGCGTTTGTCGCCGTGCTGCGCCATCCACTGCATCGAACCATGCTGGCCCTGCGCCAGCCAATCATGGAGATGCGCTTCGTCTTCGCCCAGTTCGACATCGGCGATGCCGCAGCGCTGGAATCCGAATTCCGACGCCAGCGTCTTGATGCGCGAGGCGAGGGAGATGAGATCGATGTCGGTGTCTGGGCTCACGGGAGGAGTATAGAATCCGTGGATGCGTATCGCGTCCCTCCAAGACCTGCCGAAGGTATACCGCAGCGGTGCGGTACGCGCCGCCGAGCAGGTGGCGATGACGCGATTCGGTCTGGACGAAGACGATCTGATGGCCCGCGCCGGATTGGCTGCATGGCGTCTGTTGCTGGATCGCTGGCCGCAGGCGCAGCGCATCGGCATTGCCTGCGGGCCCGGCAACAATGGCGGCGACGGGTACGTGCTGGCCGAATTGGCGCGCAGCTCCGGGCGACATGTGTTCGTGCTGCGCCTGAACGATGAGGTCAAAGCCGGCGCAGCCAGGCGTGCCGCCGATGCCTACATCCAGGCTGGCGGGGAGGTCGCGACCTTCATTATCGACGACGCACTGCCACAGGCCGATGTCTGGGTGGACGCACTGTTCGGCATCGGTCTGCATCGTGCGCTGGAGAATCCCGCTGCGGATCTGGTCGCTGCGCTGAATCACGACCATGTCTCGCCTTTGCTGGCGCTGGATATCCCCTCGGGTGTCGATGCCGACACGGGTGACCACGATGGTCTCGCGGTGCGCGCAACCGTCACGCTGAGTTTCATCGCCGGCAAACCCGGGCTGTACACCGGCTGTGGCCGCGAGTCGGCGGGCGAGGTGGTGATCGATACCCTCGGCCTTGTGGAGCATGTGTTTGATGATCTCGAACCCGCAGCGCGCATCGCCCGCGCGGACGCGTTGCCGCGTTGGCTGCCGCCGCGCGCGCGCAATGCGCACAAGGGCCATTTCGGCACGGTCCTGTG
>JBGSID010000212.1:0-6539 GCA_041751895.1 Lysobacteraceae bacterium | reverse complement strand
GACCACGGCGAGGACAGCGATGCCGCTGGTGATATCGACGCCTTCGACCTGCCCGTCGGCGATGGCTTCGGCGAAGGCGGTGCGCACGGCGTCGCGGCCACGATCCGCTTGTGTTGCGGGCACGAGGCAGCAGATCGAGTGTTCGCTGGACCCCTGGGAAATCATGGTCACGGAGACGCCTGCCTCGCGCAGTGCGGCGAACATGCGTTCGGCGGTGCCCGGCACGCCGATCAGGCCGGCGCCGCTGAGTTCCAGCACAGCCATGTCGCGGACCAGGCTCAGGCCTTTCACCGGTGAATCTGCATTCGTCGGTGGATTGTCTTCGGCGATGCGCGTGCCTGCTGCGCCGGGATTGCGCGAATTGCGGATCAGGATCGGCAGCCCGGCCTGCATTGCCGGCGCCATCGTTTGCGGGTGCAGCACTTTCGCGCCGAAATACGCGAGTTCGCAGGCTTCGGCATAGGACATCGAAGGCAGGCAGACGGCATCGGGCACCAGTCGGGGGTCTGCACTGAGGATGCCATCGACATCGGTCCAGATGGTGAGCTCTTCCGCATCGAACAGCACGGCGAAGATCGCGCCGGAATAATCGCTGCCGTTGCGGCCCAGCGTTGTTGGCCGGTCATCGGCATCGCGCGCGATGAAGCCGGTGACGACCACATCGCGCTGCGCATGTGATTCCCGCCACGTCGCGAATCGTTCGCGTGTCTGCGGCCAGTCGACAGCAACGCCGAGTTCGCCCGGATGCACCACCAGTACGTCTCTTGCGTCGAGGCGCGTCCAGCCTGCGGCTTCGCCGCCGAGCGTGGCCAGCAGCATCCGCGACGACCACACTTCGCCCAGCCCCTGTATGGCGGCGAGATCGTGATCGCTCAAATCGCGGGCATCGGCGATACGGTGCAGCACTGCGGCGAGTGCTGCGAATTCGGTGTCGAGCCACGCGCTCAGCGCCTGCGCATCCTGCGGGTCGATCTGCTGTGCTTCGGCGAAATGACGGTCGCGCAGTCGCGACCAGGCGTCCTGCCAGTCGCCGCCATCTGCGCTGATGCCGGCCAGAGAGGTCAGTGCATCGGTGACGCCCTGCATAGCCGAGACCACGACGACGCGAGGTGCGGGCGCGTCCTGCAGCAGGGTGGTGACGTGGCGGTAGCGTTCGGCATCGGCGAGGCTGCTGCCGCCAAATTTGTGGGCCTGATATGCGGTATGGATGTTGTCGTCCATGACTTTTCTGTGTTCGTTTCCAGCCGAAGCCGGGTGGGGGGGGTGCGAATCCATGAGTAACGAATCCATACAGAGCTCCAACAGGAGCCCCGTGCCGTCGAGCGTTGTGGGAGACCTGCCCCGCAACCCTGGTCCGGTGCGGGGCGAAGGGGGGAAGGGTTATGCCGTTTCGCCGCCGCAGCCCGCACTATCGCTACAGGTTGTGACACCTGTAGGGGTGATGGTGATCGTCGCCGATGCGGCGTTGCCGCGAGTGGCGAAATCGATGGCGGTGGCTGAACACGATGGCATGGAACAGATGTAAACGATCCGGTGATGGGGCGTCAAATCAAGGTTGACCCGAGATCATGCTCAATCGCGGAGATCGACCGCGATGCAATCGATCTCAAGTCGCGACGATATCGCCCGTGTCATGTCCTCCGTCCCGATCGCCGTGCCGGAAGGCGCCAGATCTGCGGTCAGCGCGCCCTGATCGATGGCCTCGGCGACGGCTTCTTCAATGCCGCGTGCCTCGTCCTCCAGGCCCAGCGAATGCCGCAGCAGCATGGCCGCACTGAGGATGGCACCGCAGGGGTTGGCGATTCCGCGTCCGGCGATGTCGGGTGCGGAGCCGTGGATGGGTTCGTAAAGTCCCAGCGGATGCGTCGACGCTGTCGAGGCATCCGGCTCGCGACGCTCTTCGCCAAGCGACGCCGACGGCAGCAGGCCCATCGAGCCGGCCAGCATCGAAGCCTCGTCGGTGAGGATGTCGCCGAACATGTTCTCGGTCACGATCACGTCGTACTCGCGGGGATGCGAGATCAGATGCATCGCCATGCTGTCGACCAGCTGATGTTCGAGCCGGATGTCCGGGAATTCATCGCGCGCCACGCGGGTTGCAACCTGACGCCACAGTCGTGAGGTTTCCAGGACATTGGCCTTGTCCACCGACACCACGTATTGCCGTCGGCCGCGTGCCAAGGTGCAGGCGCGACGGACGACGCGCTTGATTTCTTCGACGGTGTATTCGCACAGATCGCTGGCGGAGGTTTCGGTGCGTGTGCGCTGGCCGAAATACACGCCGCCGGTGAGCTCGCGGACCACGATCAGATCGACGCCCGTGAGCAGATGCGATTTGATCGGTGACGCGGTCAACGCGACCGGGTGGGTCTTCACCGGGCGCAGGTTCGCGTAAAGGCCGAGTTCCTTGCGCAGTCTGAGCAGTCCCTGTTCCGGACGGATCTCGCCGTCGGACCACTTCGGCCCGCCGACCGCGCCGAGCAGGATCGCATCGGCCTTGCGGCAGGCGTCCAGCGTGGCATCGGAGAGGGCGGTGCCTTCGGCGTCGATCCCGGCACCGCCGATCAGGCGTGTTTCGAAATTGAACGTGTGGCCGTAGCGGCGGCCCGCAGCCTCCAGTACCGCCACCGCAGCGGCGGTCACTTCCGTGCCGATGCCGTCGCCCGGCAATACGACGATGTCAGCGCGCATGGCGTGCGTCCTCGTAGACGTTGATGGAAGGGGTTTGTTTGAGCAGATAACCGAGTTGATCGACGACTTCGAGCAGGCAGGTGCGCGCGAAGCCGTCGATCGGAAACGCGAAGCTGCGACCATCGGGCAATGTCACGGTGCTGGCGGCGACGTCGATGTCGAGTTCGATGCCGGGATTCGCGAGCAGTTCGTCCACGACAACCGGATCGAGCACGACCGGCAACAATCCGTTCTTCAGCGCGTTGCTGCGGAAGATGTCGGCGATCTCGGCGCTGATCACCGCGCGCAGACCGAAGTCGCGCAGCGCCCATGGTGCGTGTTCGCGCGAAGAGCCGCAGCCGAAGTTGCGGCCAGCAACAAGAATCTGCGCGCCTTGTGCGTCTGGCGCATTCAATGCGAATGCTGGATCGGGACGACCGTCTTCGCGGTAGCGCCAATCGTTGAACGCGAACCTGCCCAGACCGTCGCGCGACGTTGTGGTGAGGAAGCGCGCCGGGATGATCCGGTCGGTATCGATGTTGGTCTCGGGCAGGCATGCGGTACGTGCGCGGAAACGCGTGAATGGCTGTGCGCTCATGCCGCGTTCTCCTGCAGATAATGTCGCGGATCGACGACATGGCCGGCGATGGCGCAAGCGGCGGCGGTGTAAGGCGATGCGAGCACTGTGCGTGCATCACGCCCCTGCCGGCCTTCGAAATTGCGGTTGCTCGTGGACACGGCGAGTTGTCCCGGTGCGACCAGGTCGCCGTTCATCGCGATGCACATCGAACAGCCCGGTTCGCGCCATTCCGCGCCAGCTGCACGCACGATGAGATGGATGCCTTCCGCCTCCGCCGCGCGCTGCACCTGCACCGAGCCCGGCACCACCAGCATTCGTACGCTCGGATGGACTTTTCGGTCGCGTAGGATCTCGGCGGCCTGGCGCAGATCGCTCAGGCGGCCGTTGGTACAGCTGCCGACGAACACTACATCCACCGGCTGCCCAGCCAGCGACTTGCCGCCCGGGAATTTCATGTAATCGAGCGAACGCTGTGTGTCGGCATCGTTGGCGACCGGGACGTTGGCGTCGATGGCCGTGACCTGTCCTGGGTGCGTGCCCCAGGTGAGCGTCGGCCGGATCTGGCGCGCGTCGATCGTCACCACGCGATCGAAGCGCGCGCCATCGTCGCTGCGCAGCGTGCGCCAGCGTGCGACTGCGGCATCGAATATTTCGTCCTCGTTGGCGCGGGGCGTGCCGGCCAGATAGGCGAAGGTGATGTCGTCCGGTGCGATCAGACCGGCGCGGGCACCGGCTTCGATCGACATGTTGCAGACCGTCATCCGCTCTTCCATCGACAGCGCCCGGATCGCACTGCCGCGATATTCGATGACATGCCCGGTTCCGCCATCGACGCCGATCGTGCCGATCACATGCAGGATCAGATCCTTGGCGGAGACGCCGACGCCGAGTTCGCCCTCGACTTCGATCGCCAATGTCTTCGGCTTGCGCTGCAACAGGCACTGTGTCGCCAGCACATGACCAACTTCGCTGGTGCCGATGCCGAAGGCCAGCGCGCCGAAGGCGCCGTGCGTCGCGGTGTGGCTGTCGCCGCAGACAATGGTCGTACCGGGTCGGGTGAGGCCGAGCTCCGGGCCGATCACATGCACGATGCCGCGATGATCACTGCCGTAGTCGAACAGTTCGATGTCATGCCGCGCGCAGTTCTCGCGCAGCGTACGCACCTGGGTTTCGGCATCGGCAGTGAAATACGTGAGATTGCCGGCGGCGTCCGGTGGCGTGGTCGGCGTGGAGTGGTCGAGCGTGCCCTTGGTGCGTTCTGGTCGGCGCACGGGAAGCCCGCGAGCGTCGAGTTCCGCGAATGCCTGCGGTGAGGTCACTTCATGGATGAGATGGAGATCGATATAGAGCACTGCGGGCGCATCGGCGGTTTCGGGCACCACCACGTGCGCGTCCCACAGTTTGTCGAACAGCGTGCTGGGTGCGGAAGCTTGCGGATCGGAAGTCATGGATGAAGGTCTGCGAGAGGCTGCAAGGATGATCAGGCGGAAGCGGAGCGCGGTCTGGCGGGTGTTTCGCGAGCCGCCAGCGTGGGATGTTCTTCAGGCGCACGGCGGCGACGCTCGCGATTGACGATGTCGAGCCACGCCAATGCGCTGGCTTCGAGGATGTCGGTGCTGGTGCCGGAACCGGTGATCTCGTCGCTTTCGCCGTCGGAGCGGATGCGGGCAGTCAGGCTCGCCTGGCCCTGTGCATCGTCGCCGGTGGTGACGCTGGACACCTGATAACTTTCGATGTCGAGATGCGTCGCTGTGCCACGCGCCAGCGCTTCGAACAGTGCGTGCACCGGGCCGTCGCCGGTCGCGGCTTCGGTGACGCGCTCACCGTCGGGAGTGGTGAGATCGACGCTGGCGGTCGGCAGTGTGCCATCGCCGACGCCGGTGCTCACGTGCAGCCGATTCAGACGCCAGCCGCCGATGGTCCGGCCGTCGATGCCCAGCGCCAGCGCTTCGAGATCAGCGTCGAACACTTCCCGTTTTTTTTCGGTGAGCGTCTTGAAGCGTCCGAACACCTGGTTCAGCTGTGCTTCGTCCAATGAGAAGCCGAGTTCACGCAGGCGGTCGGCCAGCGCGGCGCGGCCGCTGTGCCGGCCCATGATCATCTGCGACTTCGCCCAGCCCACCGCTTCCGGGCGCAGGATTTCATAGGTGCCGCGATGCTTCAGCATGCCGTGCTGATGGATGCCGGATTCATGCGCGAACGCATTGGCACCGACAATCGCTTTGTTGCGCTGGACGTTCATGCCAGTGATGCGGGTCAACAGTCGCGAGGTGGGCACCAGACGTTCGGTGTGGATGCCGGTGGAGGCTTCGAAATAAGCGCGACGGACGTCCAGTGCCATCACCAGTTCTTCCAGCGCACAATTGCCGGCCCGTTCGCCGATGCCGTTGATCGTGCATTCGACCTGACGGGCGCCACCTTCGATCGCGGCGAGGCTGTTCGCCACAGCCAAGCCCAGATCGTCATGGCAGTGTGCACTGAAGATGGCCTTGTCCGCGTTGCGCACATGCGTGCGGAGGTATTCGAACAGTGCGCGGATTTCGCCCGGCGTGGTGTAGCCGACGGTGTCGGGGATGTTGAGTGTGCGTGCGCCTGCCGCGAGTGCTGCGGAGCAGATCTCGGCCAGAAATTCCGGCTCGGTCCGCAGGGCGTCTTCGGCGGAGAATTCGACATCGTCGACATGACGCCGCGCCAGCGTCACACCCATCACTGCACGTTCCAGCACTTCGGCTTTGCTCAGGGCGAGCTTGTGTTCGCGATGCAGCGGGCTGGTGGAGATGAAGACGTGGATGCGCGGCTTGTCCGCAGTTTCGAGCGCGCGTGCGCAGGCTTCGATATCACCGGGATGGCAGCGTGCGAGTGTCGCAAGCGTCGCGCCGCGCACATTGCTCGCGATCGCGGCGCAGGCGTTGAGGTCGCTTTCGGAACTGGCCGGGAAACCGGTTTCGATCGCGTCCACGCCGAGTTCGGCAAGCGCGTGGGCGAAACGCAGCTTCTGCTTCGCAGTCATGCTGCAGCCGGGAGATTGCTCGCCGTCGCGCAGGGTGGTGTCGAAGATCGCGACCCGCGCGTGCGGCTCGCGTCCAGCATCGGTTGTCATCAGGTGATCTCCATCAGGCGATGGCCTTCAAGGTGGGAAAGGGGGCAATGGCGGGCGCTGCGGCGGGGCGCGCGCTCGATGTGGAAACCGGTCGGACGACAACGGGAGAGAGTGTCGTCGTCCGACCGGTGTGGGGGGCTTTGGCGGTCGTGTCTTCGTGTACGCGGCGGCGCGGCTTGCGCGGTGCGC
>JBGSID010000211.1:0-20613 GCA_041751895.1 Lysobacteraceae bacterium | reverse complement strand
GGCGTGGGCGATCGCGACCGACCGCTCGCCGAACGTCATCGACCCGGCCAGTAGCCGCTTATGGACCGCGAACAACCGCACCATGGACGGCGACACACTGAAAAAGCTCGGCGACGGCGGATTCGCGTTTGCTGCGCGCGCGCGCCAGATCCGCAACGACCTGTTCGCCCGCAAGACCTTCACGGAACGCGATCTCCTCGCCATCCAGCTCGATGATCGCGCCGTGTTCCAGCAGACATGGTGGACGCTGCTGCGCGATACCGCCGCACGCACGAAATCGCCCGCGCTGGTCGAACTGGCCGACGCCGCCAAACATTGGGATGGGCGTGCCAGCGTCGATTCGGTCAGCTATCGCATCGTCCGCGCGTGGCGCCTCGCCGTGCACGCGCGCGTGGCCGAAGGCCTCACTGCACCCGCACACGCTGCGCTGGGCGAAGACTTCGTGATGCCTGCCCTGCAGCAGCTGGAGGGCGTGGTCTGGCCGCTGGCCACGCAGCGCCCGGCACACTTGTTGTCGCGCAAGTTCAACACCTGGGACGCGCTGTTCGAGGATGCCGCCGTGTCGGTACGCGACGAACTGAAGGCACAAGGGCCGCTGGCCGAACGCACCTGGGGCGAGCGCAATACCGCTGCGATCTGTCACCCGCTTGCGAAAGCGATCCCGCTGGTCGGCAAGTCGCTGCTGTGCATGCCGGCCGATCCGCTGGCCGGCGATGGCGGCATGCCGCGCGTGACCGGCCCGGACTTCGGTGCATCTGAGCGCATGGTGGTGTCGCCGGGCCACGAAGCCGACGGCATCACCCACATGCCCGGCGGCCAGAGCGGCCACCCGCTGTCGCCGTTCTGGGGCGCCGGCCATGAGGATTGGGTGCATGGGCGGCCAACGCCTTTCCTGCCGGGTCAAGCCCAGTACACACTCAAATTGACTCCAGGCACTCGGCACTGAAACAAAGCCGCCGGAACAAGGCGGCTTTCTCACATCGAGTCCGGCAATGTCGAACTGACTGGAATCGACGCCATGATCAGGCCGATCAAACCGCCCGTGCGATTCGAGGCTGGGCCACCGCTGACATGCGGTCTGTGGAATGGCTCGGCCAGCGTTCTTCTGCGGCTCCAATCGATTGGCGTCGTCCGACAAATCCTCACCACCACCATGCGGAAACGACACACCCATCTTTACGCCGTAACGGCAGAGACATCTGTCGATACGATTGAACCCATCGACTCTCGGAGATTTGCATGAGCACACCATCCTGGGCGCTGATCACCGGCGCCTCCGGCGGCATCGGCTACGACATTGCCGGCAATCTCGCGGCACGCGGGCATTCGCTGGTACTGACCGCACGCAGCGGCGAAAAACTCGAAGTGCTCGCGGCCGACCTGCGTGCGCGCCATGGCATCGCGACTCACGTGATCGCTACGGATCTGGGCGCTACCGGCGCTGCGGACCGGATTGCCGATGCATTGGCCGGCGCTGGCATCGTGCCCAGCATTCTGATCAACAACGCGGGATTCGGTCTCTATGGGCTGTATCGCGACACCGATGGTCTGCAGGAGCAGGCGATGATCGATCTCAACATCTCGGCATTGACCCGCCTCACCAAACGCCTGCTGCCGGGGATGCTTGCTGCTGGCCACGGGCGCATCGTCAATGTCGCGTCGACAGCCTCGTTCCAACCGGGCCCGTACATGGCCGTGTATTACGCGACCAAAGCCTATGTGCTGTCTTTCAGCGAAGCACTGGCCGAAGAACTGAAAGATACCGGCGTCACCGTGACCGCACTGTGCCCCGGCCCCACCGCCTCCGGCTTCCAGGATCAAGCAGCGATGAACGAGTCCGCCCTGGTCAAGGGCAAGCGCATGCCCACGTCGAAAGCCGTCGCCGACTACGCGATGCAGGCCATGGACCGCGGACAGCGGGTGGCCATCCACGGCACCGGCAACTGGTTGCTCGCACAGAGCGTGCGATTCACACCGCGCAACGTCATCACCTGGCTGGTCGCGAAGATCTCAAAACCGGTCTGAGGTGATCAACCACCTGCGTACGGCGGGTCTCAACCCGCCATTCTGATCTGCCTCTTCACGTCACTGGTCGATCAGGACCGGAACGTATTCCGATCCTTCACTGCACTCCGGAAAAGATTGAAGTGGCGGATTGAAATCCGCCCTACAGCGCAGCCTGATGTACGCCAGCGATCGCCCGGCCCGAGGGATCGGCGGCATTTGCGAACGAGGCATCCCATGCGATCGCCGCCGGCGACGAGCATGCGATCGACTTGCCACCCGGTACGGTGCGGGCGCAACCCTCGCCCGGAAATGCATCCTCGAACAGGCGACGGTAGAAATACGCTTCCTTGGTCTGCGGCGGATTGATTGGGTAACGCTGCTCGGCCGCCGCGAAATCCGCATCGCTGACATGCGACTCGGCGTGCGCTTTCAGGCCGTCGATCCAGCCATAACCGACGCCGTCGCTGAACTGTTCTTTCTGCCGCCACAGAATTTCATCCGGGAGGTAGCCCTCGAACGCCTCGCGCAGCACCGCTTTTTCAACCCGGCGCTTCGGTGACGACTTGTCGACCATTTTCGCCTGCGCATCCATCCGCATCGCCACGTCCAGGAACTCGGTATCGAGGAACGGCACGCGCGGCTCAACGCCCCAGGCCATCATCGATTTGTTCGCGCGCAGGCAGTCGTAATAGTTCAGCGCATCGAGCTTGCGGATGGTTTCTTCATGGAATTCGCGCGCATTCGGCGCCTTGTGGAAATACAGATAGCCGCCGAACACCTCATCGCTCCCCTCACCCGACAGCACCATCTTCACGCCCATCGCCTTGATCCGGCGCGCAAGCAGGAACATAGGCGTGGACGCGCGGATCGTCGTCACGTCGTAGGTTTCGATGTGGCGGATCACTTCCGGCAAAGCATCAAGGCCTTCCTCGAAGGTATAAGTGAATCCGTGATGCACCGTTCCGAGCGCTTTGGCCGCGATTTCGGCAGCAGCCAGATCGGGAGATCCCGTCAAGCCGATCGCGAACGAATGCAGCCGTGGCCACCAGGCTTCGCTCTCGCCTCCGTCCTCGACACGACGACGCGCGAAGCGTGAGGCGCAAGCGGCGACCAGCGACGAATCCAGACCGCCGGACAGCAGCACACCGTAGGGCACGTCGCTCATCAGCTGGCGATGCACTGCGGCTTCGAAAGCATCACGCAATTCGCGCGGAGACACCTGCACACCGATGGTGGCGTCGTGATCGCGCCACGCGCGTTCGTAATAACGATGCAACTCACCGGTGACACTGTCGAAATAATGGCCGGGCGGAAACTGGGCAACATCGTCGCAGACCCGTACCAGCGCTTTCATTTCCGAAGCGACCCAGACCCGGCCGTCGGCATCGTGGCCCCAGTACATGGGACATACGCCGATGGGGTCGCGGGCAATCATGAAGCGACCTGCGGCACGGTCCCACAGCACGAACGCGAAGATGCCGTTGAGACGATCGAGCCAGGTGCCGATATCGCCACCGTCGCGATACAAGGCATTGATGACTTCGCAGTCGGAGCCCGACTGGAACGCATACGGTTTGCGCAAGGCGCCTTCAAGCGCGCGGTGGTTGTAGATCTCACCGTTCACCGCAAGGACGAGATTGCCATCCTCCGAGTGCAGCGGCTGTGCGCCACCCGCAGGATCGACAATCGCCAGACGCTCATGCACCAGCAACGCACGTGGCTCGACATGCACACCGGACCAGTCAGGGCCTCGGTGGCGCTGCCGCGCGGACAGCGACAGCGCTAGCGGTCGCAGCGGGCCAAGATCGGCGCCAGGTCGAAGATCGAAAACGCCGAGAATCGAACACATGATGAACTCCTTGGGTGGTTTCTCTGACGCCGGAAGCACGAAACCCGCGCTTCCGGCGCGGGTTTCTGGGTCTCAGGCTTGTATGTCGCTTATGCCTGTCCGCCATCCCGCCGTGTGTGTGCACGGTTATTCACGCAATTATTATTGCGATTGAGATTGCGGGCGATGGCGGAGCTCAAAGTCATGAGTCAACCCTAACCCGCGCCCGCCGGATTTGGCAAGCCGCCATGCGAGGTCAATCGACCTGTCGACGACAAGATGCTGCACCCATCACAAAGCAGAACCGCTCCCATCCACTCCGGTCGCTGCGATCACCCTCGCCCCCCTCCATACACCATCAATACCGCGCGACGGCCTTTTTCGGCGCAGTCCCAGCAGGCTCGTAGATATCGAGCGCGAGCCCACGCGGTCTGACATGGACCGTGCGATCGGGAGCATCACTCTGGAATGCGGAAGCACCGCAGCAGGCCACCGACACGAACAACAGCGCGATAACCACTGCGCGCAGCAAGCGGAGCTGGCTCAACGCGAGCAAAGCATCCGCTCGATCAGGGTGAAATAAAGCGCTGGCAGACGTTCGAGGTCGGCTATCGACACATGCTCGTCGACCTTGTGGATGCTGGCGTTGATCGGGCCGATCTCGATGCAATGCGCGCCGAGAGGCGCGATGAAACGAGCATCGGATGTGCCACCGGCAGTGCTCTCTTCCGGTTGCGCACCGTTGAATTCACGCAGGACTTCCCGCGCGGCGACGCGCAACGGCCCTTCCGGCGTATAGAAAGGCTCACCGCCACGATGCCAGCGGATGTCGTATTCGAGCCCATGCGCAGACAGCATCGTCTCGCACGCCTGCTCCAGTCGCACGGCATCCCAGGTCGGGTTGTAGCGCAGATTGAAGACCACCTGCAGCTCGCCCGGGATCACATTGTTGGCACCCGTGCCGGCGTGGACGTTGCTGATCTGGAAGCTGGTCGGCGGGAAGCTTTCGTAACCCTTGTCCCATTCGCGCGTCGACAATTCGACCAGCGCCGGCGCCGCCTGATGGATCGGATTGCGCGCCTTGTCCGGATAGGCGACATGCCCCTGGATACCCTTGATCGTCAGCGTCGCCGACAGCGTGCCGCGACGGCCGACGCGGAGCAGGTCACCCAGCGCCGCCTTCGAAGACGGCTCGCCGGTGATGCACCAGTCGATAGGCTGGCCGCGTTCGCGGAACAGTTGCGCAACCTTCGGCACGCCATCAATGGCATCGCCCTCCTCGTCCGAGGTCACCAGCATCGCCACCGTGCCCGCATGATCCGGATACGCGGCGACGAACTGCTCCAGCGCGACCACGAACGCGGCCACACTGCCTTTCATGTCTGCGGCACCACGGCCGTAGAGCACGCCATCGCGAATCGTCGGCTCGAATGGATCGCTGGCCCAGGCCTCGCGCGGCCCCGGCGGCACCACGTCGGTGTGCCCGAGCAGCGCCAGCACCGGTTGCCCCTGACCGTGTGTTGCCCAAAGATTGTCGGTGCTGCCGTAGCGCAGGTGTTCGCAGACAAAGCCCGCGTGCTGCAGACGGTCAGCGAGCATTTGCTGGCAACCAGCATCATTGGGCGTGACCGACGGACGCGAGATCAGGGCCTGTGTCAGTGCAAGGACATCATTGACCGTCTTCCCGCTCATGCACCGACTCCGAAGCGTTTCTTGAATCCGTTGTCGCTGAAACCCTGACTCACGCTGCCATCTTCAGTCACCACGACGGGACGACGGATGAGTTGCGGGTATTCCTTCAGCAACAGCTTCCATTCGGCGTCGGAGGCCGGCGTTTTACGGTTGGGCTGCAGATTGCGCCATGTGGTCGACGACTTGTTGATCATCGCCTCCCAGCCTCCGAGCGTGTCCTTCCACTCGACCAGCGTTTCCGGCGTCTGCCGGTTGTCGCGGTAATCGACGAAATCGTGCGCGATCTCGAAGCGCTTGAGCCAGTTGCGCGCTTTCTTGCAGGTATCGCAGTTGTTGAGCCCGTAGAGGATCGTCATTCTATTGTCCTGGTAGAGCGGGCTTCAGCCCGCTGAACATTTCATCGGAACGGGCACGGCGACCTGAAGGCCGCTCTACCGATCGTCAATCGGCCAAGCCGCGCAGCAGGTCATTGATCGACGTCTTGCTGCGGGTCTTTTCGTCCACCTGCTTCACGATGACCGCGCAATACAGCGAATGCGAGCCATCGGCAGCAGGCAACTGACCCGAAACGACGACACTGCCCGGCGGCACGCTGCCGTAGCTGATTTCCTTCGTGGCACGGTTGTAGACGCGGGTGCTCTGACCGAGAAACACGCCCATGCCGATCACGCTGTGATGGCCAACGACAAAACCTTCGACAACTTCGGAACGCGCGCCGATGAAACAATGGTCTTCGATGATCGTCGGCGAGGCCTGCAGCGGTTCGAGCACACCGCCGATGCCAGCGCCGCCGGACAAATGACAATGCTTGCCGATCTGCGCACAGCTGCCGACCGTGGCCCAGGTGTCAACCATCGTGCCTTCGCCGACGTAAGCACCGATGTTCACGAAGCTCGGCATCAGCACGACATCCTTCGCGATGTGCGCGCCACGACGTGCAATCGCACCCGGGACGACGCGTACGCCCAGCGCGCGGAAATCAGCTTCAGAATAGCCTTCGAAACGTGCCGGCACCTTGTCCCAGAACGGCGCTGGCTGTGCGTCGATAAGCTGCATCTCCTGCGTCCTGAAGAACAACAGCACCGCTTTCTTCAGCCACTCGTTGACGATCCAGCCGCCTTCGGCATTCGGCGCAGCGACGCGGAATTCGCCGGATTCGAGACCGGCAATGGCACGGTCCACGGCCGGCCGGACATTCGTCTCGACCTCATCGGCGCCCAGTTCGGCACGGCGCTCCCACGCGTGGTCGATGATCGTCTGCAATTCTGTCGCGGAAGCATTGTTCATGGGATGGGAAATCTTCGTGGATGAATGAAAGGAGATCAGGCCGGCGACGTCGAATCGAGCGAGGCCAGCAGCGCGTCGCGAAGCGCATCGCATCGCATCTCGTCGAGCGGCTCGTCGTCGGCACTGGCGATGAGGAACATGTCCTCGGCCCGCTCGCCGAAAGTCGCGATGCGCGCATCATGCACACGGACATGTTGTTGTCGCAGCACATGGGTGACATCGGCAAGCAACCCGGGACGATCGGTGCAGATCAGACTCAGCCGCGTGCGCTGACCGTCGGCCGCCGTTTCGATGCCGATACGCGGCGCCACCCGGAAATGACGCAGATGACGTGGCTGGGTCCGCCTCGACGGCCGCAGACGATTGGGATCACCCGCCAACGCACGCAACAGGCTCGACTCGATATGCTCGACCGCCGGCAGATGTTGCGATTCACTCGGCAGCAACTGGAACGTATCGAAGATCGTGGCCTGCGGGCCATCGAGGGCGCGGGCCTGAAGGATCGCAAGCCCGAGGCGGTCGAGTGTGATCACGATCGCCGCGAACAATCCGTCGCGATCAGGCATGTGCACGAAGAGCTCATAGCCGCCGGTCGCACCTCCGCGTCCGCGCAACAGCCGTACGCGGACGACGATATCGCCCGGCGCGCTGCCGTGAAGTGCAACGGCCTGCCAGGCGATCTGGTCCGGACGGCTGCGCAGGAAGTTCTCGCGCGGCATCCGTGCGAAGACCGCCTCGATCGCATCAACATCGAATCCTTGCGCGACCAGCAGGCCATGCGCCGCAGTCCTGTTTTCGTCGATGCGTTCGTCCGCCGCTACAGGATGCTCCAGACCGCGCCGCAGCGCGAAGCGCGTGGCGGTATGCAGATCGGCGAGCAACCGGTCTTTCCAGGCGTTCCAGAGTTTCGGCGAGGTCCCTGCGATGTCGGCGCAGGTCAGCAGATAAAGATGATCCAGACGTTGGCGATCAGCCACTTCGGCAGCGAAACGATGGATCACGTCGGGGTCGGTGATGTCCTGCTTCTGCGCGGTCACCGACATCAGCAGATGTTTGCGCACCAGCCATTCGATCAGCGCGGTATCCGCCTTCGACAATCCGTGGGCCAGACAGAACTCGCGCGCGTCGACCGCGCCCAATTCGGAATGATCGCCGCCACGGCCCTTGCCGATATCGTGGAACAGGCCGGCGAGCAGCAGCAATTCGGGTTTGTGCAGTGAGGGCCACACCGTATGCGCGGTGGAGAATCGCTCGTCGGTTTCGCCGGAGGCGAAATGCGCGAGATTGCGCAGCACCGCCAGCGTGTGCTGATCCACGGTATAGACGTGAAACAGATCGAATTGCATTCGGCCAGAAACCTGCGCGAATGCCGGGATCCAGCGCCCAAGCACTCCCAACCGCGCCATGCGCTCCAGCGTCTTGACCGGCTGATCCCCTCGCAATAGTTGCATGAAGCGCTCACGCAGCTCCGGTGCAGCGTCGGCATAACCCGGGATCGCGGGCAACGCTTGCGCCAATTCGCGTGCAGTCTGCGAATGCAGACCTCTCGACTGCGCATGCGCCGCCCATGCCGCGAACAACGCAAACACGTTCGCAGGATCGCGCAACAACCATTCGGGCACACGCGCCGCAAGATAACCACGACGCAATTCGAAGTGCTCGTCGAGCAGCTCCGGCACTGCCGCACCGTCGAAATGCTCTTCAAAACGTTGCAGCAACCGGTCGTTGATCCGGCGCACGATCGCGGCACTGCGATAGAAGCCCTGCATCATCTTCTCGACGCCGAGACTGTCGGCGTCGTCGTGAAAATCCAACCGCTCGGCCAACAGCTTCTGATAATCGAAACGCAGACGCTCCTCGCGGCGACCGGCTACCAGATGCAGTCCGTAGCGCAGACGACACAATGCAAGTCGCTCCCGCTCCAGCGCCGAGGCTTCGTCCGGACCAAGATGACCGAGCCCGATCAATGGTTCGAGATCGCGCATGCCGAAACTGCGCAGCGACATCCAACCAAGCATCTGAATATCGCGCAGACCGCCCGGGCCATCCTTCAGATTCGGTTCGAGATTGTCCGAGGTGTCGCCGAAACGCGCATGACGCTGCGCCTGCTCCTCGACTTTCGCGAGAAAAAATGCACGCGCCGGCCAGACCTTTTCCGGCGCGATCGCGTCGAGCAGCATGTCCTGGGCATCGTCGTCCGCCACCAGTGCGCGCCATTCGATGAGCGCGGTCAGTACGGTCTGATCCACCGATGCTTCAGTACATTGAACGGCAGAACGTACGGCCTGACTGGTCTGTAGCCCGACATCCCAGAGCAATGCAAGGAAACGCGCCAACGCGTCACGGCATCGTTCCTGCGCATCGCTGTCAGCAAGCACCAGCAGATCGACATCGGATTGCGGAAACAGCTCGCCGCGACCGTAGCCGCCAATCGCGAACAATGCCAAGCCGGCATCCACCGGCAGACAGCGCCGCCAGGCCTCACGGATCAGGGCGTCGACCGCGCGTGCGCGCAGCGCAACCAGACGACCGACGTTCTCTCCCGCATCGAAACGTCTGGCCAGACGCTGATCGATCTGTGTCAGTGATACGCGAGTATCCGCAACCCAGAGCACATCGCCATCCGGACCCGATCGCAGCGGATCGTCTGCCGCAGTGATGGCCGCTGTGCTCATGTCAGCGCAGGGCAACAATGCGGAGGGAATTGCAGATCGGCATGAAGATCAGTCAAAGGATCAGAGATCGTTATCGTCACCCGGCAGGCGGGTCAGGATTTCCACACCGGTGTCGGTCACTGTCACGGTATGCTCCCACTGCGCCGAAAGCTTGCGGTCCTTGGTGACCACCGTCCAACCGTCGGGCATCAGCCGGGTGTGGCGCGCGCCCTCGTTGATCATCGGTTCGATGGTGAAGGTCATACCGGGCTTCAACACCAGGCCTTCGCCTGGACGGCCGTAATGGAGCACCTGCGGATCTTCGTGATACACCCGGCCGATGCCGTGACCGCAGTATTCGCGCACCACCGAAAAGCGCTCGCCCTCGGCATAGGTCTGAATGGCATGACCGATGTCGCCCAGTGTCGCGCCGGGCCTGACGGTACGGATGCCACGGAACATGGCTTCACGGGTGACTTCAACCAGCCGCCGGGCCATCACCGAAGGTGTGCCCACGTAATACATGCGGCTGGTGTCGCCATGCCAGCCATCCTTGATCACGGTGACATCGATATTGACGATATCGCCGTCCTTGAGGACTTTGGTCGGCCCCGGAATCCCGTGACAGATCACGTTGTTGACGGAGGCACAGACGGTGGCGGGAAATCCCCGGTAACCGACATTGGCCGGAATCGCCTGCTGCACGTTCACGATATGGTCGTGACAGATGCGATCCAGCTCGCCGGTGCTCACACCAGGCTTCACGTAGGGGGCGACGATCTGCAACACTTCGGCGGCCAGACGGCCGGCGACGCGCATACGTTCGATGTCTTCTGCTGTTTTGATGGTCATAGGCATGGCCGCATTATTGCCGATTCGACCGGTTTACGCCTCCCGACTTGCCCCGAAACGCCCGCAGCCGCTACAATCTCGGGGCTTGATCGGGCCCTGCCCGGCCAAATCGCCCACGACGGGCGCAGCGCGCCACTGCTACGCAGTGACACTGCAGTCGAATCCACACCTGTCGCAACCCTCCGTACCGGGGTGTCCTCAACCGCTTTCACAGACATGCCTGATGGCATGACTGTGTCGGCATGAGGATCTGGCTACGGCGCGATCAGGGAGGCCCAACCCCGGAACCACGCGTCCCGTTCTCAACGATGACGCACCGCCTTTACCGATCTCAACCGATCCTGGCGGACGGTTCCATCACTCGGAGTCATCGCAATGCCCCAGATCACCATGCGTCAGATGCTGGAAGCCGGCGTCCATTTCGGCCACCAGACCCGCTACTGGAATCCCAAGATGGGCCCGTTCATCTTCGGCGCCCGCGGCAAGATCCACATCATCAACCTCGAGAAGACCGTTCCGCTGTTCAACGACGCGATGAACTTCATCTCGGGCATCGCCCAGCGTCGCGGCATCATCCTGTTCCTCGGCACCAAGCGCAGTGCGCGCGATTCGATGAAGGAAGAAGCCGAGCGTTGCGGCATGCCGTACATGACCCAGCGCTGGCTGGGCGGCACGCTCACCAACTTCCGCACCGTGAAGCAGTCGGTCTCCCGCCTGAAGGAACTGGAAGCAGGCGAAACCGACGGCACGTTCCAGAAGCTGGTCAAGCACGAAGTGCTGACCCTGCGTCGCGAGCGCGAAAAGCTGGACGCTTCGCTGGGTGGCATCAAGGACATGAACCGTCTGCCCGACGCGCAGTTCGTGATCGATATCGGCCATGAAGACATCGCAATCAAGGAAGCCAAGAAGCTCGGCATTCCGGTCATCGCGGTCGTCGATACCAACTACGACCCCAACCTTGTCGACTACCCGATCCCGGGCAACGACGACGCCATCCGTGCCGTGCAGCTGTATGCCCGCGCGGCTGCCGACGCCGTCCTGGAAGGCAAGGCTGCCGCGCCGCAGGCGGCGACGGTGCGTGAAGAAGAGTTCACCGAAGGCGACATGAAGGCCGACAAGCGCGGTCGCGCTCCGGCGAAGAAAGGCCCGGCTCCGGCAAAGAAAGCTGAAGCCGACGCTGCAGTGGCTGACGAAGCACCGGCAGCCGAAGCTCCGGCTGCCGAGTAATCGCATTCGGCGAGTCTGTCGGGTCATTCCCGCGTCACGTGGCCGCGCCAGAATGCGCGGCCACGTTCTTACATCGCCCAAACGTGCTGTCGACGACCGTTGGTCAGGCGTCCGGGCACATCTGTGGCAGGCACAAAGCCCGCCCTACAACGAATTCGAGGTTTGCAATGGCTGAGATCACCGCTTCCCTGGTCAAGGAACTGCGCGAGCGCACCGGCGCCGGCATGATGGAGTGCAAGAAAGCACTGACCGAAAACAACGGCGACATCGAAACGTCCGCCGAATGGCTGCGCAAGCAGGGCATCATCAAGGTCGGCAAGAAGGCCGACCGCGTCACCGCCGAAGGCCGCATCGCGATGGCACAGGACGGCGGCAAGGCCGTGCTGGTCGAAGTCAATTCCGAAACCGACTTCGTGGCAAAGGACGACAACTTCCTGGCCTTCATCGACGCCGTCGCCCAGGCCGCCCTGGCCTCTGACGCTGCCGACGTGGAAGCGCTGAAGTCAGCGAAGATCGCTTCGGGCGAAACCGTCGAAGAAGCGCGCGCTGCCGTGATCTCCAAGGTCGGCGAGAACGTGCAGGTCCGCCGCATGGTCCGCGTCGACAGCAGCGACAACGTCGCCGCCTACGTCCACAGCGGCAAGATCGGCGTGCTGGTCGACCTGAAGGGCGGCGATGCCGACCTCGCCCGTGGCATCGCCATGCACGTGGCCGCCATGAACCCGCCGCACAACAAGGCCAGCGACGTGCCGGCCGAGTTCATCGCGAAGGAAAAGGAAATCGAACTGGCGAAGATGACCGACAAGGACAAGGCCAAGCCGGCCGACATCCTCGAAAAGATCATCGGCGGCAAGATCGCCAAGATCGTCAGCGAGAACACCCTGTACGGCCAGCCCTACGTGCTGAACACCGATCAGACCGTCGAAGCTGCGGTGAAAGCCGCTGGCGCCGACGTCACCGGCTTCCAGCGTCTGGCCGTCGGTGAAGGCATCGAGAAGGTGGTGGAAGACTATGCCGCCGAAGTGGCGAAGGCGATGCAGGTCTGATCGCAGGCAAGCACGCTGGCACCCGGAAAACCCGCAGGCGACTGCGGGTTTTTTGTTGCCTGCACGATGCAATGAGGACAAACAGGACCAAACGCACTCGGCAGCCTAGAGCTGGATTTCTGTTCGAGTCGTGCTCAGATGCGCAATGCATCGACCACCAGTGAGAACGCCGGCGAATGCTGGCGCCGACTGGGATAATAAAGATGGTAGCCCGAGAACGGCGGGCACCAGTCCTGCAGCATCCGAACAAGCCGTCCTTCTTCGATGTGCGGGGCAAACTCTTCTTCGGGCAGGAACGCGACCCCCAGCCCATCAAGCGCCGCAAGGACGATGTGGGGTGAGGTACTGAAGGTCGCTTGGCCTTCGACACGGACGTTGACTTGCCGATCGAGGCACTCGAACTCCCAGACATACAGACCGCCGGACGTGGGGAAGCGGATATTGATGCAGTTGTGCCGGGCCAGATCCTCTGGGACTTTCGGAATGGCGTGCTTCTCGACATAAGCAGGCGATGCAACCGCCGCCATCCGAAGCCTCGGACTGATGGGCAGAGCGACCATGTCCTTGTCGATGCTTTCACCCAGGCGAACTCCCGCATCGAAGCGATCTGCCACGATGTCCCGGAACCCGTAGCAGACATCGAACTCGATGTTGATATCCGGGTAGCGGTGCATCAGCGGCAACAGTTTGGGCAGCAGGATCGTCCGCAGAACGTGTTCGCCGGTGGTGATGCGGACAGAACCGGCAGGTTTGTCCCGCAATTCAGTGAGCGCGTCCAGTTCCGCCTCGATCTCGTCGAAGCGCCTGCCGATCGCTTGGAGCAGCCTTTCTCCTGCCGGAGTCGCTGACACGCTGCGGGTGGTTCGGGTCAGCAGCCGGATTTCCAGCCGCTCCTCCAAAGCCTTGATGGCCTGACTGAGGGCCGATTGGGAGACGCCAAGGACAGCGCCTGCGCGCGTGAAGCTTCCCTCTCGCGCCACCGTAACGAAGGCCAGCAAATCATTGAGGTTACGTCGTGCCATGGAATCATTCTGGCATGGGTGATTGATAAGTACAGCTAATAGACCCTAAAAGGTTTGATCACCTAATCAAACAGATCGCAAGCGGGAACAATGGTCTGCATTCTTTTCTGGACCTTTTGGAATCCTCATGACTATTCAAGCCTACGGCGCGTATGCCGGCGACAAGCCTCTGGAGCCGATGGAAATCACCCGCCGTGTTCCCGGCCCCCACGATGTGCAAATCGACATCGCCTACTGCGGCATCTGTCATTCCGATCTGCACCAGGTCCGCGCCGAATGGGCCGGTACCCAATTCCCCTGTGTGCCGGGTCACGAAATCGTGGGACGGGTCTCGGCCGTCGGCGCGGACGTCGGTGGCTTCCAGACAGGCGACCTGGTCGGCATCGGTTGTATCGTGGACAGCTGCAAACACTGTGGGGACTGTGCCAGTGGGCTCGAGAACTACTGTGACGGCATGATCGGTACCTACAACTTTCCGACCCCGGACGCCCCCGGCTGGACGCTCGGCGGCTACTCCGAGCAGATCGTCGTCCACGAGCGCTACGTGCTGCGCGTACGCCACCCCGAGGTACAACTGGCGGCGGTAGCTCCGCTACTGTGCGCGGGCATCACTACCTGGTCGCCGCTACGGCATTGGAACGCCGGTCCCGGCAAAAAGGTAGGCGTGGTCGGTATCGGTGGCCTGGGCCACATGGGCATCAAGCTCGCGCATGCCATGGGCGCGCACGTCGTGGCGTTCACCACCTCAGAGTCCAAGCGCGAAGCCGCCTTGATGCTGGGAGCCGACGAGGTAGTGGTCTCCCGCAACGCGGACGAGATGGCCACACACGCCAAGAGCTTCGACCTGATCGTCAACACGGTGGCCGCTCCCCACGATCTGGATACGTTCCTCTTCCTGCTCAAGCGCGACGGCACGATGGTGCTGGTCGGCGCGCCAGCCAGCCCGCACCCGTCGCCCAACGTGTTCAACCTCATCACCAAGCGCCGCACGCTGGCGGGCTCGATGATCGGCGGTATCCCGGAAACCCAGGAAATGCTCGACTTCTGCGCCGAGCACGGAATCGTGGCCGACATTGAACTGATCAGGGCCGACGAGATCAACGAGGCCTACGAACGCATGCTCAAGGGCGATGTCCAGTATCGCTTCGTCATCGACAACGCCACGTTGTCCGCCTGACCGAGGAAAGACCGATGAAAAAGCTGCTTCTTTCGCTGGCCATGGCGGCCAGCTCATTCACCGCGATGGGGCAAGACATGTCCAACGGCGCAAACAATTTCTACCAGAGCGACAGGCTGACCACGGAAAAAGTCTCCTTCAACAACCAATATCGGATGAAGGTCGTGGGCAATCTGTTCCTGCCCAAGGATCGGAAACCAGGCGTCCGCTATCCGGCGATCATCGTGGGGCATCCGATGGGCGCCGTGAAGGAGCAAAGTTCGAACCTATACGCACAGAAGCTGGCCGAGCAAGGCTTCATCACCCTGGCCATCGACCAGTCGTTCTGGGGCGAGAGCGAGGGCCAGCCGCGCAACGTGGTGGCGCCGGACATCTACGCCGAGGCCTTCAGCGCGGCGGTGGATTACCTGGGCAGCCAGGCGTTTGTCGACCGTGAGCGCATCGGTGTACTCGGCATCTGCGGAAGCGGCAGCTTCGTCATCAGCGCGGCCAAGATCGACCCGCGCATGAAAGCCATCGCGACCGTGAGCATGTACGACATGGGCGCGGTCAACCGCAACGCGTTGAATCACTCGCTGACGCAGGAACAGCGCAAGCAGATCATCGCCGAAGCCGCACAGCAGCGCTACGGCGAGTTCCAAGGCAGCGAAATCGCGGTCGCGGGTGGCACCGACCTCAAATTGACTGCAGATACCCATCCGATCCAGCGCGAGTTCTACGATTTCTATCGCACGCCGCGCGGTGAATTCACGCCGACAGGCGCATCCCCGGAAAGGACGACGAAGCCGACGGTCACCAGCAACGTCAAGTTCATGAACTTCTATCCGTTCAACGACATCGAGACGATCTCGCCGCGACCGATGTTGTTCATCACCGGCGACCAGGCGCACTCGAGGGAATTCAGCGAGGAAGCCTACCGACTGGCCGGCCAGCCCAAGGAACTCTACTGGGTCAAGGGTGCGGGTCACGTGGATCTTTACGACCGCACCGACCTCATTCCCTTCGACAAGCTGACGGCTTTCTTCAAACAACACCTGGCTGCGAACTGAGACATCGGCCTGCCCACTGCCCATCGCTCGAAGACAAGCGCCGTCGCGGCCGAATGGACGCGAAGCAAACCGATCGAATCAGCAAGGACTGAGAGCCACCAGTGGCTGCACTCGTCTTGGTGCAGGCGCGTTTTTTTCGATCACCATGCAAAGCGAAACCATGACCATCACGATGAGCGCCCAACCGGGCATCGAACAGAGCGATATCGTGGCGGAACCCGCACATTGGAGCGGCGTTTTCGCCATGTCGCTCTGCGTGTTCGCGCTGATCGCGTCCGAGTTCATGCCCGTCAGCCTGCTGACGCCCATGGCCGCCGACCTTGGCGTGAGCGAAGGTTTGGCGGGATATGGCATCGCCATCTCCGGCGCATTCGCGGTGCTCACGAGCCTGTCGATCTCAATGCTGGCCGGCAGCATGAACCGCAAGACCTTGCTGCTGATGCTGACCGGCCTGATGGCTGCTTCCGGCGCGGTAGTCGCGCTGGCGCCGAACTACCTCACCTACATGGTGGGCCGCGCACTGTTGGGCGTGGTGATCGGCGGCTTCTGGTCGATGTCGGCCGCCACCGCCATGCGCCTGGTGTCACCCAGCCAGGTACCGCGCGCGTTGGCCATCTTCAACGGCGGTAACGCGCTGGCAAGCATCATCGCAGCGCCCTTGGGCAGTTACCTGGGTTCGATCATCGGCTGGCGCGGTGCCTTCTTCTTCCTCGTACCTGTGGCGGCAATCGCCTTGACGTGGCAGTGGGTCAGTTTGCCGCGCATGGCCGCAGAGCACGCGGCAGGCTTCGGCAACATGTTCCGCTTGCTCAAGAACAGAACCGTCGCATTGGGCATGGCCGCTTGCGGCACATTCTTCATGGGGCAATTCGTGTTGTTCACGTATGTGCGGCCTTTCCTGGAGACGGTCACACAGGTGAATGCATCCTCGCTGTCGCTCATCCTGCTGGGGATTGGTACGTCTGGCGTCATCGGCACTGCGTTCATCGGCACTTTCCTCAGGCGCGGCCTCTATCCGACCCTGATTGCGATTCCCATCCTGATGGCGCTGATCGCCTTGGCATTGATCCCGTTGGGTGCCAACGTGGGAGCCGTGGCAATGCTGCTTGCCACTTGGGGTCTGCTGGCTACCGCAGCCCCTGTCGGCTGGTGGAATTGGATTGCGCAATCCATGGCCGCAAACGCAGAAGCAGGCGGCGGACTCCTGGTTGCCGTGATCCAGTTGGCCATCGCGCTTGGCTCGACCGTAGGCGGATGGCTGTTCGACGGCGGCGGCTATCAAAGCACTTTCGTCACCAGCGCCGGCGTATTGTTGCTTGGCGCGCTTCTGTCCATGATGGCCTCGCGCTCGCGAGCCCCATAGCAGAAGCGTGTAACAGCGGAGCGGGCCATGATTCAAACGATCGTATCTGTCAGACAGTACAAGCCTTCCAAACTCGGGATGGCGCATGGTTCAAGCTTGTTGCTCGGACTGGTCATGCTGGGCAGCAGCGAAGCGAGCCAGCTTCAAGCCACCAACCCTATTGCGGTCGACCCCAGCGGGACAGCCGTTAAGCGAGAGGACACCCGTATGTGGATGACTGTTGGCGAACGCCGCTTTGCGATCACCTTGGCGGACAACCCAACCGCTAGCGCTTTTGCGGCCCGGTTGCCCCTCACACTGGACATGGCGGACCTCAACCGCAATGAAAAGCATGCCGATCTGTCGGATGCACTGCCCACGGACTCGATCCATGCGGGGACGATCCACAATGGCGATCTCATGCTCTACGGGTCAAAGACCATCGTCGTCTTTTATGACACGTTCCGGTCGTCTTATTCCTACACTCGTCTTGGCCGAATCAACGATGCGAACGGCATGGCCGAAGTGCTGGGCCAAGGCACTGTTCGCATCAATTTTTTCGAAAAATGAGCTGACAATTGAAATGTGTGGTGATCGAACTGTGCCGCGCATTCGGGCACTCTCATACAAGCATCACAGCTCCCGCCACTCCTCGGAGTCGTTCCGTCACACCTGTTCCCGGGTCCGGCAAAATCAGCACTTCAGTGTGGGCGCGACAGGTCAAGGATCAAGGCAGCGTGAGCCGGCACGATGAGAGTGTCGCCTAGCGCGACCGATGCGCCGGTCAAAGCATTCCGCGCGGATGTGGCGCCCTTCAAACCTTCGGCGAAACGATCGAGCGACAGATCGACGGCGGTCTCGTTGCGGCCCAACACGATCATCAGCCGCTGCGCGCCGTCGTCGCGGAAATAGACGTAAACACCATCGCGCGGCACGAAATGCAGGAACTTGCCGCTGTGCACGGCGGTCGCGGTCTTTCGCCAGTTGAGCAGCGCGCGCAGCCAGGTCTGGGCTTCACGCTGACGCGGAAACAACCCCGCACCCGTGAAAGCATTCACGCGATCACCCGGCCAGCCGCCGGGGAAATCGCGGCGTGCCGCCGCATCGTCGCGCGTCGTCGGGCTGGTCATCAGCACTTCGGTGCCGTAGTAGAGCTGCGGAATGCGCGGCATGGTCGCCAGATACACCAGCGCGGCCTTGTAGCTGTCGAAATTTTCGCCAAGCACGCTGTAGAGCCGCGGCATGTCGTGATTGCCCTCGAAGGCCACCAGCGCATCAGGCGTGCGGTACAGGCGGTCGTTGACCATCAGTTCGTACAAACGACGCAAGCCCCCGGAATAGTCGCTCTCGGGTTCGCTGAACGCAGTGCGCAGGGTTTCGTTGAGCGGAAAATCCATCATGTTCGGCATGCCCGGCTTGCCGTCGACCCAACCGTTCTGCCAGCGGGCGACGACCGACGCGTTCGCGCTCCATTCCTCGCCGACCATCGAGAAGTCCGGATACTCGGCGAGGATGCGCCGCGTCCATTCGGCGAGGAATGCAGTGTCCGAATAACCGAAGGTGTCGACACGCAATCCCGAGAGATTCGCGTACTCGATCCACCAGATCGCGTTCTGGGTGAGATACGTCGCCAACAGCGGCTGACGCTGGTTGAGGTCGGGCATCGTCGGCGCGAACCAGCCCTGGGTGAAATCATCGCGATCGATCTGCGCGGCATACGGATCGGCGATCGCGGTGCGCGCGTGATGCGTCGGCGCGAACTTGCCGCCGTAGGTGATCCAGTCTGCGGTCGGCGGATCTTTCACCCACGCATGGCCATCGCCGATGTGATTCGGCACCACGTCCTGGATCATACCGATGCCTTTGGCGCGCGCGCTGGCGACGAAATCGCGATAGTCGGCATTGCTGCCGTAGCGCGGATCAATGCGATACAGATCGGTGGCGGCGTAACCGTGATACGAGTATTCGGTCTGCGCGTTCTCGATCAGCGGTGTCGGCCAGATCATGGTGTAGCCCATGCCGGCGATGTAATCGAGATGGTCGAGCATGCCGCGCAGATCGCCGCCATGACGACCGCCCGGGTTGTTGCGATCCGCAGCCTCGACATAACCGGCGACGCGGTCGTTGCCCGGGTCGCCGTTCGCGAAGCGGTCCGGCATCAGATTCAGGATGACATCGCGGTTGTCGAAACCACGCCGCCGCGCGGAGCCCGGCGCGCGCTGCAGCAGTGGGTAACGCAACGCAATATCACCGCCTTTGCGCGCGAATCGGAACGTCAGTGTGCCGGGCGTGGCGTTGGCGGCGATCTCCAGATCGATGAACAGATAATTCGGGCTATCACCACGGGTGAGTTTGACGATCTTCGCGCGCGGCGTGTCGTCAAGCGTGGGCTCGCTGTCGCCGATATCCGCGCCCTGCACCATCAGCTGCAGACGCGCATCGTGCATGCCGACCCACCAGTTCGGCGGATACGCCATTGGCGTCGATGACGCCTTGTCGGCGGCCGAAACGGCAGTCGGGCCGAAGCACAGCAGCATCGCCAGGACACAGGCGCCGAGCGATCGCGAAAAGCAGCGGTATTTCATCGTCAATCTCCGTCGTTCGTGTGCGCGTCGATAGTGCCATGCACTGCAATCCGACAGCGTCGGATTGGCATCGTTTACATCGGTCCAAGGCGCAGGGTGCCGCCTGCGGCCAACAGCGAATGCTGCACTGCAATACGCGACAGCTCGCGGCCATCGAGCGTTGCAGCGGAGGACTCGCTGCGCCGGATGCGCAACTGCTTGTCACCGATCTGCAGCGTCGCCCTGTCGACCAGCGGCACGCCCAGCACGTATTCGCCGCGCATCGGCTGCGCCGGATAGAAGCCGAGCGTGGCGAAGACAAGCCATGCGCTCATCTGTCCGGCGTCGTCGTTGCCGACGATGCCGTCGGGCGTGTCGCGATAGAAACGTCGCACGATCTCCCGCACGCGCGCATGGCCTTTTTCGGGTGTATCGGTGAACGCGTACAGCCAGGCGATGTGATGGCTGGGTTCGTTACCGTGCGCGTACTGACCGATCAACGCCTCCTGGCCGAGATGCTTGTCGGGATTGGGCACGTCCCGCGAAAAGAAATCATCCAGCCAATCTTCCAGTCCTGTCGCACCACCGAGCGCATCGCGAAACCCATCGGCATCGTGCAGGGCCGGCGTGGCGGTGCATTGAAACGCATTGGCTTCGGTGTAGTCGCCGGGGTTGTTCATCGGCGACGTTGCGACCGTCGGGTCGAACGGCGTGCGCCAGCGTCCTGCGCTGTCCTTGCCGCGCAGCGGGCGCGTGGCGGGATCGAACAACTGCTTCCACGCGGCGGCACGCTGCGAAAACCGCGCCGCGAGATCGTCACGTCCGAGCTGCTTCGCGACCTGCGCCAGCGCGGCATCGCCATAGCC
>JBGSID010000210.1:0-2749 GCA_041751895.1 Lysobacteraceae bacterium | reverse complement strand
GGGCACGGCGATTGAGGAGGCCTTGCAGTTTGAGGCCTGCGCGTTTCCGCCACCGACCAGCGAATCGCCGGTCTTGCCGACGACGCTGTATGGCGGTCGGAGTGCATTGCTCGGTGCGCCGGTCGGTTTTCTCAACATCGGCGGTTTGCGGGTGCCGCACTACGGCCCGTGTGCGCCGGGTGCGCAGAGCAACACCGGGAGCTGAGGTCGCACGTATGCCCAACCAGAATCCGATCAAGTACGCGAATGGACAGCACGTCCCGTTCGCGCCCGATGACACCGTACCGACGGCCACGCTCGCACTTGCGCAGCGCTTGCGGCCAGGTGAGGGGATCGCCATCACCGCCGATGCGGATGGTGGGATCACGATCATCAACACCTGCTGTCCCTCCGAGGACGGCGCGCAAACGGCGACTTAAGGAGATTCCCCATGCCCGAACAACTCCCCGTCAAATACGAACAGGGCGGACACCGCCCGTTCGCGCCGGACGACACCTTGCCGCCGGTCGTGCTGGCGCTGCTGCAGCGCATCCGCCCCGGACTCGGTATCGAGATCATCGACAACGGCGACGGTACGCTGACGATCCAGAACAGCTGCTGCGATACGCCACCGCCAAATGGGTCCGTCCACACGCTGACAATGACGCCGGTACTGGCGAATATCCTCGAAGGCAACGATGCCTGCTGGACGTTGACGCTCAATGCGCCGGTTGCAGATGCCCCGTTGAACGTGGCCTTTACACTGGCAGGCGACGAGCAGGCCGCGCACAGCTACCCCGCGCCGAGCGCGATCTTCGGCATAGGCGCGCAGAGCGTGACCGTCTGCGTGCCCACGCTGGACGATGCCGTCGCGGAGCCGACTCGACAATTGATCCTGCAACCCATATTTGCTGCACGCCTGACCGGCTGGACACCGCCGGGCAATCAGATCGACACCGTCCAAGTGCTCGACAACGACGGCGGCGGCGATGCTGGATACTCCATCGTGAGTGTCACCCCGCCGGCCGCGATCATCACAGAAGGCCAAGCCGCTTGTTGGGATGTCGTGCTCAATCGTGCCGTGACCCAAGGCCCGTTGATTGTCTCACTCGCATTCTCCGGCGACGAACAGGTGCAGCACGCCTATCCGACGCCAACGCTGACAATTCCGGTCGGCGCATTGGGCGGACCGGTCTGCGTCATCACCACCGATGACGCCATCGTCGGAGCCGACCGCTTGCTGACGCTGACCGCATTTACCGATGCGCGCGTGACTGCTGTGCCTGCGCCTTCATCAATCACAGTGCGCGATAACGACAGCACCACCCGGCCACCCGGGATTCCGCCCGGTGCCTTTACCGATAGTGGCGCCACTTGCTACAGCACAGCGGCCGGCAGGATCGAAGAAGCAGTAGTGTTCGAGTTGAATGGCGATATCTTCATGTCGACGAGTCTTGCAATTGGCTCGGTCGTCGGCAACTGGCTCGGCACCTCGTCGTTCAATCCGGCCGACTTCGAGGTCTATTGCACGTCCAACAACGACGGCGACCCGCAAGCGACCTGGCTGTCGCTTGGAAGCCGGCGCGTGTTCATCTGGTTCGCCAATGACGCGAATGGCTCGGGTCCGGATAGCAAATTCTGCGGCGGCCGAATCCGCATCCGTCGCATCTCTGATGGCGTACTCATCAGCGACGAAGCCATGAGCGGCGATCAGCTGGTGTCCGGTGCCGAATGCCCGTAACGCCACGCATCACTGCCCTGAGTCGCACGCCTGCAAATCCGTCATGACCAGCATCTTCGACTGCCAAACCCGACCGATGCCGACCTGCGGCGTCGCGGGTCAATACGTGCCCGATCCCACGGTGTACCTCTCGCCGCAGAGCGAGTCCGTCGAGTCTCCTGAGTTCGAGGTCGGCAGCGGTCGCGCCGTGGTGCGTGCCTTCGATCTGAATGTCGGCGCGATCCGCGTCGAGATGGTGCATGGTCACGCTGAGGCGAAACGTTACGCGCTGGCGATGCAGAACGGGATGCCGTGGGCGCTGACGCCGACGCACACCTTGTTCGTGATCGATGTGCCGGGCCGTTACCGGCTGGTCGCGACCGGCATCGCGGTGGGCCTGCATATGCCCACTGTGGTCGTCACCGATGCCCCCGCCTGGAGGGCGGCGCTGTGATCGGATTTACCCGTGCCCATAACGAAGCGTTGGCGTCGATCTTCGACCGCATGGCGACCACGCAACCCAATCTCTATCTCGCATTCGCGGCCGCGCTGCGCGATGCCGACCGCGCGGCGGCCGATGCCGTCGTCGGAGAGGAAGATCCAGAAATGCTGCTGCGCCTGCAGGGCGCGGCGCGCCAGCTGCGTGCGTTGCTGGTGCTGGCGACCGCGCCAGTCGGGCCGCAACGTTCCGAAGTCCGCACCCAGGCGGAGACCACGCCGCAGGTGTAAGGCTCCAAGTTTCATCGTGTCACCCGTGCCAGGCCCACGCCGAGCCTGAGATTGCGCTCAATCGGCGCCGCGCGGCACACCCATACGGTGTCGCCGCATCCCCCGGAACACCTTCGCTCCCGTCGCCATGCGCGACGCCAACACCCGTGTGCCCGCATCGGCCGATGCGCGCAGCGGACTGGCGTCGCGTGTGGCGGCGTGCGCGAGGACTCCAACGAGATCTCCCATGTCCAACAACACCCCCCATGTCTTTTCCCTCGAAGCCTTGCAGGCCCAGGTCGCCGCCGAAGCGGCGGAACCCACAGCCACGCCCGCGTCCAC
>JBGSID010000209.1:0-2379 GCA_041751895.1 Lysobacteraceae bacterium | reverse complement strand
GGGCACGGCGATTGAGGAGGCCTTGCAGTTTGAGGCCTGCGCGTTTCCGCCACCGACCAGCGAATCGCCGGTCTTGCCGACGACGCTGTATGGCGGTCGGAGTGCATTGCTCGGTGCGCCGGTCGGTTTTCTCAACATCGGTGGTTTGCGGGTGCCGCATTACGGTCCGTGTGCGCCGGGCTCACAGAGCAACACCGGGAGCTGAGGTCGCACGTATGCCCAACCAGAATCCGATCAAGTACGCGGATGGACAGCATGTCCCGTTCGCGCCCGATGACACCGTGCCGGCGACCACGCTCGCGCTTGCGCAGCGCTTGCGGCCCGGCGACGGGATCGCCATCACCGCCGATGCAGATGGCGGGATCACGATCATCAATACCTGCTGTCCTTCCGATGACGGCGTGCTAACGGCGGTTTAAGGAGATTCCCCATGCCCGAACAACTCCCCGTCAAATACGAACAGGGCGGACACCGCCCATTCGCGCCGGACGATACCTTGCCGCCGGTCGTGCTTGCGCTGCTGCAGCGCATCCGTCCCGGACTCGGCATCGAGATCATCGACAACGGCGACGGCACGCTGACGATCCAGAACAGTTGTTGCGACACGCCGCCGCCGAATGGGTCGGTCCACACGCTGACGATGCTGCCGGTCCTGGCGAATATCCTCGAAGGCAACGATGCCTGTTGGACGGTGACGCTCAATGCGCCGGTTGTGGATGCGCCGCTGAACGTCGCATTCGCACTGGCCGGCGATGAGCAGGCGGCGCACAGCTACCCTGCGCCGACCGCGACCTTCGCCATCGGTGCGCAGAGCACAACCGTCTGCGTGCCCACATTGGACGATGTCATCGATGAGCCGATTCGGTCGCTGGTGTTGCAGCCGGTGTTCACGGCGCGACTGACGGGCTGGACCCCACCGGGAAATCAACTCGACACCATCCAGGTGCTCGATAATGACGGCAGTGGCGATACCGGCTACACCATCGTGAGCCTGTCCCCGCCGACTGCGACGATCATTGAAGGGCAGGCGGCTTGCTGGGATATCGTCCTGGATCGCGCTGTAACCCAAAGCCCGTTGACGGTTTCGCTCGCGTTCTCCGGCGACGAACAAGCACAGCACAATTATCCGGTGCCGACGTTGACGATTCCGATAGGTGCATTCGGCGGCCCGGTCTGCGTCATCACCACGAACGACACGGCGATTGAAGCCGACCGCTTACTGACGCTGACCGCGTTCACCGACGCCCGCATCTCCGCAGTGCCTGCGCCTTCCACGATCACGGTACGCGACAACGATTCCACCATCGTTCCGCCCGGGATTCCGCCGGGCGCGTTCACCGAAAGTGGCGGCGCCTGCTTCAGCACAGCAGGCGGGAGGATCGAGGAATCGGTGGTGTTCGAGCTAAACGGCGACATCTACATGTCGACCAGCCTTGCGATTGGCGGGATCGTCGGCAACTGGCTCGGTACGTCGCCGTTCAATCCGGCCGACTTCGAGGTCTATTGCGCGTCCAACAACGACGGCGACCCACAAGCGACCTGGCTGTCGCTGGGAAGCCGGCGCGTGTTCATCTGGTTCGCCAATGACGCGAATGGCTCTGGACCAGACAGCAAATTCTGTGGCGGCCGTATCCGCATCCGTCGTATCTCCGATGGCGCACTCATCAGCGACGAAGCCATGAGCGGCGATCAGTTGGTGTCGGGTGCCGAATGTCCGTAACGCCACGCGCCAAAGCCCTGAACTGCATCTCTGACGATCCCTCATGACCAGTATCTTCGACCGCCAAACCCGGCCGATGCCGCCCTGCGGCGTCGCGGGTCAGTACGCACCCGATCCGACGGTGTACCTCTCCCCGCAAAGCGAGTCCGTAGAGTCGCCCGAGTTCGAGGTCGGCAGCGGTCGCGCGGTGGTGCGTGCCTTCGATCTGAACGTCGGCGCGATCCGCATTGAGATGGTCCATGGTCACGCCGAGGCGAAACGCTATGCGTTGGCGATGCAGAACGGGATGCCTTGGGCGCTCACGCCGACCCACACCCTGTTCGTGATCGATGTGCCCGGCCGCTATCGACTGGTCGCGACCGGCATTGCGGTGGGGCTGCAGATGCCGACCGTCGTCGTCACCGACGCCCCGGCTTGGAGAGCGGTGCTGTGATCGGATTTACCCGCGCCCACGCGGAGGCGTTGACCACGATCTTCACGCGGATGGCGACCTCACAACCCAATCTCTACCTCGCGTTCGCAACCGCGTTGCGCGAGGCCGACCGGACGGCGGCCGACGCTGTCGTCGGCGAAGAAGATCCCGAAATGCTGCTGCGCCGACAGGGCGCGGCACGTCAGCTGCGTGCGCTGCTGGTGCTGGCCACTGCACCCGTCGGGCC
>JBGSID010000208.1:0-1670 GCA_041751895.1 Lysobacteraceae bacterium | reverse complement strand
CGCGCGAGGCGATGCGGTGCGGCCCAATCGGCACGACTGGATTGCGCGGATACAACGGCATCGCGCAGCGCGGACACGTCACGAAGACCAAGATTCACGCCCTGCCCCGCCAGCGGATGCACGACATGGGCGGCATCGCCGATGGCGAGCACTCGGCCAGCCACGTAGGCATCGGCAAGTTGTCGGCGCAACGGAAACGCGATGCGCTTGGTCAGCGGATGCACGCTGCCAAGGCGAGAGGCGAACGCACGCGTGATCTCTTCCGCGAACGCCGCGTCTTCGAGCGCGATCACGCGCTCCGCTTCGGCATCAGGCAACGTCCACACGATAAACGAAACATGCGGCGAGGCCTGTAACCAGGCATGCGACGAGGCATCCGGCATCCCGGGCCATGGCGCGCACGGCAGGAACGCCAAGGGACCGGTGGGCAGGAAACGCTGCCACGCGGTGTCTTCGTGCGCTCGCTCGGTGGCGACGTAGCCGACCACGCCGCGCTGGCCGTAGTCCTCGATCTTCGTGGCGATGCCCGCGAGTTCGCGCAACGTGGACCGCCCGCCATCGGCGGCAATGGCGATGCGCGCTTCGATGCGAAGCCCGTCGTCGAGTTCGAGCGTCGCGCTGTCCTCGTCCTGCTCCAGCGCCACGACGCGCGCGGGGCAGCGCACCGTGACATTCGATGTCCGCAGGGCGGCCCATAACCGGTACTGCAGCAAGGCATGCTCGATGATCCAACCGAGTTGCTTGACGGCAAATGCATCGGCATCGAAACGCAGCTCATCGCCGCCTGCGGCATCCCAGACCCGCATCCGCTGGTACGGCTGCGCGCGCGCATCGCGCACCGCACGCCATACGCCCAACGATTCAAACAACGCGGCGTTGTCGGGGGCGAACGCATAGACCCGAAGATCGGGTTCGGCAGCCGACCATGCCGGAGGTTCGGCGTGTTCGATCAAGGTCACCTGCAGACCGTGCTGCGCGAGCGCGAGTGCACAAGCGGCGCCGACCACACCGCCACCGACGATGGCGGCATCGGTACGCCGACTGGACAGGGTTCGACGGGTCATACGGTTACCTCACGACAAAGTTTGGGCACATCACCGCGATAGCCCATCGCACCACCCACCACGTGCGCGCGCAGCGCGGCCTCATGATCGAGCGCGAACAGGCCGAGACTGCGCAGCGACGATGCCAGTAGCGACGGATTCGATGTCCAGCGCGCGAGGCCATCGGAAAAGGCGATCGTGCGTTCGCGGTCTTCACTGCGGCGGCGGGCATAGTCGGCCAGCAGCGCTTCGCTGCCGGGGTCTTCATCTTGACCGAGCCCGGCTTCGATGCATTCCACCAGGGTCAGGGCATCGCGCAGCCCCAGATTGAAGCCCTGCGCACCGATCGGGTGTAGAGACTGCGCGGCGTTGCCGATGATGGCAGCACGCGGCGCAATGATCCGCTGTGCAGTGATCCGTACAATCGGATACGCACTTCGCGGACCCACAGAGAGCAGGCGCCCCGCACGCCAACCGAACACATCCTGCAGGCGCTCAAGGTAAGCCGCGTCGTTCAGCGCCGTGACCGCATGGGCCTCTTCGTTGGCGACGCCATGGATCACACCGTAATGGCCATCGCCGCGCGGCAGCATCGCGGTCGGCCCATGATCGCCGAGCCGCTCCCAG
>JBGSID010000207.1:0-10701 GCA_041751895.1 Lysobacteraceae bacterium | reverse complement strand
CGAGATGCTGCACCGTTGCCTTGTCGCCGCCGATCATCAGGCAGTAGCCGCGCTCCAGGCCAGCGACGCCGCCGCTGGTGCCGACATCCACATGGGCGATGTTCGAATCCGCCAATTCCGCCGCGCGGCGCAGGTCGTCGTGGTAGTGCGAGTTGCCGCCATCGATGACGATGTCTCCGGTTTGCAACAGTGGCGTCAGCTGTTCGAGCACGACATCGACCGCCGCAGCCGTCACCATCAGCCACACCGCACGCGGCGGTGTCAGCCTGTCGACGAATTGCTGCAACGACGCAGCGTCCGTGGCGCCGAGCGCGACGAGGTGCGCCATCCCTTCGGGCGCGTGATCATGGACCACGCAGTCGTGGCCACCGTGCAACAGGCGGGTCACCATGCTGGAACCCATGCGGCCAAGGCCGATCATGCCGATCTGCATTTTCATGTTCCTCTGCGGTGAAACCACACGTACACAGACTGCGCACGCCGAACATCCATCGGAGGCAATGCGGGTTGGTGTGATTCAAGATTGCGTTGATCGATGACCAATCATCTGCAGAATAGACGGTGCAAAGGCCTGCGTCTGTTCGCCGTCGCACCGTCGCCGTCGCATCATCACGTTCATATCATCAAGTTCATATCATCACGCCCGCATCATCACGCCCGCATCATCGCGACTGCTCATGATCAGTCACACCGGACACATGAACACCGGAGTGCGCCAGCGCACCGACAGCGGTCGTCTGCGGCGCCAGAATCGCCTCGTCAACATGGTTTCATCCACCAGGAGATCACAACATGAGATCCGTTCGTAACATGTGCTCGCTCGCCATTCTTGGCACCGCGATGCTCACCAGCTCGGCCTTTGCAGCCAGCGGCGATCAATACGCCATCCAACCTCCGGCACAACCCACGACCATGCAGGTCGCCCAGGCCACACCCGGCAGCCCGGCCATGGGCATGCACGCCGGGACGCCGACCCAAGCGCAAGCACAGGCGCATGTCGAGCAGATGAACGCCATGCAGGCGATTCACGAAAAGATGCTGGCCGCCAAAACACCCGCAGAACGCAACGCCCTCATGGCGACCCAGATGACGCTGATGCAGAACGGCATGCACATGATGCAAGGCATGGGCGACATGCGCGGAATGAGAGGCATGGATCACAACGGCAGCGGCTCGATCATGCATTTGCCCGGTGACCTCGTCGCCCGGCAAGGGATGATGGAACAACGCATGGACATGATGCAGTCCATGATGCAGATGATGATGGATCGCATGCCGCCGGTTCCGGCTGCGAAATGAAGGGATCCTCATGAGCGCCACACGCGACATCACATCATCACCGGAGACTGCGGAACACGGGTTTTCCCACGGGTTTTCCTACGGATTTTCCTGCGAGATCAGCGAGCGCGACTTTTCAAACGCACTCGCCCGTGTCACCGCAGCCCTCGCGGCCGAAGGCTTCGGTGTCCTGACCGAAATCGATGTACAGGCCACGATGAAAGCCAAACTCGGCATCGACGTGCGGCCGTATCGCATCCTGGGCGCCTGCAATCCACCGCTGGCGCATCGCGCGCTGGAAGCCGAGCCCGACATCGGCCTGCTGCTTCCGTGCAACGTCGTGGTGCGCGAGGAGCCGGACCATCGTCTGGTAGTCACTTTCATGGATCCTGTCGCAGTGCTGCAGATGACCAGCAACCCCGAGGTCGCCCGCGTCGCCCACGAGGTGCGCGACAGGCTGCAGCGCGTGAAAGCATCGCTTGAAGCGCCGATCGAGAGCGACCGCAAGGCGTGATGGACATTCACGTGCTCACGATGTGCGGCAGCGAACCGACGCAAGCGCGGTGCGAGCCATAGCATTCGTCGATGACTGATGAACACATGCAACGATCGCTTGAAGCCGTGGACGCCTACTGGCGTGCCGCCAACTATCTGTCAGTGGGCCAGATTTTCCTGTGGGACAACCCACTGCTGAAACGTCCGCTGACCTTGGCGGACATCAAGCCGATGTTGCTCGGGCACTGGGGCACGACGCCCGGCCAGAATTTCATCTACGCGCATTTGAATCGCGTCATCAAGGCCTACGACCTCGACATGATTTATGTATCGGGTCCCGGTCACGGTGGTCCGGCGGTAGTCGGCAATACGTATCTCGAAGGCACCTACAGCGAGGTCTATCCCAACATCAGCCGCGACGAAGCCGGGCTGAAGGCGCTGTTCCGGCAGTTCTCGTTTCCCGGCGGTATTCCCAGTCACGCCTCGCCCGAGTGCCCGGGCTCGATCCACGAAGGCGGCGAACTCGGCTATTCACTCAGCCATGCGTTCGGCGCCGTCTTCGACAATCCCGAGCTGATCGTCGCCTGCGTGGTTGGCGATGGCGAAGCCGAGACCGGGCCGCTGGCCACCGCCTGGCATTCGAACAAGTTTCTCGACCCCGCGACCGATGGCGCGGTGCTGCCGATCCTGCATCTCAACGGCTACAAGATCGCCAACCCGACGGTGCTGGCGCGGATCACCCACGAGGAACTGGAGCAGCTCCTGCGCGGCTGCGGCTGGACACCGATTTTCGTCGAAGGCCACGAGCCTGCACCGATGCATGCGCGGATGGCCGCAGCGATGGATAAGGCGGTGCTGGAGATCCAGCACATCCAGCGGCAGGCGCGCCAACACGGCCAGACCGAGCGTCCACGCTGGCCGATGATCGTGCTGAATTCTCCCAAGGGCTGGACCGGGCCGAAGCAGGTCGACGGCGAACCCTGCGAAGGCAACTTCCGTTCGCATCAGGTGCCGCTGCACCCCGCCGATCACCCCGGGCACCTGGAACAGTTGGAAGCGTGGTTGAGCAGCTATCGTCCGGGCGAGTTGTTCGACGCGCAGGGCCGGCTGATGCCTGAACTCGCCGCTCTGGCGCCAAGCGGTCTTCGGCGCATGGGCGCGAATCCGCATGCCAACGGTGGGCTGCTGCTGAAGGATCTGCACCTGCCCGACTACCGCAAGTACGCCGCCGACGTGCCCGTACCTGGTGTGCCAGGCATCGGCGACACGCATGTGCTCGGGCCGTTCCTGCGCGACGTGGCGCGGCTCAACGACGCCGAGCGCAATTTCCGTGTGTTCGGCCCGGACGAAACCGTCTCCAACGGCCTTGCCGCCGTCTTCGAAGCGACTAACCGCCAGTGGGACGCCCCCACGGCGCCCGGCGACCAGTGGCTGGCGCGGCAGGGCCGGGTCATGGAGATGCTGAGCGAGCACCAGTGCGAAGGCTGGCTCGAAGGCTATCTGCTCACTGGCCGGCACGGCCTGTTCAATTGCTACGAGGCCTTCATCCACATCATCGATTCGATGTTCAACCAGCATGCCAAATGGCTGAAAGTCAGCGCCGAACTGCCGTGGCGGCCCAAGATCGCGTCCTTGAACTACCTGCTGGCATCACACGTCTGGCGCCAGGATCACAACGGCTTCACCCATCAGGATCCTGGCTTCATCGACCACGTCGTCAACAAGAAGGCCGAAGTCGTACGCGTTTACCTGCCGCCCGATGCCAACTGCCTGCTCTCGGTAATGGATCACTGCCTGCGCAGCCGGCATTACGTCAATGTGGTGATTGCCGGCAAGCATCCGGCGCCGCAGTGGTTGACGATGGACGCGGCCGAAGCGCATTGCGCCGCAGGCATCGGCATCTGGCACTGGGCTGGGCACGAACCGGGCAATGCCGATCCCGACGTCGTCATGGTCTGCTGTGGCGATGTGCCGACGCTCGAGACGCTCGCTGCGGTGCAGATCCTGCGCGAAGCACTGCCCGCGCTTCGCATCCGCGTCGTCAACGTCGTCGATTTGATGCGACTGCAGCCACCGAGCGAGCACCCGCACGGTCTAGGGGATGCGCAATTCGACGCGCTGTTCACGCGCGACAAGCCGGTCATCTTCGCGTTCCACGCCTATCCCTGGCTGATCCATCGGCTGACCTATCGGCGCACCAATCACGACAACATCCACGTCCGTGGCTACAAGGAAGAAGGCACGATCACCACGCCGTTCGACATGACGGTGCTGAACGATCTGGACCGCTTTCATCTCGCCATGGACACCATCGACCGTCTTCCGCACACCGGCGATGCAGGCGCTGCGTTGAAGCACACGCTCGCGGCCAAACTGATCGAACACAAACGCTACATCCGCGAGCACGGTCAGGACATGCCGGAAATCCGCAACTGGCGCTGGCACGCGTCGTCGTAAGCCCGTTGCTCGCCAACGCAGGAGCGGTGCTTGCTGCGCTGGCCAGCGTCAACGCATGCGGTGTTTCACATGAGGTGTTTCACATACGGTGTTTCACATGAGGCGTTTCACATGCGGTGTTTCACACAGGGTGTTTCAACTCGCCGTATGCAGCAGGCGCTCCGTCGCCCGTTTGAGCGCGGCATAGCATTCGCATGAGCGGCGCTCAACGCGGGCCCGATCCCGTACACGGATGATGCCATCGGCGTAATTGACGAGGCCCGCGTCTTGCAGCACCCGGGCGGCGGCACCCGCCTCGGCACCGCTGATACCGAGCATGTTGCCGATCAGGTTTTCAGTCATTTCGATGCGATCTGTGGGCAGACGATCCAGGCTCATCAACATCCAGCGACACAGTTGCTGGTCGAGCGTGTGATGACGATTGCAGGCAGCGGTTTGCATCATCTGATCGATCAAGGTCAATGCAAATATCAGCAACCTTTGGCTGAAGCCTTCGCTACGGCGAAACTCGGCAATCAACGCCGCTGCCGGTATGCGGTACGCGTGGCCTGCAATCTGCACCACGGCCCGGCTCACGGTGGACTCTCCACCCATGAACAAGGCGATACCAATCATCCCCTCACGACCCACCACGGCGATCTCGGCCGAAGCGCCGTCCTCCATCACGTACAGCAAAGAAACGATGCAATCGACGGGAAAATAGGCGTGACTCATCATCTCGCCGGATTCGTATAGCACCTGTCCGAGCCCTAACGGCACGTACTCGAGCGCATGACTCACGCGTGCGAGTTCATCGGGAGTCAAATCCGCGAATACCACGTTGTCCGTGTAGGCATTCGGCGCAGATGTGTGTGGTTCGGCTGGATTCGACATTGTGGACTCACACCGGCTGCGCTGAAGAGCACACAGCCTGACAGTGAAGCGGATCTCTATCGGTCTTCCAGCGCACATAGCGCGTCATCGCACGCGTGTTGCGCAAGCGTCACGCCATATGCATCGGCGATTGCTTCGTCACAGCAACGCTGAATTCACGGCGTTGCCCAGCTCAAGGTCGTATGTTCCATCGGCTTTTCAGCGGTGGTGGACACCGCTGTACATCGCTCAGGGCGGCGAATCACCGTGCAGCGGCAGCAGACGATCTGTCTCACGCTTCACCACCGCATAACACTCGCAGCAGAGTGCTTCGAGTTTTGGGCGATCCAGGACGGTGATCTGACCGCGCTGATACTCGATCACCCCATGTTTCTGCAGTTTGCCTGCGGCCTCGGTGACGCCCTCGCGACGCACGCCGAGCATATTGGCGATCAGCTCATGCGTCATGACCAGATGATTGCCGTTCAAGCGATCCAGAGACAGCAACAACCAGCGACACAATTGCTGATCGATCGAATGATGGCGATTGCAGACCGCCGTTTGCGCCATCTGGGTGAGCAAGGCCTGCGTGTAGCGCAGCATCAACATCAACATTTCGCCGTGTCGATTGAACTCGTCCTTGATGTGTTGGCCGGACATGCGGTACGCCGAGCCGGCGCTCTGCACCACCGCGCGACTGGGCGTGCTTTCGCCACCCATGAACAAGGCAACGCCGATCAAGCCTTCGTTGCCGACCACCGAGATTTCCGCCGAAGCGCCGTTCTCCATCACATACAGCAAGGAAACGATGCAATCGACAGGGAAATACACATGGCGCAACGTGTCGCCGGATTCATACAGCACTTCACCCAAGGGCATGGGCACGCAGGTCAGATGCGGAATCAGCCGCTCCTGGACTTCTTTTGGCAACGCCGCCAGCAAATGGTTTTGCAGGGGATTGGGCTGTGTATCCAAGCGGACCTCGATCAGACCTCAATGATGTATTCGGCTGACTCTAGGGCAGACTTGTACCCACTATAGGTTCTATGGCGTACGCGCGCGACCGATTCCTTTCCTTTTCGCTATGCAGGGCTTGCCTACCTGAACAGACAGCATCCACCCCTGAAACCCCCATTCCGCCTCCTTGGCCCCTCCCCCAGCCCCCTGCGAACGCACACAGGGAGCGCTACGTTCATCTCACCCCGGGATTTCCGCGCCACGCACGACCCGTGGGCGTGACGGGGAGCTCACGGTATCGGCGATCTCGGGCGCGAGCCACTCACGGAGTGCATCCTCGCGCCCGTGTCCGGGGGCAGGTTGTCGTGGTTTTGATGGTCCGGGTGTCGCCCTGCGCAAAGCCAGGCACACACCATGATGAAAATTTCATCGTCAACGAGGCTTTTTTCCTCATGCGTGGAGCCCCTGAACTCCGACGATGATCAAAATTTCATCATCGCCGGAGATCTGGAACCTCAACGATGATGAAAATTTCATCACCGCCGGAGTTCCAAGCCTCGCGCGCGGAGCTCAAGCACCCCGCCGCTGATGAAAATTTCACCAGCGGCGAGGCTTGGAGCTTCGACGACGAGGCGCCGAACTCCGATGGTGAGGCGTGGAGCCTCAACGACGGTGTTCTGAGCCTCGGTCGTACGGTTCGCAGCGCCATGGCGGCGGTCTGGAGGTTTGCCGTTGTTGCCCGGACATCGAGATGACGCGCCGTGTCTGATCAAGATGGCGGCATCGGGCCTGGGGGCCCTACTCCGCCGCGTCAGGATGACGCTCGCCAATTCCTGCATACATCCCGCATACCTCACGGATGCGCTGCCCGCACGGATGCGCTGCGGGCTTCGCGACTTGCGTCGCTCCTACAAAAGCAGTCATTCCGCACACATGGCGGCCTTCGCCGGAATTCGCACTGCTGGTGGAAGCCCTGCGCAGGTGTGCTTGAGCGGCGACAGTGCCCCCCCTGCGTGGCATTGGCCGCACGCCTGCGCTACGCTAGCGCGTTGGTTTCAACCCCCTGCAGCCTGAGTTGACTCACCCACCAGGCAGCAGACCACCATCTTCATTCACAGGAGCGATTCACTGAAAGCGAATCCACTCAACATCAAACCCGACTGGCTGTATGAGAAAGTCGGAGCACGACAGCATTACACGATCCAGGCCTTGCAACAGGGCCGAGTGATTGGACGAGCTCACGGATGGTTCGAGCCCACGTCGGATTTCGTGATCGACAAGATCGAAATGTCCAGCCGTCATCGCTCAAGGGGTTATGGCTCGCAACTGATCGACGAGCTGCGCAGGAAGGCACGGTCTGTCGACTGCAAGGATTTCGTTTTTCGCGGCGTGCTGCCGAGCAACGTCCGTGCCATCGGACTGTACGAGTCATTGGGCGCATCGGCAGTGAAGGTGTCCAGCAACATGTACGACTTCGTCATCTCGCCGCCATAGGCCGCCGTTACGGGACGTCGCTATAGTGCTGACCCGTCGTTCAATCCGGCCGCATGCCGTATCTGCGTGTCGTGATCTGGCTGTCGTGATCTGGCTGTCGTGATCGCTCTGTGGTGATCCGGCATGCCGTGATCGGGGCCGCACACGGCGCTTCGCAAACAAGCCGCCTTGCTGCGGCGGCTTGACGCAAACGTGATCTCGCATGGATCCGAGGCGGCATATCGCGACCATGAGGATGCGTCGACGTCCGGGAATGCGGCGAGTTCCCGTGGTATCACATGACGTTTGGACAATGAGATTGCCATGGAAACCTCCCTGTTCGAGTTGGTACTCGCCATCCTGACCGCCGTCGGTGGCGGTGGCGCAGTGGTGGTCGCGTTGGCGGCCTGGTTGGGCAAAGTCTGGGCGGACCGCATGTCGCTCACCCAGAAGCTGACCGGCGAGATCGATCTGGATCTTCGCAAACGCCGTATCGATGCATACGGCGAGCTGTGGAAATTCACGTCACTGCTGCCGAAGTGGCCGCGTGCGGAGGATGTCACCTACGAACAACTGCGCGCACTCAGTCAGCAGTTGCGCCAGTGGTATTACGACGTCGGCGGCATGTATCTGTCGCGTACGGCCCAGGACAAGGGCTATGGTCCGCTGCAGGGCACCATCGCCAAGGTCGTGGCAGAAGGCGCATCAGGCCCACTCTCACCCGGCGATTACGAAGCCGTCCGCCAGAAACTCAGTGCATTGCGATCGCTGTTGGCGGCCGACATCGAATCCCGCCGCGACAGTCCGATCTAAGGATGTCGATCTGAGCATGTCGCTCTGAGGAGCTGGCTCTGAGAAGAAGGCTCTGACCATGTGTCCGATCCGATGATCGGACAAGGCAAGCCTCAGATCCGGGAACAGGTCCAGGACACCATGTGCCCGTCGCGGTAGGGCATCACGCCATGGAAACCACGCGGGTCATCGTCGAAGACCAGCGGCAGGAAATGACGGTCACCGTCCCATAGCGGCAGCTCATGAATGCGATTCACCGGCACCCATTCGAGGCTGCCTTCGGCATTCGTGTCGTATGGCGTACCGCTGTAGCGCGTAATCAGGAACACGAAACCAAGCCAGTCTTCGCCCTGTTTGCCGAAGCCCGGCCAACTGATCGTGCCGCGAAGCGACAGTTCATCGCAGTCGATGCCGGCTTCCTCATGGATTTCGCGACGCATGCCCGCCACGACGTCCTCGTCGGCTTCGAGCTTTCCGCCGAGCCCGTTGTACTTGCCGAGATGCTGATCATCGGGTCGCGCATTGCGATGGATCAACAGCACGCGCTCGCGATCAGGCGACAGCACATAACCGAGGGTGGCAACGATCGGGGTGTAAGGCATGAGGCATCCTTTTCGGACAAACATTATAGAAGCGGTGCCATTCCCTGCTCATGCCGGATCCATGGCCGAGGCACGCACGCGAATGGGGGCTCACGTCACGCGTGCGGCAAGCAGGCGTCGCAGCATCGATTTCAATGCCAGCGCCTTCAACGGTTTCGGCAACAGTCCAAGCCCGTGTTCCAGCGCGACGCGACGCACTTCTCCGCTGTCGTCGGCACTGAGGATCAGCGTAGGACGTGCTTCGAAACGTTTGCCGAGATGGGCATGCAGCGAAACACCGGTGTCGCCATTGTCCAGGTGATAGTCGAAGAGCCAAAGCGCATGATCCGCACCCGCGACCAGCAGGGCTTCCGCTGCGTCGCAGCCAGAAACGGCATCGACCTGACAGTGCCAGCTTTCGAGTACGGAGCGCAGCGCGGCCAGCGCGTGGGCATCGTTGTCGACGATCAGCACGCGCAGACCTTCCAGGCCTGCAGACATCGCGGGTGAAACCTCCAGCCGCATCGGTTCGACCCCAGGAAGACTCAAGGCGAAGACCGTACCGTGCCCCATCCTGCTGCGCAGCTGTAGCGGCGCATCGAGCAGTCGCGCGATGCGGTCCGCAATCGCCAGGCCGAGTCCCAGCCCCTGCCCGGCGGCGCCCTCGCCACGGCGGAATTCCTCGAAGATAGCGACCTGCAGCGATTCCGGGATACCGGGGCCGGTGTCGTGTACTTCGATGCGCAATTGCCCGCCCACACGGCGCACACCCAGCAGCATGCTGCCCTGCGTGGTGTAGCGCACGGCATTGGCAAGGAAGTTCTGCAGCACCCGACGCAACAGCTGCGGATCGGTATGCACCCAGGCCCGCGTGGTGCGACAGCGGAAACGCAGGCCGCGCTCCGCCGCCAATGCGCGGAATTCGGAGGCGAGCGGTTCGAGCACATCGGCGAGCGGAAACACGCGCGGCTGCGGCACCAGACCGCCGGCTTCGAGCCGCGACATATCGAGCAGGCCGGCGAGCAGATCGCCCGTTGAATCGAGCGCGCCGCGAATCTGTTGCGCCGTCGCACGCTGTGTTTGCGGCGGAAGCTGTTCGATCAGCGCGTCGGTGAACAACTGTGCCGCATGCAAGGGTTGCAGCAGGTCATGGCCGATCGCGGCGAGAAAGCGACTCTTGGCATCGTTGGCACGCTCGGCGTCGGCGCGCGCCTGATCGAGCCGCGCAGTGCGATCCGCCACGCGCTGCTCCAATGTTTCGTTGCTGCGGATGAGTGCGGCCTCTGCGCGCCGGAATGCGGTGACGTCGGTGAAGGTGGCAACGAACCCCCCACCCGGCATCGGATTGCCCCGGATTTCAACCGAACCACCATCGGGAAAAATACGTTCGCTGACGTAGGGTGTGCCGGCATGCATGTGGCGCACACGTTTGTCGACTTCTTCTTCGATCGAGTAGGCATTCCAGCCGTGACGCAGGTTGTAGCGCACCAGCTCGGCCACCGGCACGCCGACGCGCAGCAACGATTCCGGATAACCGAACACTTCCGCATAGCGCCGGTTCCATGCGACCAGGCGCAGATCGCGATCGACGACGCTGATGCCTTGACTCATGTTTTCCAGCGCTGCTTCGAGCAGACGCTGATTGAAACGCAGGTCCTGCGAGGCCTCGCCGACGATGGCGGCCACGGTATCGAAATCACGGCCCACCTCACGGCGCGCGGCGTCGAGCAGCAAGCGCGCCGAGGCCGACCCCAGAACCGCAGCCAGCTCGCGTTCGAGCCTGGCTTCCTGCAGCGCCGGAACCGTGCGGTCAGGC
>JBGSID010000206.1:0-5069 GCA_041751895.1 Lysobacteraceae bacterium | reverse complement strand
GCGCTGGCGATGCCCGGCATGTTGTGGTGCTCGGCCAGCCAGAAGCGCCGGTAGCCCAGCCGCTCGCCGGCCTGCGCGAGGTCGAGCGCATTGGCGAAGGTCTGCGCAGGCGTGCTGCCAACCGTGACAGGAGCGAGGTCGAGGATGGAGAGCGGGAGCATGGCGAGGGCCGCTGTGGGGGCCATCAACATGGGGTTCCAGACGGACGATGCAAGCCGGGCCGTTCGCAGACCGAGCGATGTTCATTCATGGCCGTCTGAGCGGGCTCAGCCACTTTCGGCGATACATCCCGGGCGCAGGCCATGGCTTGCAAAATCCCCGGTGTCGTTGCTTTGGGCAATTTCGATGACAGCGATGCCGCTCCGCAAGCCCTCAGCGTCCGCCCCCAACCGGCCCGCTGACGATGCGCATGCCGACACCGGCCATCTCGTAAATGCGCTGGCCATCGGCCCACAGGCTGGCATCGGCCAGCGCGTAGACGCCATGTTCATCACGACCGGTTTCGATGATTTCCAGCGTGGTGTGCACCCGGCGATGTTTGGGCAGCACCTGTCCGCGATATTTCCAGACGTGACGGCGCTGTAGCGCAATGGGTTCGAAGCGAGGCTCGATGATGTCCTTGCCCATGCCGGTGTGCAGCATGTGGAACTGCAAGGCCTGCAGCATCGCTTCGAGGCCCAGGGAACCCGGCTGCACCGGATCCTGGAAGAAATGCGCCTTGAAGAACCATTCGCTGCAGTCGATGTCTTTGACCGCACGCAGCTGTCCCAGACCAGCGGCGCCGGCATCCGGCCAGTGGCCGTCGATGCGGTCGATCATCAGCAGCGTGCCGTCCGCTATCCGCAATCGATCCCCGGCGCTGGCATGACCGGATGCATCACTGGTTGAGCCGGCAAGATTGATGACGAGATTGCTCTCGCGTTCGAACAATTCGCGGTGCACGGCGTCGGTGCGCAGACCGGCCTGGTTGGCCAGCGCGGCCGGCGGGAAGAATCCGAACACGGTTTCCAGCCGATAGATCTCGCGGTTGCCTAGTCGGCAGCGCACGGAAAAGTTTTCGATGATCATGCCGCCGGTGGCCGAGACATCGGTCAGCGTGACTTCGGTGGTCAGCGTGCCGCTGTCCTCGAAAATCTCCCCGCTCAGATAGCCTTCACCATCGAGATTGCGGAAACCCAGTTCGCCGTCTTCAGTGAGTGCCGAGCCGACATAACTCGACAGCCAGCCGCAAGGTTGCAGGGCAGCCTCCAGCAGCACCGCGAACGGCATCGTGCGGACGCCGTTGCGGTCGAAATACCAGGCATCTGCGGGCACGTCATATTCCGCCACGACCCGCGCGCCGGCCTTCATCACGCCGATCTCACCGTGGACTTCGCGGATGCGACTCATGAACAGATACGGTGGACTGGGCAGGCGCGCCACCCGCTGCGGGCCATCGAAACGGCGGTAGATCGGGCCGAAGGCCTCCGAAGGCCGACCGAAGGCGCAGGCCAGCAGACTGTTCTGGTCGAACGCGAAACCATCGACCGACGCGACCGGCCCGGTCTGCCTTGCCGCCTCTTCACGCAGGGCAGGCATGGCGCACAGAGGCCAGTCGGGGACGAGCTGCAAAGCCACTCGCCGCGCATGAAACGCTTTCAGGCCGTCGACGGTGCAGAGCAGATCGGCGTAGACCGTCGGTACCGGCCCGGCAATGATTTCCTCGACGAATATCTCGGTCACCAGCAGGCGCGAGCGCGGCGTGACCTGGCCCCGGCACTGCAACTGGTAAGGCAATTCCGGTACCGGCTGGAAGCGCCAGCCATCGCGTTCCAGACCATGGCCCATGGCGACCAGATAAATCGCCAGCGCCTGCAGGCAACCTTCGAACATGAGCGTGCCGGGCATGCACGGATCATTCTTGAAATGGCCGTCGAAAAACCATTGCCCGGGATCGATATCGAGTTCGGCGCGCAGGTAGCCACGTGCCCACGGGCCGCCGTTGGCGCTGAGATGGCTGACACGATCCAGCAACAGCATCTGGCCTGATGGCAGGCCCGGGGTGCGTGTATGCGTCTGCGAAAATTCGTAGCCTTCACCGAAGCAGGCAAACGCATCCCCTGCGGCCAGCGCCTGCAATTGCTCGCGCAACAGTTGCGAGGGAATCCGCGCCACCGCCGGTGGATCAAGACGCGGTTCGGCGACGATCGACTGCTGCTCCGGACTCCACAGGCATCCGGCCGAGTCCGCCAGTTCGGCATCGCTGAAAAACCCGGCTTCGCCCTTGCGCACCGACAACTGCCGGCGGTCGCCGTTCATGCCCTCGTAGTGGAAAAACATCAGGCGCACGTCGCCGAGTGCGGCATGCCCGTCGAGGGTGATCTCGAAGCGAACGGTCTCCCCGGCGCGCGGCAGATCGCCGTGGTAGGTCAGCTCACAGCCGAGCAGGCGATAGACGCGCTCGCCACGGTTGAAACGATCCACGCCCAGCCAGGAAATCAGCATCAGGTCAGCCTGGCCGGCTTCGATCAACACGCCCTCCGGCATGTGCCCCTGATGCAGATACCAACTGTCCCGGCAAATGTCCGTTTCGGTCCAGATCACGCCTGTGCCCATGCTGTCGGCGACGGCATCAAGGCCGATCACGCGATCAGCCAGCAGCAGCGGAGGCAAAGGCATGCGCACCTGTCGCGGGAAATCGTCCTGCCCCGCGAACGATTGGCCAAAAATCGAGGAGATGCGACCGCCGGCATGGACGACCAACTGTTCGCGACTGAACTGCGGGCCGCAGGGCTGGCGCTGGATGTCGGTGACCACGCCAGGACTCGTCGGCGGTCCGACCGACGCAGTAACGGCCGTTGTCGGGGTCGGTTGCGGGTTCGATACCGGACCGGGTCGCGAGACCGTGGGCATCGCCGCGATCGCTTGTGCATGCGCAGGCACATCCGCAGGTGCATTCGCAGCCGCGCGCAGGAGCACCTGCATCGCTTCGTGCTTCAACGCGAGGTAACGCTGATGCGTCTGCGCCTGCTGCTCGAAGAACGCGCTCTGGCACGACGCCAGCTGCGCAATCTGCGCCTGATATTGCGCAAGCAATGGATGCGCTGACGCCATCACTGCCGGCTGCACGGGTTCCGTACCCGCATCAGCGAAGTGCGCGTGATGTGGTGATGTCGTCACTGGGATGTCGATGGTGGGGCTCGTAGAAAGTTTCACGGTTGCCGGTGCCGTGCGGGCGATGTCGGCAGCACGCGAGAACACCGATGGCAGTGACGGCGCGGGCACCATCAATTGCGGGACGTTGTGCTTCGGCGAAATGTGGTCCTTCGTCGGCAACGCGGGCCAGCGAATCAAAGGCGGATGTGCGGGAAAAGATTGCACGCGAGCGGATGGGCGTCGTCGGTTGGCGGTCAACAGCGCGTGACGTACCGGTACGCCAGCGGCAAGCAATGCAGCGATTGCCGACAAAGTCGCTTCGAAGCCCTGGCCTTTGCGGTCGAGGCTGACCACCAATGCTTCGCGCTCGCCGAGGATATTGCGGATCGCCCGGCCATAGGCACCGCCGGGACCATGTTCGATGAACACGCGAACGCCGTCGTTCCACGCCGCCAGGACGGCGGGGCGCAGATCGAGTGTGCGATCGGCCTGACCGAGAATCGCCTCGGCGCAGCGTTCGCGATCGGGGACATAGGCTTTCCCGAACGCATTGGAATAGATGCGACCGCTCGGCACAGTGGTATGCCGGCGATGCAGTTGCAGCCATGCCTCGGATACTTCGGCCAGTTCCGGTACATGCACGGCCAAGGGATAGACCAGCCGCAGGCAGCGGCTTTCGCCGAACTGCGACACGACACGCGCACAGGCCGCTTCATCGCCGGCGATGAGGCAGTCGTTGTCCGAATTGATGATCGCGACATGCACGCGCGGCTCGTTGGCGATAGCCGCCTGCACTTCGGAAAGCGGCGCGAGCACCGTCCAACTGGCCCAGTGCACCGGCTGCTGCCAGACACGCTCGATGGCGGCGAAGTCGCCGCCCAGTTCATGCGTCACCAGGCCCGAGATTTCCATCTCGGTCATCAGCGCATCCGGGTCGCGCCAGGTACCACTGGCCACCAAAGCATTGGTTTCGCCCGAGGAATAGCCGAGCCAAACATCGGCCTTGAGTCCCAGCAGGCCCTGGGTCAACTCCAGATGCAACTGCGAGAGGGCCGACGCGCCCCAGAGCTGTTCGAGTGCGCTCGGCTGCTGTTCGGGATCGGCGAACGCCCAGGCCAGGGCCGAGGGCAGCCGCTCGCTGCGCAGGGCCAAGCGGTCACGCAACTGCGGCAAATGCTGCAGCAGGGATCGGCCCATGCCGTGATAGGACGCACCCGCGCCGGCAAAGACAAATGCGATTTCGCCGACCACGGGGCGTTCGGAAAAGAACACATTCGCACCGGCGGGTGCGCCGCGTTCGAGATGGGCCAGCGCCTTTTCGCGAAGTTCTTCGAATCGCGCATCGTCCGCGACGAGCACCAGCCGCGCGCTGCCGTCGAGGCTTTCATTGCCGGCGCGCAATGCCGCGATGACGCGCGCCTTGTCGGCGCCGGCAAAACAGCGCAGCCGTGCCTCCGGTTCCCGCGCCATGACATTTGAATGCGGGACGGATGCGAGCCTCAGGTGCTGACCATCGGCCCATCGCATTTCGGCATGTACTGCGGTGTTGTCGAGCAATGGCGCGCCATCGAGCCCGCAGCGTTGTTGCAGGCATAGCGCCGCCGCAGCCACGTGCAGCAGGTCGCTGGCCGCAGGGGCGGTGCCGAAGCGCTCGCCGAGATCGACACCACCCTCGCCGAACCGCATGGCGAGGGCGTCGTCCGCTGAATCAGTCGTTGTCTCGATGTCGAAGGAGGCGTAGATACGGTCGCCGTCGCGACGGGCGTCTTCGAGGCGCTTGATCACCAGACAAACGGCCGCATCGCCCGGTGTTTTTGCACCGGCTGCACGCTGCACCGGTTCGCAGCCGAGATCGACCGCGCCTACGAGGGCGGCGTCGAGCTCGTCACGCGCCAGCGCCCGGGCGGCGATGCGCAGCGACTGCAGCCCCGACG
>JBGSID010000205.1:0-17233 GCA_041751895.1 Lysobacteraceae bacterium | reverse complement strand
CGCCACCGGCGGTGCCACCGACTACGGCGGCACCCACGCCGGCCAGCGCCGTCAGTGCGAGACCACTGAACAGCGCCGCCAAGCCGAACCTGGCCATCGGCGGCGCGGTATTCAAGGTGCTGTCCTCAGCCATCCGTGCCCCAATCCTCGGTCATCGGGTCGGCCATGGTGGCCGGCAACTGCAGATGGAAGCGGCGAGCAACGAGATTCGCGAGGACGACCGCAGGATCTGCCTGCGCCAACTTGCGATCCGGGGTGAGTTCGACTTCAAGTACGAACTGCAGCCCGCCGAGTTGCGCGCGCAGCGGCTCCGGCAGGCAGGCGAAATCGTCGCGCGCGGCGAGATAGAGGTAGGTATCGGCCTTCCGTTGGCTCTTGTAGACGTAGGCAAGCATGGCCGAGCGCGGGGGTGCCTTGGTGGATGCAGGGTGGTGGTGCTGGATTGGGCATGACCGGCACGCCGCCGTAAGGCGGAGACCGGCAAACTCGGCGCCACAAGCCCGAAAAGAGGCTTGCCCCTGTCAAATCAATCACTTGCGTGATTGACCTGCGGCGGATGCATCCAAGTATCGCCCAACTGCCCGATATCGTGGAGATTATCCGCGAATTGTGCGGGAAAGCACGGTTTTGGGCCAGCTGCTTTTGGCCTTCCAACGTGAAGAGGCCCGCGAAAGACGCGGGCCTCCTGTGCCATGCACGATGCCGACATGTTTTCAGTCTTTCAGCACCGTGGCTGCGCCCGTTGAACTGGCCGCACCGGTGCCGGCGCCGACGACAGGACCGCCGATCAGCGTGCCGCCGGCAGCCCCCAGCAGATCCGCACCGACCACGATCAGGACTTTCTGCCACCACTTCAGCCGCTGTGGCGAAATCGCACCCGCCGCAGCAGCAGGCGGGGCATAGGCGAGCGACCAGTACTCGAGCGAATGTCGGGCGGTGCTCAACGCTGCGAAAATCGATCGCTCTGCAGCGGTGCGGGTACCGAGGCGCGCAATCGCGTCGGCTTCCAGGTCCGCGAACATGGCGTCCGCCTCGGCCTGGGTCTCGGCGAGCAGCAGGACCTGATCGATTTTCTCGAAGAACGAAAACTGGGCATCGGTATATCTGGCGCGATACGGCCGCATCCGTTCGACGACAGACAGGGATGGATCGACATCGACGAATTGCGAGTAGCCCGCGATGAAATCATCAATGCTGGTGCCCGGATCGAAACCGCATTCTTCGACGATGCGTCTCAACGGCGAGACCGTGTTGTCGCCACCTTTGGCCATCAGGCATTCGAGATAGACGTTGTGCTCGAAACCGACTTGATCGAAAGGATTGACTGCGGCGTGAGCCGGCAGCCAGGCGAAAGCGAGTGCGACCAACAGCATGCGCGGGGTGGATCTGTTGTTCATATCCTTGCTCCATTCCGTAGACAGGTTCATGAGGGCAACGAACGCAGCCAGATCAATACAATTCGATCGATACGACTCGATTGATACGACTCGAACGGTACGATCCTGCGTGCCACGGGGTGACGGGAACGACGAACCGGTCCCCCGCGTTGAACTATGCGTAGCGGGAAGTCGCAAGGACGTGATTGATGTCTTTTTTAAGGATTTTTCCTGCTGTCTGTATACACAGTGTCAGAACTGACGATGACAGAAACGACATCGTCAGTTCTGACAGTTTCTGCGATTTTTCGATGATCGTTTTCGACGATTCGATCGTCGTGGTGAATTCCGGATTCAAAATTCAAATCCATCGTTCCGGCTTCAGTGATATCCGGCATCCGCCGCGATCTTCCCCTTGAACACCGAGTACGACCACCACGTGTAGCCGAGGATCGCTGGTAGCAACACGATCAGTCCGGCGATGGCGAAGCCCTGCGTCGCGGGTGGTGCTGCGGCCTCCCAGATCGTCAGCGCCGGCGGCACGATGTACGGCCACATGCCCAGCAGCAACCCGGCGAAGCCGAGCAGGAACAGCGACAGACTCAACAGGAACGGACGCATGTCCTGATCGTCGCGCGGAATCGCCCGCCACAGCGCCCACGTCGCCAACAGCACCAGCAGCGGTACCGGCGACAACCACAGGAAACCATGACCCTCGAACCACCGCGCCATGACCCGGCTGCTGAGGAACGGCAGCCATGCGCTGACCAGGCCGATGAAGGCGAACACGTTGAGCGTCAGTGGCCGTGCGATGGACCGTGCCATCTTCTGCAGGCTGCCTTCCGTTTTCAGGATCAGCCAGGTGCTGCCGAGCAAGGCATAACCAAACAGGACCGCGACACCGGTCAGCATCGAGAACGGACTGAACCAGCCGAACGCACCGCCGATGTATTTCCCCGCCTGCAGCGGCATGCCTTCGACGATCGCGCCGAGGATCACGCCCTGTGCGAACGCCGCGAACACCGAGCCCAACCAGAACGCCGTGCCCCATGCACGGCGCAGCGTGTGCGCCTTGAACCGGAACTCGAACGCCACGCCGCGGAACACCAGCGCGATCAGCATCAAAAGCACCGGCAGATACAGTGCCGACAGCACCAGCGCATAGACCTTCGGAAACGCCGCCAACAATCCAGCGCCGCCGAGCACCAGCCAGGTTTCGTTGCCGTCCCAGATCGGCGCGGCGGTGTTCATCATGTGGTCGAGCTGGTCGTCGTCTTCCGCGAACGGCGCGAGGATGCCGAGCCCCAGCACGAAGCCATCGAGCAGCACGTACATCATCACGCCGAAGGCGATCACCGCGAACCAGGCGACGGGAAGCCAGATCTCAACCGGAGGAAGCATGCTCATGCCACACCTCCTGCATTGCCTTCCATCGTTTCATCGGGCAGCGACAGCGGTCGCGCCGGCGTTTTGTCGCCGTCGTCGGAATCCGGCAGCGGTTCATGCGGCTGCGGGCCTTTGCGCACGAGTTTCAGCAGATACCAGATGCCGGCGCCGAACACGCAGATGTAGACCAGCGCGAACACTGCAAGCGAGAATGCGACCTCAGCGCCCGATACCGCGCTGTTCGAGTCTGCCGTCCGCAGCAGACCGTAGACCGTGTACGGCTGACGGCCGATCTCGGTGACGTACCAGCCGGCGAGGATCGCGGCGAAACCCGACAGCGTCATCGTCTTCCAACCGCGCAGCAGCCAGCGGCTGGCGTTGCGCTGCGGGTCGAACAGCCAGCCGCGCCGCCACGCGAACGCGGACAGCATGACCAGCGCCAGCATCGCGCTGCCGATACCCACCATCAGCCGGAACGAGAAAAACACCGGCACCACCGGCGGGCGATCTTCACGTGGTACCGACGTCAGCGGCGGGATAGTGCCGTCCATCGAATGGGTGAGGATGAGGCTGCCGAGCTTCGGAATCGCGACTTCATAGTCGTTGCGTTCTTCCTGTGCGTTCGGCACCGCGAAAACCACCAGCGGCACCCCTTCGCCGGGTGCGCTCTCGTGCCAGTGCCCTTCCATCGCCGCGACCTTCATCGGCTGGTGTTGCAGCGTGTTCAGACCGTGCATGTCGCCGGCCAGGATCTGCAGCGGCACCACGATCGCGCCGAACGCGACCGACAGTTTCAGCATCCGCGTTGCGGCATCGCGATGCTGCCCGCGCAGCAGATACGCCGCGCTGACGCCGCCGATCACGAAACACGTGGTGAGGAACGCGGCCAGCACCATGTGCGTGAGCCGGTACGGGAACGACGGGTTGAAGATCACCGCCCACCAATCGGCCGGGTTGAATATGCCGTCGACGATCTCGTAGCCTGCCGGTGTCTGCAGCCAGCTGTTGGCCGAGGTGATCCAGAACGTGGAGATCAACGTGCCGGCCGCGACCATGCAGGTGGCGAAGAAATGCAGTTTCTCCGACACCCGTTTCATGCCGAACAGCATCACGCCGAGGAAGGTCGCTTCCATGAAGAACGCGGTCAGCACTTCGTAACTGAGCAGCGGGCCGATGATGTTGCCGGCTTTCTCGCTGAGCACCGACCAGTTGGTGCCGAACTGGAAGCTCATCACGATGCCCGAGACCACGCCCATGCCGAACGAGACCGCGAAGATCTTCAGCCAGAACACGTAGAGATCACGCCACACCGATTCGCGCGTGCGCAGCCAGCGCCATTCGAGGAACGCCAGCCAGCTGGCGAGTCCGATGGTGAAGGCGGGAAACAGGATGTGGAAGGAAATGACGAATCCGAACTGGATTCGAGACAACAGCAGTGCGTCGAACGACATCTTGGATGTCTCCGGTAATGTCCAGCCCTCCCAGCCGCGCATTGTACGCTTCTTGTCCGGCGCGCGCGGCTGCCATTGCGCCCGCTGTCATTTGTGCCGGGTGACAGTAAGCTTCGGACTTTCGTTCGCCATTCGTCGTGCACCATGACCATCAGCTGTCCTCGCGTTACACCTCCATTCCGCATCGTGATCACGTCCCTGCTCGTCCTGCCTGCCGCGATCGCTGCAGCAGCACAACCGGCGCAGCCATTGACGATGGCGCGGATCATGGCCGACCCCGACTGGATCGGTACTGCGGTCGATCAGGCATGGTGGTCGTGGGACGGCAAGCAGGCGTTGTATGTGCGCAAGCGCGAAGGCGCGACCATTCGCGATACTTGGCGCGTGCCGGTGGCGGGCGGCACGCCCGCACAGGTGAGTGATGGCACGCGTGCCGATCTGGACGCCGCGCGCCCGACATACGATGCCACCCGCGTGCGCATGGCGTTCGCGCGCAACGGCGACATCTTCGTGCGCGATCTGCGCAACGGCGCATTGACCCAGCTCACGCGTACCGAAGCACAGGATTCGCGCCCGCAATGGAGCCGCGATGGTGGCCTGGTCTGGCGTTCCGGCAATGATTGGTATCGCTGGGCCGCCGCCACAGGCGCGATGCAGGCGTCGAATGCGCTTGCTGCCGACAATCCCGGAAAAGCGCCGGCTGCGGACGATCTTCGCGACCGTCAGCTGCGACTGATCGATACCCTGAAGAACGACCGTGATCGCCGCGATGCCGCCCGCAAACAGGATGAGGCCTGGCGGAATGCCGACAGTACCCGTGCCCCGGCACCGGTCTATCTCGGTAAAAACGTCGAGATCGAAGACAGCGCGCTGTCGCCGGATGGCCGCTGGCTGCTGGTCGTCACCATCGCCAAGGGCGGCGAGGAGGGGCAGGCCGGAAAGATGCCGAAATACGTCACCGAATCCGGTTACGAGGAATTCGATGAGGTCCGCACCCGCGTCGGCCGCAATGCACCGCAGCCGCACACGCTGTGGCTGGTGGATATCGCCGCCGCGAAGGCAAGCGAGCTGAAGTTCGATGCGTTGCCTGGAATCAGCACCGACCCGCTCGCGGCGCTGCGTAAATCGGCGCAACAGGAGCCGCTGAAGGGCAACCGCGCAGTGCGCATCGAAACCGATGGTGATGGCACCGGCCCAGCCATCCATTGGAGCGATGACGGCCGCAATGTCGCGGTGCTGGTCCGTGCGGTGGACAACAAGGACCGCTGGCTGGCGACCGTCGATCTGCAGGCAGCGAAACTGCAGTCCCGTCATCGGCTCACCGACCCTGCCTGGATCAATTGGAATTACAACGACTTCGGCTGGCTGCCTGACGGAAGCACGTTGTGGTATCTGTCCGAGGAGAGTGGTTACTCCCATCTCTACCTCCATGATGGCGCCAAGGCGCGTGCGCTGACTTCCGGCCAATGGGAAGCCTCATCGCCGGTGCTGTCCGCCGATGGCAGTCGTTTCCGGTTCCTGTGCAACCGTGCATGGCCGGGCGATTACGAAGTCTGCGACGTGCCGGTGGCGGGCGGTGCCATACGCGAGCTCACCGCGCTGGATGGCGTGGAAGATTTCGTCGAATCGCCTGACGGCGGCAAGCTGCTGGTCCGCCATTCCGACAGCTATCTGCCACCGCAGCTTGCGGTCGTCGACACAGCGGGCGGCGATGCGCGGGAACTGACCGATACGCGCACCGCCGAGTTCAAGGCACACGATTGGCTTGCGCCCGAGTACGTACAGGTCCCCTCGAAACACGGCGCCGGCACCATCTGGGGCAAGTACTACGGCCCGAAGACGCCAGCGCCCGGAAAGCGCTATCCAGTCGTGATGTTCGTGCACGGCGCAGGCTATCTGCAGAACGTGCACGACCGATATCCGGCGTATTTCCGCGAGCAGATGTTCCATAACCTGCTGGTGCAGCAGGGCTATATCGTGCTGGATCTCGACTATCGCGCGTCCGAGGGTTACGGCCGCGACTGGCGCACCGCCATCTACCGGCACATGGGTGAGCCGGAGTTGCACGATTATCTGGATGGCCTCGACTGGCTGGTCGCCAACAGACAGGGCGATCGCGAGCATGCCGGCATCTACGGCGGCAGCTACGGCGGTTTCATGGCCTTCATGGCGCTGTTCAAGCAACCCGGCGTGTTCAAGGCCGGCGCCGCGTTGCGCCCGGTCAGCGACTGGTCGCAGTACAACCACGAATACACCAGCAATATCCTCAATACACCGGAGATCGACCCGGAAGCCTATGCACGGTCGTCACCGATCGAATTCGCGGCCGGGCTGCGGGATCATCTGTTGATCGCACACGGCATGATCGACGACAACGTGTTCTACAAGGATTCGGTGATGATGACGCAGAAGCTGATCGAGCTGCGCAAAAGCGGATGGGAGCTGGCGAGCTATCCGCTGGAGCGTCATGGCTTCACGCATCCCGAGGCGTGGTACGACGAATATCGGCGCATCGACGAGCTTTTCGAGCGGACGCTGAAATGAAATCGTTGCCGCAAGCGCCGTGAAATGGCTGCTTTTAACGCAAAACAAACGAAACCATTGCAAGAAATTGCAATTGACATAATGTTGCCATAAGCCCCGACTGACATCCTGCCGCCATGCCTGCCTTCCCGAAACCCGCTCGCCCTGTCCTGAGGGCAAATACGCTGCTGCTGCTTGTCGTCGCTTTCATTGTCCTCGTGCTGAATACGCGCTTTTGGGGCGTCGTCTTCGCAGCGCAGGATTTCGCCGGTTTTCGTGGACTAGGCGTGATCGCGTCGATCGCTGCAGCGCTGTCAGCGATCACGATCCTGATGTTGTTGCCGCTCAGTCTGCGTTGGACATTCAAGCCGGGCTTGGCGCTGGTCTTGATTCTCGCAGCCGGTGCAACGTATTTCATCGGCGATTTCGGCGCAGTCATCGACCGCCACGCCCTTGCCAGCGTCTACGAGACCGATGCCCGTGAAGCCGGCGAATGGGTCAATCTTCGGATGCTGCTCATCATCGGAGGGCTGGGCATTGTGCCTGCGCTGTTGTTGTGGTGGGTCAAGATCGACTGGCAGCGTCCGTTGCGTGAAATCTTCTCGCGCTTGAAATTGTTGCTGGTCGCGGTCGTGCTGGTCGCGATCGCTGCCGCAGGTTTCGGCAAAGACATCGCCTCGCTGTTGCGCAATCACATGGAACTGCGCCACATCGCAAACCCGTTCGCATTGCTTGCCGCGAATCTGTCCTATATCGATCACGCCCGCAACGACAACCGGCCGCTGGAGCAGATCGGTCTCGACGCGCGCCGTGGCGCCGCGTTGCCTTCGAGTGACCGCCCTGTCGTGATCCTGCTCGCGATCGGTGAATCCGCGAGAGCAGCGAGTTACGGCAGCAATGGCTACGATCGCGCAACCGATGCGAAGATGCAGGCGCTGAGTGCCATCAATTTCAGCAATGTCAGCAGTTGTGGGACCAACACCGCGACCTCGCTGCCCTGCATGTTCACCGATCTCGGTCGTCGCAAATACGAGGATGGCGTCGCGAAATACCGCGAAAATCTTCTGGATGTACTGATGCGCGGCGGCTATGACGCAGCGTGGCTGGACAACAATACCGGCAGCAAGAAACTCGCACTGCGAGCACGCGAGATTTTCCTCGGCAAGGCCAATGATCCCAAGGTATGTAACGAAGAAGGCTGTTTCGATGAAGTGCTGCTGACACAGTTGCGCAAGGAACTGCCTGCGGTGAAACGCGACACCGTTTTCGTGATCCATCTGCTGGGCAGCCATGGCCCTGCGTACTACGCCCGTTATCCTGCGGAATTTGCGAAATTCAAGCCGGAATGCCGCAGCAACCAATTACAGGCCTGCAGCGACCAGCAGTTGCGCAACACCTACGACAACACCATTCTTTACAGTGATCACATCATCGCCAGCGCGGCAGCCATGCTGCGCGATGATCCGGCGATCGACCCGGCAATGCTGTTCGTATCCGATCACGGTGAATCGCTCGGCGAGCATGGCCTGTATCTGCACGGCGCACCGTATGCGATCGCCCCCAGCGAACAAACCCATGTCGCGATGCAGCTGTGGACATCGGACCGCTTCGCTGCGCGTCGTGGTCTCGATCTGGCGTGTCTGCGTGGACGCGGGAAAGATGCGCTGTCTCACGACAATTTCTTCCACAGCGTGCTGGGTCTTGCGGACGTGACGACAGATGTCCGCAAGCCCGACCTTGACCTGTTCCAGACTTGCGGTAAGCCTTGACTCCGAATTTGGTCGGCGTAACATTCTTTACAGGCGAAGGGACAGACCCGACGCCAGTCAACCATTACCGTGAGGGAGCCTCATGGAACGTAAAGTCACAGAGCAAGCAGTCGACTTCGACTATCTCGTTTTCATCGGCCGTTTCGAGCCGTTCCACAATGGTCATGCCGCCGTCGCCCGACATGCGTTGGGCAAAGCGCGCAAACTGATCTTTCTTATCGGCTCTGCCGACACGCCCCGTACGATCAAGAATCCCTGGACCGTCGCAGAACGCGCAGTCATGATCCAGAGCGCGCTCGGCGATGCCGCTGATCGCCTGCTGGTCCGACCCTTGCGCGATCATCTCTACAACGAAAGCCAGTGGGTCGCGAGCGTACAGAGAGCGGTCGCCGATGCCGTCGCTTCCGATGGCGGCGATGCAACGGCGCGCATCGGCCTGGTCGGTCAGGACAAGGATGCAACGAGCTATTACCTGCGCGAATTTCCGCAGTGGCCTCTTGTCGACGTGCGGCACACTGAAACACTGTCCGCAACCGAACTGCGTCGCTATCTGTTCGAAGCCAACCGGCTCGACAGTCATGGTGGTTTGATGCTGATCCGTGCCAATGTGCCCGGCCCGGTGTTCGATATGCTTGATGCTTTCCGCAGAAGCTCGCCGGCGTTCGCGCAACTGGTCGAGGAATACCGGTTCATAGAGAAATACCGCGCGGCATGGGAAGACGCGCCGTACGCGCCGACGTTCATCACCACTGACGCGGTCGTCGTGCATTCAGGGCACGTGCTTCTGGTGCGACGCCGCGCTGAACCCGGCAAAGGTCTGTGGGCATTGCCGGGTGGCTTCGTCGGTCAGGATGAAAGTATTTTTGCATCGTGTCTGCGCGAATTGCGCGAGGAAACACGATTGAAACTTCCGGCGCCGGTCCTGAAGGGCTCTCTGAAGCACCAGCAGGTGTTCGACCACCCGGAACGCAGCCTGCGTGGCCGCACGGTGACCCACGCTTTCCACTTCGAGTTTCCCAACGGCGATCTGCCTGATGTGCGCGGTGGCGACGATGCCGACAAGGCGCGCTGGGTACCGGTCAGCGAGGCGCTGGAGATGGGACAGCAACTCTACGAAGACCATCTGCATATCCTGGAATTCTTTATCGGCCGCGGATGACCGCGACCTTTCCCGCCGGTGGATAGACCGCCGGCTTCATCGACGCGAAGGAGCTTCCGTCATGCGTATCCTCGAAAATCTTCTCCTCAATACCGACAGTTACAAGGCCAGCCACTGGCTGCAATATCCGCCTGGCACCGACGCCGCGTTTTCCTACGTCGAATCGCGTGGTGGCTTATACGATCGCACCGTATTTTTCGGTCTGCAGGCGATCCTCAAGGAATATTTTGCCAAACCCGTGACGTACGCCGACATCGACGAGGCGCGCGATCTCTTCGCCGCACACGGCGAGCCGTTCAACGAAACCGGCTGGCGCGACATCGTCGACAGGCTCGGCGGATATTTGCCGGTCCGCATCCGTGCAGTGCCCGAGGGCATGGTGGTGCCAACGCATCAAGTGTTGGTGACGATCGAGTCGACCGATGCCCAGGCATATTGGGTGCCGTCGTATCTTGAAACCATGCTGTTGCGCCTGTGGTATCCGGTGACGGTTGCCACGATCAGCTGGCACGCGAAGCAGACGATCCGCCAGTTTCTGGAACGCACCAGTGACGATCCCGTCGGACAATTGCCATTCAAGCTGCATGACTTCGGTGCGCGCGGCGTGTCCAGTGCCGAATCTGCCGCGATTGGCGGATGCGCACATCTGGTGAACTTCATGGGCACCGACACCGTGTCGGCCCTGCTTGCCGCAAAGGCCTATTACCACGCGCCGATGGCTGGCTTCTCGATACCTGCTGCCGAGCACAGCACCATCACGAGTTGGGGGCGCGAACGCGAAGTCGATGCCTATCGCAACATGTTGACCCGGTTTGCCAAACCCGGTGCGATCGTTGCGGTGGTGTCGGACAGCTACGACATCTATCACGCGATCCGTGAGCATTGGGGCAAAACGCTCAAGGAAGAAGTGATCCGCTCCGGAGCGACCGTCGTTATCCGTCCGGACTCCGGCGATCCGGTCGCGGTGGTGCATCAGTGTCTTGAATTGCTCGATGAAGCGTTTGGTCACATCGTGAACAGCAAGGGTTTCAAGGTGCTGAATCATGTACGCGTTATCCAAGGCGACGGCATCAATCCGAACAGCATTCGCGCGATACTCGAACGCGTTACCAGTGCCGGTTACGCGACCGACAATGTCTCGTTCGGCATGGGCGGTGCCCTGTTGCAGCAACTCAATCGCGATACCCAGAAGTTCGCGTTGAAATGCTCGGCGGCACGTGTCGATGGCCAATGGGTCGATGTCTACAAAGACCCGGTGACCGACAAGGGCAAGCAGAGCAAGCGTGGCCGCATGACCCTGCTGATGCATCGCGAATACGGCAGCTTTCGTACCGTATCCGTGCCGGCCGAAGCGGAATCCTTGTCCGCTATCGAAAAGCCGCTGGGCTTCGATGATGCGATGGTGACCGTGTGGGAGAACGGCCGGTTGATCCACGACTGGACTTTCGACGAGATCCGCGCCCGCGCAGCCGACGCAAGGCTGTGATTGCACTTTGACCGATGCCTCTACGATGCCACGTGGGCATTCTCCCAACGTCACATCGAACACCAATAGAACTTCAAATTGAACGTCAAATCTCCTGCACGGAAGTATTGAAGCTTCCGTGCATGTGTGCGTCTTGCAAGCGGTCGTCATTGATGGTCAACCGTGTATTGCCGGATTCTCATCAATGCAGTGAATACACGCTTCGTCATCTCGCTGCGGTGGTGGGGTGGCGAAGCATTGCGGTGTGCGGCAATGCGAACACGCCAGTGTTGTTCAGGTGCTACCCCGCATTGCGGGATCGGGATGTTCAAGACCTTTTGAGAGGGTGGCCGGCATGACGGTCATTTCTGCGTTCTAGGCAGGAGGAAGGGGATCACGGCCGCCGCTGTCATGACAGCGGAGTTCTGGCGTTTGCGTCAAGGAGAAGGATTCCCATGAATGAATCAATCGTCGTGAGCGCATCTCCACCGCCTCGGCGGTTGACTGCGATGATCGGCGGGTCGGAAATCTTCCAGCGGGCGCACGGATTGCTGCGACGCTATGCCGCTTGCAATGCGCCGGTACTGATCGAAGGTGAAACCGGGACCGGCAAAGAACTCGCCGCGCGTGAAATCCATTACGCCAGTGCGCGCAGCCTCGGCCCATTCGTGCCGGTCAATTGCGGTGCATTGCCCGATTCCCTGCTCGAATCGGAGTTGTTCGGTCATCGTCGCGGAGCATTCACGGATGCGCGCAGCAGCGAGCCCGGATTGGTCGAATATGCGCGCGGGGGCACCTTGTTCCTCGACGAAATCGATTCGTTGTCGACACATGCGCAGACCACATTGCTGCGGTTCCTGCAGAATGGCGAATTCCGCGCGGTCGGCGAACGTGCGTTGCGGATCGCCGATGTCAGAATCGTCGCCGCGACCAATCTTTCGTTGGCTGCAGCGGTGGAGGCAGGGTGCTTTCGTCGCGATCTGTTCTATCGCCTGAATCCATTGTGCGTTTCTTTGCCGCCGCTGCGTGAGCGTGGCGAGGATGTGGCCCTGATCGCTCGGCATCTGCTCGATGATGCGATCCGGCGATTGGATCTCGAAGAAAGGACGTGGGCCCCTGAAGCGCTCGAACTGCTGCAGGAACATGATTGGCCTGGCAACGTACGCGAACTTGAAAACGTGATCCTGCGAGTCTGCATGCGTTCGGATCTCAATACGATCGGTCCGGAAGAGTTGGCGTTGGCCGAGCCGGCGATCTGGCAGAAAAGCAGGCGTGAGTCCGGGAGCAAGCTGGGTTGCGAGACTCAAGAAGATCGAGCCATCGATGGCGGAGTCACCGCATTTTCAGAGGCAAAACAGCACGCGATCAGGATATTCGAGCGCAAATATCTGATCGCACTGATGGACCGTGCACGAGGCAATATCAGCCATGCCGCGCTGTTGTCAGGTACAGAGCGTCGACAGCTTGGAAAAATGCTCAAACGCTATGGCATAGAACGAAATTCGATGACGCCGGTTTGAAGTAAACGCGCGAAACAAGGAATGCAGGCCATGGCATCGATACGCGCGAACCTGGATAAGCGCGGACCTGCTTCATCGAATCCCGAGAAGCGTGACCTCTGTGTCAACGAAAAGGCTGTTCCGCTTCTGCGTATCTGCGTATCTGCGTACCCACTGCGCTTCTGTCCGGGTGCGGAAAGACCCGCTTGAATCCGTCTTCTTCACCGTTATTCAGGCATTTTTATCGGTTATTGATCAATTTCATGCTGGCATGATCATTGCTGATACCTCATGCATGCGGACGTGGAGTCGCGAACATGAGAACAGCCGGTTGTGACAGCCGCAGTTGTGATCCGGAAATCGAAGAAGCCGTGCTGTCGTATCTCGATCGGCATCCATACGCGGCCGATACGCTCTACGGAATCGCCGATTGGTGGTTGCCGCAACAGCGTTACGTGACCGCACAGGCTCGCATCGAAGTCGTGCTCCAGCAGTTGGTGGAGCAGGGCGTGCTGCAACTGAAACGGCTCCCCAATGGCGCTGCGCTCTATGCGCTCGACAAAGAACATCATCCGCAACCATTGCCACTGCCGGACGATTGATTGCCGTAACACGGTTCAGAACTATTCCGAATGTCTTCGGAAAATATTCCGAAACAGTCCACATGAATTACAGCAAGGAGAACGGTTATGCCAGCTGCGCTCACCTACCCGGGCGTTTATGTCGAGGAAATTTCGAGCGGGGTCCGGTCCATCACCGGAGTCGCGACCTCGATCACGGCCTTTGTCGGCCGCGCCTTGCGCGGGCCGCTCGATCAGGCCGTCATCGTCAACAGTTTCGGCGATTTCGAGTCGCGCTTTGGCAGTCTATGGAACGATTCCGCACTGGGGTTCGCCGTGCGCGATTTCTTCATCAACGGCGGTTCTCAGGCGGTGATCGTGCGTCTTTATCGTCCCGACACTACGCCAATTCCGGATTCGAACCCGGCAGCGCCGCCGGAGAAGATGCGCAGTGTTGCCGTCGGTGATTTCCGTTTCATCGCGAGCAGCGAAGGACGTTGGGGCAATGGCCTGCGCGTCGAGATCGATCTGAACAATATCTCGGATGTCACTGCCGCCTCTCTCGGTGTAGCGAAATCCGCGCTGTTCAATCTGAGCGTGCGCGACGTGGCCACTGGCCTCTCGGAGCGGTATCTCAATCTCACCGTGATCGAAAGCGCGAGGCGCGTCGATCGCGTATTGGCGGATTCGGCACTGATCAAATACGACGGCACGCCAGCGGGTACGGAAGCGATCGCAGCGGGCAAGGATGCGCTCAGCAGCAAGGAGGGCGCCTACAAGACGGCGCAGACGCAGCTGACCAACAAGCGTAATGCCGATCCATCGGCCGATGTCACTGCGGAGCTCGCTGCATTGGCGGCTGCGAAGCAGGTGCTCGATGATGCCTTGGCCGATGCGGCCGAAGCCGTGTCCGATGGTTTGCCGTTGTCGGTACCGGATTTCTTGCCCGCGAATGGCGAAACCGACAAGAAAGGGCTGTATGCGCTGGAGCGGACGGACATCTTCAATCTGCTGTGCATCCCGCCCTATCGCGATGTCAACGACAGCATCGACATCGATGCAGGGTTGGTGTCGGCGGCAGCGGCATATTGCGAAAAGCGCCGCGCGATGCTGCTGGTCGATGCGCCGAAGACTTGGACGACCAAAGACAAGGCTCGGGACGGCTTCAACGACGCGAACAACGATGCCGTCGGCACCCGTAGCCGCAATGCCGCGCTGTTCTTCCCGCGCCTTCGCCAGCCCAATCCGCTGCGCGACGGCCAGATCGAAACCTTTGCTGCGTGCGGCGCGGTGGCCGGCGTGTTCGCCAGAACCGACGCCAATCGCGGTGTATGGAAAGCGCCTGCGGGGCTGGATGCAAGTCTCGTGGGCGTGCCGCAACTCTCGGTACCGTTGACCGATGCCGAAAACGGCGAACTCAATCCACTCGGCATCAATTGCCTGCGGGCCTTGCCCGCGAGCGGCCGCGTGGTCTGGGGCTCACGCACGTTGCGTGGTTCGGACCAACTCGCCGACGAGTACAAATACGTGCCGGTGCGGCGCACCGCGTTGTTCATCGAGGAAAGTCTGTTCCGTGGACTGAAGTGGGCGGTGTTCGAGCCCAACGACGAGCCGCTGTGGGCGCAGATCCGGCTGAACGTCGGTTCGTTCATGCACAACATGTTTCGCCAGGGCGCATTCCAGGGGAGTTCGCCACGGGATGCGTACTTTGTCCGCTGCGACAAGGAAACCACGACCCAGAACGATATCGATCAGGGCATCGTCAATGTCGTGGTTGGATTCTCGCCGCTGAAACCGGCTGAATTCGTGGTCCTGAAACTGCAGCAGATCGCTGGCCAGATCGACGTTTGATCGGCATCCGATGAACCCGGCATCGCAGCACGGACCGCCGCAGATGCCGGCGCGAACATCGCAAGACACGTCGCAGCAAAAAAACGCAGTCAAGCAGGATTCCGTACATATCCGCAGCACATGCTTCATGGAGAACCGTTCATGGCCCAGTTCACAGTCAATGCGCAGCGCTTCGATCCCTACAAGAACTTCAAGTTCCAGATCAAATGGGACGGCAAGCCGGTCGCTGGGATCAGCAAAGTCAGCGCACTCAAACGCACCACGGAAGTGGTCAAGCACCGCGAAGGTGGCGACCCCAGCAGCAGCCGGAAGTCACCGGGCCGCACCGAGTTCGAAGCGATCACGCTCGAACGCGGCGTCACCCATGACAAGGAATTCGAACAGTGGGCGAACAAGATCTGGAATTTCGGCGCCGGTCTGGGCTCGGAAGTCTCGCTCAAGGATTTCCGCAAGGATCTGACCATCGAGGTCTACAACGAGGCCGGGCAACTGGCGATCGCCTACAACGTATTCCGCTGCTGGGTGTCTGAATTCCAGTCGTTGCCGGATCTGGATGCCAACGCCAACGCAGTCGCGATCCAGCACATCAAGCTTGAGAATGAGGGCTGGGAACGTGATCTCGCCGTGGTCGAGCCGGCCGAGCCGACCTATACCGAGCCGGCTTGAGTGCGGGCCAGGTCTTGCTATCGATGAGCGCCGCAATCGCCACGGACATGACTGGAACCCTGCTGCGGGTCTGGGAGACGCTGCATGCCGCGACCACGATCGAGCGGTCGCTGGGGCTGCTGGCTGCGGTGTGGCCCGAGCTGAGCAGCGAACAGTGGCGCCGGGTCAGCATCGGCGATCGCGATGCCTGTCTGTTCCTGCTGCAGGAGTCGTTGTTCGGGGCGGACCTGCAGACCATTGCAGCCTGCCCCAGCTGTGGTGAGCGATTGGAATCGTGCTTCACCGTGCGCGATATCTGCGTGCCGCCCCTGTTGTTGCCGCAGCCGCGTGAACCCCTGTCTCTAGCGCATGGTGGGTACAGCGTCCGTTTTCGTCTGCCATGCAGCGATGACTTGCTCGAACTGCCCGCCGCGACCGACCCCGATACCGTATCTGCAGCGCTGCTGCAGCGCTGTGTGATCGAGGCGCAATGCAATGTCACGACGATCGAGCCACAACAACTGCCGATCAAGGTGCAGCGGCGCGTGACCGAAGCCATGGCCGAACAGGATCCGCTCGCCGATCTGCAGATGGCGGTGAACTGTCCAGCATGCGGCCATTTCTGGTCGGCAACGATGGATATCGCAGCCTACCTGTGGGGCGAGCTCGACGACTGGGCGCAGGATCTGCTGGCTGAAGTACATCTGCTCGCCCGGCATTACGCCTGGAGTGAGCGCGACATTCTGAGCTTGTCTCCCGTGCGGCGCCGGTTCTATTTAGATCTGGTGCAGGCATGAGCAAGGGCGCGCCACATGACACGGCAGACAGTGGCTTCCTCGGTCACCTGATCGCACGGAACCGCCCGCATGTAGCGCAAGCACCGTTGCCCACCCTCGAACGCCGACGCCCGGGACTCTTCGAGCCACGGACACGCATGCCTGCGGCTGCACTCGACACCACACTCGACAAGAGGGAAACCGGGGTTCGCCCGAGCCTGTCTTCGGCCGCATCGGACGGTGCGCCCGCAATGCGTCACGCCGAGCCTGCGTCATCCACGCGCATTCCGGCCGTCAGCGCGCCCCCACCATCGCCGCCACGAAACAGGACAGGAGAGACGAGCGCGACAACATCCGCACCGCCACAACCGGCAACCGCAACGGTTCGTACCGAGCAAGCCGTGGTCAAGGCACCAGCACTCGCGATGCCGACCATGCCGCAGACCGATCGGGCGTTGAGTGCCACACGTCTTCCGCGACGCCCAGACATCCGTGACTCTTCGATGCGTGACCGATCCTCGATAGCGGTCGCGACATCTTCAGCCGTCGCGTCGAAAGCCTCGTCGCCCGATGCGATCGTGGGACCGCAGACGTTGTCCACACGCGAAACACAGATCGTCCGGGTCGAACAGTCCCAAAGTGAATTTCGGATGATCATCGAACGCGAACGCGACAAACAGCGCGGCATGCCTTCCACCGCAGATGTCGCGCCACGCCTGCATGCGCCGTCGAGACTCACGCGCAGCGAAGCGTCGAGTGCACCGGTCGCGCAT
>JBGSID010000204.1:0-5490 GCA_041751895.1 Lysobacteraceae bacterium | reverse complement strand
GCCGAGACCGCCATCGCCGGCTGGCAGGCCGCCGTCAGCGGGCAGGGCGACATGACCCTGTTGGCACTGCAGGACGTGACCATTCCGGCCGAAGGGATCCGCATCGGTGCGCTGCTCACCGCCGCCGGCATCACGCCCAGCAATTCAGAGGCCTCACGCAAGCTCAAGGAGCGCGCGGTGAAGGTTGACGGTGAGGTTGTCGAAGACCCGAATGCCACGTTTGCCACCGGTTTCGAGGGTGTGCTGCAGGTCGGCAAGCGCAATTTCGCGCGGGTGCGGCTCATCGCAGGTTGATGCCGGCGCATGGGCGCAGGGCTCGCCCGAGTCGATCCGAGAAAGTTGAAATGGCCGTTTGCGACGGCGGCCGTGCGGTCGAATCGCCAAGCCCGGAATCCGGGCCTGGCGATGTGTGCTCCCGCCGAAGCGGTCAGTGCATCCGAGGAGCGTTGCCGTGCCCCTGGACGTCCTGTTGTGCGTTCTGCGCATTCGGCTGTAGCGCGGTGAACGCATTCGCTTCGACCGGTTGCGATGGCTCCCTTCCGTTCTGGTGGGCGACGACCGCGTTGTGCCCGCCATTGTTCTGGAGTTCCAGGCGGTCGATCGAGACCAGGCCATCGTGGCGTGCCTGGGATGCGATCCGTGCGGCACCGTCCACCAGTGCCTGCGGGTCGCCAGCGGCGAAGCCCGACACTAGCAGTTGCTGATGCGCCTGTTCGTACATCGTCTGCGGTCTGGCCATGCCCGGATTCAATTCACGCATCGAATCGATCATCGGCGTCCGCAGTGCAGTCGCGATATCGACCGTTGCATGGCTCACCAGATCGCCGTGGGTGTCGCGCCGGTCGGCAATGAGCAGTTGGCTGCGATCGTGATTGAAGGCGATTTCGCCGATCCGGTCCATGTTCTCCCTGCTTGCAGCCAATGCCACGGCCGCCGACAGCCGGCCCTGTGGTGAATCCCCGATGGCCTGGAGCGAAGCATGTGTTTCCGGTTGTCCGGCCGCATCGCGCAGAATCTGGGCGGAGGTGGGATTCACATTCGGGTCCATGAGCGTCGAGATCCGCGTGGAGCTCTCAAGCAGGAGCTTGGTCGGATCGATTTCGCGGTTGGTGGACTCGAGTGCGTGCTGGAATTCCGGCGGCCTCGGTGTGTGATCGTCGTTGTGACGCGGGTCCAGACGCGTTTCCACATTGGCGTAGGGCGGCCGCAGGCTGTCGTCCATGGTGGCCTGATTGAGCATGTTCACCGACGGCATTTCCACTCGCGACCTGCCGTGCAGATTGGGGTCGATGCCTGAGGCGACGCTGTACTGGCCATCCGGCGTCTGGGTGACGCCTGCCTGGGAGCGATCCGCGAACCAGTGGCCGGTCTGTTGGCGTCCCATGTATTGGAAGAGCCGTGAGTTGGAGTCATGCACCACGCACTGTTCGCGATCGACAGCGACTTCGCGGCAGATCTCGTGGCCGAGCACGCCATTGAGGTAGGTGCCCATCATGTTCTTCGACGAATCGGCAAGGCCCTTGCCATCGCTGTAGCCGCCGCCGATGTCGGAATGGCAGCCGGCGACGCTGACGTTGGCGAAGCGCTCAGGATTGCCCGGATCGGTCTGGCGCTGGGCGATCAGATTGGCGTTGACGATGTCGTTGACCGGGAAGAGGGTGCGGTGCTCATCGATCGCGCTGATCTGCAGGGCGCCGGTGATGTTTCTCGGCAGCTCGCGATCATGGCGGTCGGCGGCGATGCCGGTGGCGACAGGGTCAAACAGGCCGGCGACGATCGGCACCTTGCCGGGGGCGACCACTTCATCGCTCAGATTGCGGAAGTCGGTCAGCGCCGGGACAGTGCCGGGGCGACGCAGCAGGGCTTCTGTCCAGGTCCTGGTGTTGTTGCGGCTGTCGTCATCGTTCTGGACCGCGTATTCGACATTGGCATGGATGCCGTATTTGCCGACCACCGAGGCGAATTCAGCAGCTTCCACTGCACCACGGCTGAAGCCGAAGGTGACCACGCTGATTTCGGCGTCGGGGTTTTCCTTCTTCCACTGCAGCGTCTTTTCGCCGAGATCCTTGTACATTTCGAAGACGCGGTCCTGCACCGAAGCACCGCTGGCGTTGTCGCGCGTGTTTTCGATGGTGCCGCTCTGGGTGCCGGGGCCTTCGATGTAGCGCGCATGCATGCGGCTGAAACCGGGACTGTTGGGGCCATCGCCATGGATGAAGCGATCGAAGTCATCGTAGAGCGCGTGGACATTCGTCGCTTCGGTCAGGGTCTGGGTGGCGTCGTTGCCGGTGCCATCGAACGCGGCGACAAAGACATAGCGATTGGGGTTGTGGGTGATGTCGAATTCGGCGGGGCGTGTCGTCATTCCCCTGATCTCCGCCTGGGCGTCGGTATGCGTCTGCATGTCGGCGTCCGTGGCGGTGTAGGCATTCGGCATTCCTGGTGCTGGAACCCGGCCGTCTGAAGCTTGATGCGGCATACAGTCACTCCTTAATTCATGGGGTTTCGGTCTATTTATCCAGTCTTTTATCCAAATCTTTCAATCATGATGCGCCGTGTCTGCAATGTGCTGCGTATGCGTACGCAATCGATGGGCATCTGACCTTAATTTATAGTGATTTCGGGATCTCTTCGGTATCACGATAGCGTCGATCACGGCGCGCCGCGTCTGCAATGTGCCGCGTGTCTGCACGACAAACGATGAATCGCTTGTCGTGCCTGTCCCAGACTAGCCGCATGCATGGGTGCGGGCAAACGGCATCCCGTGCTCATGCCATCCGCATACCCCGCCGCCATGCAGGATCGCAGCAAGGTCGCAGCAGGGTGCGCCTGACGGGGTTACGCCATATCACGCGGATTCATCGACCGTCTCTTCATTGCGATCGCTGCAGGCGCCGCAGCCGGGTCTGTGGTCATCGCCCCTGCAGCGCCTGTGATCTGTCCAGGAGGCATCCAGCCTCCGCCGCGCCCCCGTGGTGCGGTGCCACTGATATCCTTCGTGAACGTGAACGACGCCCGCTTGCCGTCACTTGGCCGGAACCGTTCGCGCGGCCTCCTGTTTCCGCAGGACCCTCCGCCACGCACGAGTCGTGTCCCTCCATGATGAACTTCCGCACCGTAGCCCTGCTCATGACCCTTCCGCTTTCCTCGCTCGCCGCCACTCTCCCGCCGCCTGATGCCGCCAAGAAGCCGCATACCGTCAAAGCGCCGCATGGCGCCGTGCGCAACGACGAGTACTACTGGTTGCGTGACGACAAGCGCGAGGACAAGGCGATGCTCGGGTATCTCGATGCCGAGAATGCCTATGCCGACCAGGTCATGGCGCCGTTGAAACCGCTGCAGGAGACGCTCTACAACGAGATCGTCGGCCGCATCAAACAGAACGATGACTCGGTGCCATATCGCGAACGCGGCTGGTGGTATTTCAGCCGTTTCCAGGCGGGGAAAGACTATCCGGTCTACCTGCGGGCGCAGGCAGCGGCCGATGGCAGTCAGGGCGATGACGATCAGGTGCTGCTGGACGTGAATGTCCTGGCCAAGGACAAGAATTACTACAACGTCGGCGACATGGCGGTCAGTCAGGACAACAGCCTGCTGGCCTATGCCGAGGACGACAACGGCCGCCGCCAGTACACCGTCCGCTTCAAGAATCTCGACACCGGTGAAATGTTTCCCGACGAGATCAAGGGCGTCTCGCCGAATCTGGTCTGGGCCGACGACAACAAGACCCTGTTCTATATCGAGAACGACCCGGAAACGCTGCTGACCGTCAGCGTGAAGAAGCACGTACTGGGCACCCCGGCGAAGGACGACGTGCTGGTCTACGAAGAGCACGATGACAGTTTCTACATGGGTATCAGCCGGACCCGCGACGACAAGTTCATCTGTATCGGTGTCGAAAGCACGGTTTCCAGCGAAATGCGTTGCACGCCGGCAGCGGCGACCGGTGCCTTTACGGTGCTCGCCGCACGCGAGCGCGATGTCGAATACGACGCCGACCATCTCGATGGCCACTGGGTCATCCGCACCAATGCACCGGGTGCCGACGGCAAGCCAGCCGCCAACTACAAGCTGATGACGGCGCCCAGCGGCGCGACATCGCGGAGCGAGTGGAAAGAGTGGGTGGCGCATCGCGACGATGTGTTCATTGACAGCTTCGACCTGTTCGACGGTTTTACCGCGATCGCCGAACGTTCCGATGGTCTGGAACGTATCCGCCTGCTCAAGAACGATGCTGCCAAGTCCGACGGCGGGGAATTCGTGAAGGCCGACGAGCCCGCGTATTCGATGGGCTTCGCCACCAATGCCGAACCCGGCACGCCGTGGCTGCGCTACACGTACACGTCGATGACCACGCCCGCGACCACGTACGAGTTGAACACGCTCACCGGTGAGCGCCGGATGCTCAAGCAACAGCCGGTCATCGGTTATGACGCATCGAAATATACGACCGAGCGGGTGTGGGCAACGGCCCGTGATGGCACGAAGATTCCTGTGTCGCTTGTTTACCGCAAAGGTTTCAAGCGCGACGGCACCGCCGCGATGCTGCAATACGCGTATGGCAGCTACGGCAGTTCGACCGACCCTGGTTTCAGCCTGACCAACGTCAGCCTGCTTGATCGAGGCATGGTCTACGCCATCGCGCACATCCGAGGTGGCCAGGAAATGGGCCGCAAGTGGTACGACGACGGCAAACTGTTCCACAAGAAGAACACCTTCACCGATTTCATCGACGTCACCGACGAACTGGTCGCAAAAGGCTATGCCGCGAAGGATCGTGTCGCAGCCTACGGCGGCAGTGCCGGTGGTCTGTTGATGGGCGCGATCTCGAACATGGCGCCGGATAACTATCGGGTGATCCTGTCGCAGGTGCCGTTCGTCGACGTGGTCACCACGATGCTTGACCCGAGCATCCCGCTGACCACCAACGAATACGACGAGTGGGGCAATCCCGAGAAGAAGGACTACTACGACTACATGCTGACCTACTCGCCCTACGACAATCTGTCGAAGCAGGCGTATCCGGCCATGTTTGTCGGCACCGGTCTGTGGGATTCGCAGGTGCAGTACTGGGAGCCGGCGAAGTATGTCGCCCGTCTGCGCGATCTGAATACGTCGAAGCTGCCGGTGGTGTTCCGCACCAACATGGACGCCGGTCACGGCGGCAAGTCGGGTCGCTTCCGCCGCTATCGCGAGCAGGCGGAGATGTACGCCTTCCTGCTCGATCAGCTGGCGGTGGTTCCGGCTGACAAATCATGATGTGAATGATGCGGCGGCTGAACGCCGCCGCATTCCGTCTAACCGTCATGGCGGCTACACTGCGCGGATGAACCGACGCCTCGCTCTTGCTTCCGCCATCCTCGCGATCATGCTGCCGCTGGCCTTGTCCGGCTGCGGCAACAAAGGCCCGCTGCTTCACATTTGTCTCCTGCTGGCTAGGGTTTAGTTTTGACCAAAGTCTGGATACTATGCGTTCGCTATTTTCCCGTT
>JBGSID010000203.1:0-6831 GCA_041751895.1 Lysobacteraceae bacterium | reverse complement strand
GTCCACGGGCGAGCTGTCGTTCGGTGCCGGCTACTCGACGAGTGAAGGCGTGATCGGCGACATCTCGATCTCCGAGCGCAACCTGCTGGGCAACGGCCAGTTCCTGCGGCTGAAGCTCGCCGGCCTGCGGTCTGGTCGGGTTGATGGGTGCGTTGGCGATCGGCGCCATCGGCGGCGTGGTCTGCTTCTGGGGCGTCACCGGACTGAAGAAGCTGCTGCGCGCCGACGACACGCTCGACGTGTTCGGCGTGCATGGCGTCGGCGGCATCACCGGTGCGCTGCTGACCGGTGTGTTCGCGGCGCCGAGGTTCGGTGGCGCGGGTCTGTGGGACTACATCACCGAAACCGCAGTGGCCGATTACAGCGTTGCCTCGCAGGTCTGGATCCAGCTGCAGGGCGTGCTGGTGACGGTCGCGCTGTCGGGCGTGGTTTCGCTGGTCGCGTTCACCGTCGTGAAGTACACCGTAGGCCTGCGCGTCAACGAAGAGGCCGAGCGTGAAGGTCTCGATATCGCATCGCATGGTGAGGCAGCGTACGAGCACTGAGTCTCGTCTGCTGCTGTGATTCGCAGTAGTGCTTCCCGCAACAACCGACGGCGCCGGTATTTCCGGCGCCGTCTTGCGTTCGAGTGACCTTCAGAGACTGCAATTGCAGAGATTGCAATAGGTGATCAGGCCGCCGCCCGGGCGGTCGTTGCAGGAGAGGTAGCTCTGCGTGTTGGCCGGACCGAAACCCATTCGCAGTGCCGCCACTGGCCTATGATCGAACCCGGCCAACGTACTGGCCAACGTACTGGCCAACGTACCGGTCAATCAGGCAGAGGACTCCGGGCAGATGGAACGACACCGCCACGCTTCGCGCACCTGCGCACGGCCACCCTTCCGACGGCGCCCGGCATGAGCGCCAGCGCGCACGACGGTCTGCTCGGTCTACCGTTCGCGGCCGATATCGATGCCATCGGCGATGAGCCGATGCGCTATCTGGATCAATGGTGCCGTTCGCTGGGCGATCTCTACGCACTGCCGGTCGACGGCCCGCTGCTGTCGCGGTCGCCCGACTGTCGCGGTGTGATCGCGGTTTTCGGCGAAGCCCATCAGCGCGCGGTGCTCACCGATATCGATCGTTTCGTGCTGCCGGTGTCGGCTGCCGTACGACTCGGCCTGCCGCCGACGCTCCAGAATCTCAACGCAAGCCTGCACGGGATGCGCGGCAGCGAGCACGAACGCCAGAAGCAACCGCTGGCGCGCGTGCTGTCTTTCGCCGACGCAGCGGCCGCGCGCGATGCGGCGAAGTCCGCAGTCGCCGACGCTTGCGACCGCATGCGCCACCGGCGCAGCGGTGCCTTGTTGGCAGAGATGCGTGATCTGGTCCTGCAGGCGTCGTCGCGCCTGATGTTCGGAGACTGCGCGACCTGCATGCTGTCGCCGGCACGGTTGATGACGTATTTCCAGCTGCGGCGCGAAGCCACTGCACCCTGGCATTCGATGGATGCCGCGACTCGCGATCTCCTGATCCGGGTCGGTAGTGAGGTCGATGCGGGGTTGCGCGACTACCGTCGCGCTGCGCGGGCAGAGGCTGCGCATCCCGAACGTTTCGGTGCGCTGGCGGCACTGGCGACTGCGTCCGAGGATGTCATCGACGAAGACCGCTTCGTAGCGCATGCCAATGTCTTGTTCATGTCCTGCAACGAGCCGGTGTCGGTGGCGCTGGCGTGGACGCTGCTGGCGCTCAGTCAATTGCCCGGTCTGCGTGCGCGTTTGCGTGAGGCCGATGTCCGCAACGGCGCGACTTCGTCGTTACTCGATGCAGTGCTCAGCGAATCGCTGCGGGTGCTGACGCCCAACGCATTGATGGTGCGCATGACCCGCGAACCGGTGCAGTTGGGCTCGCATCGATTGCCTGCGGATTGCGAAGTGCTGCTGTGTCCGTTCCTTTCGCACCGGGAGCCGTCGCTGTTTCCACAGCCGCAGCGGTTTCTGCCGTCGCGGTGGCCGCAGTTGCGCCCATCTCCATATGCCTATTTTCCCTTCGGGGCGGGCGGACACGGCTGCGTCGGGCGCGGGCTCGCGATGCGTCTGCTGCAACAGACGATGATGGCATTGATCCGCGAGGGCGATTGGGTGCTCGATGGCGATACTGCGGTGGACTGGCGTGTGCACATCATGCTGATGCCTGCGGACGATCCGCAGATGCGCTTTCGCGATGCCTCCGACGAGCCTTCCCGCGCGGTTCGCAAAGACGGTCGTCTGTCCGGTGGCGTGAGCGGGATCGTCGACCTGTCGGATGATGGGTGTTGACAGCGCCGAGAAAGCTGTGACATGTTCGCGAGATCGCAGTTTTCATGCTGGATTTTCGGAAGGATATTCGAACAACGGATTTTCGAGGAACGGGTTTTCAAAGCTGACATTGTCCAAAAAAACCGCGCTTCGGAATGTTTCGTCGGACGTCACAAGGCGTCCATCACTCGCAGGACGGAGGAGCAGGGAAATGGCAACAACCAAGAAACCAGCTGCCAAAAAGGCAGCCAAGAAAACAACCAAGAAAGCCGTGACGGCGGCGGGCCCCGCCAGCATTACGCTGGCAGGCGCGATTCCCAAGCTGCATCTGTCGATGCCGCTGGATAAAAAGAAAATCGCAGCGATCCAGCGCTGTATCGAAAAGGGCACGCTCAATGTGACCCTCAGCAAAGTCGATCTGGCCGGCGGCAAGCTCGGCAGCGGTTGGATATACGACTGATGCTGCTTCGGTTCCGGCTGATACAGCCGGAACCGATCTACCCGGCATGACCTGATGGCGTTCGTGGATCGCGGGCCGGGCGTGCTCGCGACATGCTTTCGCGACATTGTCTTTTCGGCAGGTCTTTGCGACAGGGACAGGTGTTTGCAACAGGTATTTGCAACAGAGTTCAATCAGCCGAATCGTGGTTACCGATCAGGGGCGCACAGCGTGAGATTCTTCGAGGCGGATTCCGGAAGAACGCAGTTGGGCCTGGCCTATGGCCCGAGCGCGCTCGCCTATCTCGACAGTCACCCGGAAGATCTCGACTACATCGAAGTTCCCTTCGAGCAGTTGCGGCATACGCCCGAGGTTGCGGCGCTGCAGGAACGCATTCCGATGATCCTGCACTGCGCCAGCGTGTCGGTTGCAGGCACGGTGCCGCCGACGCGGATCACGCTGGAAGCCATCGCCGACCTCGCCACGCGCATGCGTACGCCGTGGATCGGCGAACATCTGGCATTCGTGTCGGCCGAATCGCTCGAAGACGACCGCAGTAACGATCACCATGACGACGGCCATTGCGATCCTACAGACCCGACCCAGCTCACCTACACCGTCTGCCCGCAGCTGAGCGAAGCGTCGGTCGATCGGGTCGTCGCCAATCTCACCGCCGCGCGCACGCACTTGGGCGCAACGCCGCTGCTGCTGGAGAACTCGCCGCAGTATTTCGAGATTCCCGGCAGCACCATGCCGATGTCCGAATTCATCGCCGCAGTCATCGACCGCTGCGACGCCGGCCTGCTGCTCGACCTCAGCCATTTCCTGATCACCTGCATCAACACCGGCGCCGATCCGCTGCGCGAATTGCGCAGGATTCCGCTGCATCGCGTGGTCGAGATCCATGTCTCCGGGCTTAGCGTACAGTCGGGCATCGCCTGGGATGATCACGCCGCACCGGCGCCGCCGCTGGTGTTCGAGATGCTGCAGCACGTGCTGCGCGAAGTCAGGCCGCAGGCGCTGACCGTCGAATACAACTGGTCGGCGGCGTTCCCGCAGCCGATCCTGCATCAGCACATGCAGCGCGTGCGTCAGCTGCTGGATGCGGCATGAGCGACCTGGCCCGTGTCCATGCGGTGCTTGCCTCCGGTGTCGAGCACCCGCACCTGCTCGAACAATGGCGGCAGCAGCCGGAGACATTGCGCGAACTGGGGATCGAACCACAGGCGCTCGATCTTGCCGCGCTCGGAAAATTCGCCGGTCTGAGCGTCAAGGTGCGCCACAATCCGCTGCGGCCAATGATGCCGTTGACGTTCCGGCTGATGAGCGTCGCTGCGATCGAAATCGAGATCTTCGCCGCTTACGCCGCGTTCCGTTCGCGGCTGGGCTTGGGTTACGCGGGTGCGATGCCGGCGCGTGCCCGCGATCTGATCGAATTCCTCGGCGGCTGGCTGGACCTTGGCAACCACGCGCATGCGCTGCTCTGGGATGCGATCCGCTACGAGGACGCGGTCGCGCGATGGGGGGTGTGGTACGCGTCCGGTCCGCGCGATGCTGACGGCACTGATCTCGCCGCAGCACCCCGCGTGCGCGGCGACATCCTGCTGCAGGAACTGCAGTCCGATCCGCGCGCGCTCGCCGATGCGCTGTTCGCCAGCGTCCCAGACCTGGGCGAAGTGCCGTTGCAGCCCGAGTATCGATGCTTCTGGCGTGCGCCCGATGGCGATGATGCGGCGGTCGTGGTGCTCGACGCATTCGGTTACTACCTGCTGTCGCTGCTCGATGGCCGTCGTTCCATGGCGGTGTTGGCGCGGAAGCTCGGTGGTGGGCGCGGTATGACCGGCGCCGTGCGCGAAGCGCTGCAGACGTTCGCGACGCTCGGCATCGTCGAACTACCGGGTCCGACGGAGGTGCCCTGAGTGCGCCTGACCCTGGTCGACAATCTGGTGATGCCCGAGGAAGGCGATCTGGCCATGCTCGATGTGCATCCGCATCTCGGCCTGCTCGCCCTGGCGGCGGCGGCGGAAACCGACGGCCATACGGTGCGGATCTACGACCCGAAGCGCCTGCTGCGCAGCGGCGAGCTGCAATATGACGAGATGCTGTACGCGCGCGCGGCGAAAACAATTCTCGCCCAACGGCCGGAAGCGGTGGGCTTCACCACGCTGGGCTGCAGTTTCCTGTTCGCGATCAATGTGGCCGCATTGCTGCGTCGTGAAGAACCCGACCTGCCGATCCTGCTCGGCGGTCCGCACGCGACCATGCTCGATCGCCCGATTCTCGAGCGCTTCCCGCAGTTCGATCTGATCGTGCGTCACGAGGCCGACGAGATCTTCACCGGCGTGCTGCGCGCGCTGCCGGATCGTCATTTCATCTCTGTTCCGGGTCTCAGTTGGCGCGATACCAAGGGCCGGTTCCAGATGACGCCCGGCAAGCCCAAGGTCGAAGATCTCGATACTCTGCCGCTGCTGCGCTACGACCACTATCCGATCGCCGAACTTGGTCTGGATCTGTTGCGCATCGAAGCCGGACGCGGTTGTCCGTTCATGTGCACGTTCTGCTCCACGGCAGGTTTTTTCCAGCGCAGTTTCCGGCTCAAATCGGCCGAGCGACTGGTGCTGGAGCTGGAGCGGCTGCGCGAGCTCTACGGCTATTCGGAATTCAAACTCGACCACGACATGTTCACGGTCAACAAGCGCAAGGTGCTGGAGTTCTGCGAAGCGGTGCAGGGTCGCGGCTTCCGCTGGCGGGTGTCGGCGCGCGTGGACTGCGTCAATCCGATGATGGTCGAAAAAATGGCCGAGGCCGGCTGTGTCGGTCTGTATTTCGGCATCGAAACCGGCTCCAAGCGGATGCAGCAAATCACCATGAAGCGACTGGATGTCGATCTGGTCGAGCCCATGCTCGAGGTCTGCGAAGCGGTCGGGATCGAAACCACCGCGTCCTTCATCACCGGGTATCCGCAGGAAAACCGCCAGGACCAGGACGACACGCTGGACATGATCGGTCGCTGCTTCAGTTCGAATTGCCTGACCCAGCTGCATATCCTGCAGCCCGAGCCCGGGACGCCGATGTATACCGAACACGGCGCAGAGGTCCGCTACGACGGCTATTCCAGTCCGTACAACAGCTATCTGCTCGGCGACAGCGATCGCGATCTTGTCGTCGGCACGCCGGATATCTTCCAGACCTATTTCCATTACCCGGCGGAACTGCCGCGCGAGGCGCATGTGTTCGCCGTGCAGACCGTCGAGCTGCTGCGTCGGGTCGGCCCGATCGTCATCGGCTATGCGCTGCGTCGCTTCGAGGGCAAACTCAGCACGTTCGTCGCTGCATTCTCGGAATTCGTTGCGCGCGATGCGCACGGCGAACGCGTGCAGGCGCCGGACGCGGCGCTGCTCGTCGCGTTCGTCGCCGATCATTTCGGGCCGCGACATCATCTTGCTTCGCTGTTCCGCTTCGGCCTGGAATTGCACGATGCGCGTCCGTTGAACGGCACCGATCCCGCAGCGCGCGAAGCCTTCGAAGCGCCGCGCGCCTACGTGCTCAGCGACCGTGTCCGGATTCTGCCGGATCTGCATGACTGCGATCGCTGGCTGGCGCGGATCCGCGACAGTGTGCCGGTCGACGGTCTGCTCGATGACAGCCTGCTCGACGACAATGACGATGATCGTGTGATCTATCTGCTGCAGTTGGATGAGCGAGAGCCGAAGGCCTACCGGATCGACGAAGGTGTCGAGGCGATTCTTGGCGTGTTCGCGCAGCCGCAGCGCTGCGATCACGTCGCCGAGATGATCCGCGCCAACACCGGCGGTGCGGCGGTGGAGATGACATTCTTCCGCGACCTGGTGAGCGCCGGCATTCTGGTGCCGCCGCGCGATGCACACACGAGCAAGCTGGATGTGCGCGAGCGACAGCATTGAGCATTGAAGCGGTGACACGAAAGCGCGCGAAAGCGAGCAACGCCGTGCACGCCGACCCCGGGGTCGGTGACGTGCCGCGCTGGTCGGCACTCGATCTCGTCGAAGGTCTGCAACTGGGCCATGCGCTGTCCACGCTGCATGATCTCGGTGTGCTTGCCGCGCTCGCGCGTCCGCGCAGCGTCGATGAACTGGC
>JBGSID010000202.1:0-45317 GCA_041751895.1 Lysobacteraceae bacterium | reverse complement strand
TGGCCAACGGGACCAACCCGCTGCCGTCCGATCCGCCTGCGGCACCGCCGCCGCCGCCGGCCATCGAGCTTGAAAACGGTGTCACTGTTACCGGCATCAGCGTCGCGTCGAACGGCGACGTCAAGTATCAGCTCGAAGTGCCGAACGGCGCGTCGAACCTTCTGTTCGCGATGTATGGCGGTACCGGCGATGCCGATATGTACGTGAAGTACGGCACGCCGCCGACCAACAGCTCGTTCGACTGCCGTCCGTTCGCCTTCGGCAACAACGAGACCTGTTTCTTCCCGGCGCCGAGCAGCGGCACTTGGTATGTCACGCTCAAGGGTTACTCGGCCGCCACCGGTGTGTCGCTGTATCCGAGCTTCGTCGATGCGAACTATCCGTACCGCCAAACGGCGAGCGTCACCCAGCTCACCAATCACCGCACCAGCGTGAAACTGAGCTGGGAACATGGCAAGCGTCAGGTCGACATCTATCGCAATGGTTTGATCTTTGCGACCCGCCGCAATACCTACCAGTTCACCGACAACTTCCGCATCATCGGTACTGGCAGCATGACGTACAAGATCTGCAACCAGGGCACCAGCGAGTGCTCGAACGATGTCTCGGTGGATTACGTCTCGGCCAAAAACGCCAAGAAGTAATCGCAGCGATCGCAAGACTGGAGGGCCCGGCAACGGGCCCTCTTTGTTTCGGGCTGGGTTTTGGGCTGGGACGTCGAATGCCGACCTCTCGACAACGCTTCTCGAAAACACTTCTCGAAATGCACTTCTCGAAATACCAAGTGAACCGCGTTTGATCAAAACACCGAGGCTTCGCCCATGGACTCATCGCAAGATCGTTCCAGCCGCACCCCCCTTCCCGTCGACCTGCGCATCATCGCTGCGGCAGGCCGGCAATCGTTGATTGTCTGCCTGGCAGTAGCCGCGATCGCAGGCTGCCAGCGCACGCCAGCACCGGCCCCGGCCGCCGAGACCGCACCCGACACCGCTCGCGTGATGTTCGACGCGAATTTCAGCATCGCCAGCAACAGCGGCACCGTACGCTTCGACGGCACCGTCGACAGCGACGACACCAAATCACGCATCGAACAGGCGCTGTTGTCGGCATATGGCGCTGGCCGGGCCGCTGGCGACATCCTCGTCGACAAAGGCGCCCATCCGCCCAAGTGGACAGCAGGCCTTCCCGACTTCCTGAAAGCACTGGAACCTGCCACCGGTGCCGCAGTGCGCTTCGAGGGCAACCGCGTCGTACTCAGCGGCAATGTCGATCTCGAACGCCGTCGCAGCCTGCGCACCGCCGCCGAACAGGCATTTCCGGGCGCCCGACTCGAAGGTCTGTTCGAACTGCCCGACAGCAACAGCGCAGCGGCGACCGGCAAGACGATCGCCCCGGCCGTGGTCGCGAAAACACTGAATCAGATGCCGCTGAAGTTCGAGAATGGCGGCGGCAACGTCAGCACCGACAGTCTGGATCTGGTCGTACAGGCCGCCGACACCATCAAGGCGGCCCCGCCGGGCACACGCATGCTGATCGTCGGACCTGTGGTCGCCACAGCAGACACCGGCAATGACATGTTCCTGTCGAAACAGCGCGCGGAAGCACTGAAAGTCCAACTGATCCTCAACGGCGTGAATCCGGCGATGATCGACACCCGCGGCTGGGGCCAGAATCCCGACGGCACGCCGGTCGAAGGTGCATTGCCCCCGCCGGAAGGCGCGGCAATGCGCTTCGAGCTGACGCGTTAGACCTGACGACACACGCTGTCGCTCACTCGGGCGACAGTGTTCCATCACCGGATTTGCTCTGTTCCGGGCGTCTGGGTAGGCTTGCGGGTTGCTTCTCGCCACGTCCGGCACCATCTCCGGGCGCACGACGGCTCCCCCCTCAGCCCGGACACCCTATCGATGGCCATGGACACCATCCGCATTCGCGGAGCGCGTACCCACAACCTCAAGAACATCGATCTCGACTTGCCGCGAGACAAACTGATCGTGATCACCGGCCTGTCCGGCTCCGGCAAGTCGTCGCTGGCATTCGACACGATCTATGCCGAAGGGCAGCGTCGTTACGTCGAATCGCTGTCGGCCTATGCTCGCCAGTTCCTCAGCGTGATGGAAAAGCCCGATGTCGACCACATCGAAGGCCTGAGCCCGGCGATCTCGATCGAACAGAAATCGACCTCGCACAATCCGCGCTCGACGGTCGGCACGATCACCGAAATCTACGACTACCTGCGCCTGCTTTACGCACGCGTCGGCAGCCCGCGCTGCCCGGACCATCATTTCCCGCTGGAAGCGCAGACCGTCAGCCAGATGGTCGACCAGGTCATCGCGCTTGCGGACGACAGCAAGACTCGCGAACAACGCTACATGCTGCTCGCGCCGGTGATCCGCGAGCGCAAGGGCGAGCATGCGCAGGTGTTCGAGCAACTGCGCGCGCAGGGCTACGTGCGCGTCCGCGTGGACGGCGTGCTGTACGAGATCGATGCGGTGCCGCCACTCGCGCTGCGCCAGAAGCACACCATCGAAGCGGTCATCGACCGTTTCAAACCGCGTGAAGACCTCAAACAGCGGCTCGCCGAATCGTTCGAGACCGCACTGAAGCTCGGCGACGGCATGGCGATGGTGCAATCGCTGGACGATGCGGCCGCCGAAGCCCTGCTGTTCTCCTCGAAATACAGCTGCCCGGTCTGCGACTACGCATTACCTGAGCTGGAACCCCGGTTGTTCTCGTTCAACTCGCCGGTCGGCGCCTGCCCGAGCTGCGACGGCCTCGGTGTGAGCCAGTTCTTCGACCCGTCGCGCGTGGTGGTGCATCCCGAGCTCTCGCTCGCCGCCGGCGCGGTGCGCGGCTGGGATCGTCGCAACGTCTATTACTTCCAGTTGATCCAGTCGCTGGCGAAGCACTACGGCTTCAGCGTGGACACGCACTGGAACGAGCTCGAAGACACCACACGCAACGCCGTGCTGCACGGCAGCGGCGACGAAGTGATTCCCTTCACTTATCTCACCGACAGCGGCGGCCGAAGCCAACGCAAGCACCGTTTCGAAGGCATCATTCCCAACCTCGAACGCCGATATCGTGAAACCGAATCCGCAGCGGTGCGGGAAGAGTTGGCCAAATACATCAGCGCCCGCCCCTGCCCCGACTGCGGCGGCGCGCGGCTCAATCGCGCAGCCCGCAACGTCTTCGTCGCCGACCGCGCGCTCTCATCGATCGTCATCCTGCCGATCGATGAAGCCCTGACCTTCTTCAAGGAATTGACGCTGCCGGGCTGGCGCGGCGAAATCGCGGTCAAGATCGTCAAGGAGATCGGCGAGCGCCTGACCTTCCTGGTCGACGTCGGCCTCGATTATCTGACCCTCGAACGCAAGGCCGACACTCTGTCCGGCGGCGAAGCCCAGCGCATCCGTCTGGCCTCGCAGATCGGCGCGGGACTCGTCGGCGTGATGTACGTCCTCGACGAACCCTCGATCGGCCTGCATCAGCGCGACAACGAGCGCCTGCTTGGCACGCTCACGCGTCTGCGCGATCTCGGCAACACCGTGATCGTGGTCGAACATGACGAGGATGCGATCCGGCTCGCCGACCACGTCGTCGACATCGGTCCCGGCGCGGGCGTGCATGGCGGCGAAGTCATCGCCCAGGGCACGGTGGAAGACCTGCTGAACGCGCCGCGCTCGCTCACCGGGCAATATCTCAGCGGCAGGAAGCGGATCGAGATTCCGACGCATCGGCACAAACCGAACCCAAAGATGAAGCTCGTCCTGCGCGGAGCATCGGGCAACAATCTCAAGGATGTCGACCTGACCCTGCACGCGGGGCTGTTCACCGCGATCACCGGTGTGTCCGGTTCCGGCAAGTCGACGCTGATCAACGACACCCTGTACGCACTGGCCGCGAACGAGATCAACGGCGCATCGCACAAACCCGCGCCGTACCGCGAAGTGAAAGGACTCGATCTGTTCGACAAGGTTGTCGATATCGACCAGTCGCCGATCGGGCGTACGCCACGCAGCAACCCGGCGACCTACACCGGCCTGTTCACACCGCTGCGTGAACTGTTCGCGCAGGTGCCGGAAGCCCGCGCACGCGGCTACTCGCCGGGACGCTTCAGCTTCAACGTGCGTGGCGGACGCTGCGAAGCCTGCCAGGGCGACGGCCTGATCAAGGTCGAGATGCACTTCCTTCCCGACGTGTACGTGCCTTGCGACGTCTGTCACGGCAAGCGCTACAACCGCGAGACGCTGGAAATCCTCTACAAGGGTTACAGCATCCGCGACGTGCTGGAAATGACCGTCGAGGACGCGCTGAAACTGTTCGAACCACTGCCGGCGATCGCGCGCAAGCTCGAAACGCTGATGGACGTGGGCCTGAGCTATATCCGTCTCGGCCAGCCCGCGACAACGCTCTCCGGCGGTGAAGCCCAGCGCGTGAAATTGTCGAAGGAACTGTCGCGCCGGGATACCGGGCGCACGCTTTACATCCTCGACGAGCCCACCACCGGCCTGCATTTCCACGACATCGAGCATCTGCTCGCCGTGCTCCACAAACTGCGCGACGACGGCAACACCATCGTAGTGATCGAACACAACCTCGACGTGATCAAGACTGCGGACTGGGTGATCGATCTCGGCCCGGAAGGCGGCCAACGCGGCGGCCAGATCCTCGTCGAAGGTACGCCCGAAACGCTCGCCGCGATGCCCGAATCGCATACGGGACGATTCCTCGCGCAGGTGCTCGATCCGTCGCAGGCCGCGAAAAAAACGCCGTCGAAGGCATCGATGACCTCGAAAGCCGAACGCGCGCTGCCGCCGAGGGCGAAAAAAACCGCGAAGCCGAAATCAGTGCCTGTACTGAAAACCAAAGCGAAGCCGAAAGGCTGACCGCGCATGTCCGCTCCGTCCACTTGCGTCATTCGTCCGCTGACCGAACTCGACCGCGATCGTTACCGGCAACTGTGGCTACACGGCGTCACCGATCTCCCGCAGTACTTCAGGATCGCTGCCAGCGATACGGGTGCCGGCGATCTTCCGACGCGGGGAAGCGCCGACAGCTTCACGCTCGGCGCATTCATTGACGACGTACTGGTCGGAGTCGTGAGTCTGGAGCGCGACACCATGGCCAAGCTCAATCACAAGGCCCTGGTGTTCCGCATGTTCGTCTCACCCGTCGCGGCGGGTACGGGCATCGGCCGGACACTGATCGAACGTCTGATCACCGAAGTTTCCGCACAGACCGATCTGCGCCAGATCCAGCTGACCGTACTCGCCACCAATGAACGCGCCATCCGCCTCTACGCATCACTGGGGTTCGTCGAATTCGCACGCGAACCACAGGCGGTAAGGATCGGAGACGACTTCGTTGACGAGCTGCGCATGGTCCGCTTCATCGCACGCTGAACGGCATCCTCTCCCTTGTTGAAAAAAGCACGCACAGACCCGCCATGAACACATCGACGATTCTCTTCCGCATGCCCTTGGAACTGCGCTGGCGCGATCTTGACGCCTTCAACCACGTCAACAACGCCAACTTCATGACTTACATCGAAGAAGCGCGGATCCGTTGGTTCGAAAGTTCGGTGAAGGCGTGGACCACCGACGCGTATGCGCCGCTGCTGGCGGCCGTGCAGATGAACTATCGGCTGCCGATTCCTTATCCCTCGAAAGTCTTCGTGGAGCTGTCGGCGGAACGCGTCGGCAACAGCAGTTTGACGCTGGGCCACCGCATCGTCGACGAAAACGGCAGGCCGCATGCCGACGGGCACTCGGTCCTGGTCTGGATTGAAATCGCCAGTGGCCGTCCCGTACCGTTGCCGGAAGCCGTGCGCGCCGCGACAGAAAACATGCTCGGCTGAGCCCGCCGTGACAGGATCCGCAGGAGCGGCTTCAGCCCCGAACGTAGGGCCTGAAAAAAAGCCCTCCTGCAAACAACGCCTGAGTGACAGGGTCCAGCGCCATCTAGAGTTCCGGCTTGCGCAACTCGAATTCGCCAAGCAGGGTACCGCCATCGGACAATTCGAATTCGATCACGATCTTGCTGCCCGCTTTCAACGGTGCACTGGGCCGCATCAGCATCAGATGCATGCCACCAGGTTTGAATTCGGCAGTGCGATCAGGCGCGAGGCGCAACTTCGGCAGCGGACGCATGCGGTTGATGCCGTCGACCAGGCGCGTTTCATGCAGTTCGACGCTGCCGAATGAAGGACTGCGCGCGGCAACGATGGTGACCGGCATCGGGCACCGGTTCACGATGCGGCCGAAGCCCGCCATCATCGGCATATCATTCGGCGGCATCCGCACCCAGCCTTCGCGTACCTGCGGGCGGCATTCGCGCGCGGCGACCGGCGCGCAAAGCATGAGCGCGAAAAGGATGGCTGCGACGAAACGATAGGCAAATGTGATCATGGCTCTATGATAACGCCTCCCCTATCCGACACCACGACACGATGACTGCACTGGTCGAAACACCTCTGATCGAAGTCCAGGACTTCGGCGCGATCCGCTGCCTGCGCATGGCGCGCGCGCCGGTCAATGCCCTCAATCCCGAACTGTGCCGCGCCATGATCGCCGCGCTCGAAGGTGCGTACAGCGACGGCGTCCTCGGCGTGGTGCTCGCCGGCAACAACAAGATCTTTTCCGCCGGCCTCGATGTCCCCTACCTGCTGTCGCTGGGCGATGATCGCCGCGCGATCATGGAATGCTGGCAGGCTTTCTTCGGCGCAGCACGACTGCTCGCGGAATCGCGCATGCCGGTGGTTGCGGCAATCACCGGCCATGCGCCGGCTGGCGGCTGCGTATTGGCCCTCTGCTGCGACTACCGGGTGATGGCGCGCAGCGTCGATCCCGCACGCCCGTTCGCGATCGGCCTGAATGAAACCCAGGTCGGTCTGGTGGTGCCCGAAGGCATCCAGCGGCTGATGCGGCGTGTGGTCGGCGAGTACCGCGCCGAACGGCTGCTGATCGCAGGTGAAATGGTCACTGCCGAACGCGCCGTCGAGATCGGTCTGGTGGATGAACTGGCGGAACTCGACAGCGTCGTAGCGCGCTCGGTCGCATGGTTGGAAGCACTACTGAAACTGCCGCATCAGCCGATGCTGCAGACCCGCGCGATCGCCCGGGCCGCCATCGTGGAGGCGCTGTCGCCCGATCTCATCCAACTGGAACGGTTCGTCGAGCGCTGGTGGGAGCCGGAAACCCAAGCCGCGCTCAAAGCGCTGGTGGCAAAGCTGAAGAAGTAAACCCTTCAAATTCAAAGCTGTGCGGATCGGAACGAAACGCCGATCCGCGTACGCATTTCAGCGCACCCTGACGCCCGCAGTATCGATCACCACTTCACCGTCCTCTTTCGTGAACGGTTTGTCGCAAGGCGGCAAGAGATCAAGCACCAGCTCCGAAGGCCGGCAGAGACGCACACCCACCGGTGTGCTGACGAACGGCCGGTTAATGAGGATCGGATGCTCGACCATCGCGTTGAGCAGCACGTCGTCCGAAAGTGTCGGATCGTCGAGGCCCAGCTCGGCCCAGGGCGTGCCTTTTTGCCGGATCGCGTCGCGCACGGACAGGCCGGCAGCCGCAATGGCAGCAGCCAAACGCGGTTTCGATGGTGGCGCCTTCAGATACTCGACCACCTGCGGCTCGATACCGACATGGCGGATCAGCGCCAAGGTATTGCGCGATGTACCGCAAGCCGGGTTGTGCCAGATCTCGACCGTTGTCGATGCGGCAGACGTGTCTTCGGGATGCATCACGTGTCTCTCCGTATGGGGCATTCAATCTTGGCCGGTGGCAACCGGACGCGCGGGATCTTCGATCCAGCCGCTCCATGAGCCAGTGAAAAGACGTGCGCCGGGCAGCCCAGCATGCGCCATCGCCAACAGGTGATGGCAGGCAGTCACACCCGAACCGCACATCGCGATGACATCGTCCGGGGAACGACCATGCAGCAGGGATGCAAACTCATCCGCGAGCATGCCCGCAGGCTTGAAGCATCTTTCACTGAGATTCGCGGCGTAAGGCCGGTTGATCGCACCCGGCACATGCCCCGCAAGACGGTCGATCGGTTCGATTTCACCTCGAAAACGCTCCGGTGCGCGGGCGTCGATCAGCAGATCACCGGCCGCGACATGCGCCTGGATGGAGCCGGCATCGAGCAGGCGATCCACATCGAACTCGCCCCGATAGTGGGTAGGCGCATATGCTGGAACGGCGCTGCCGGTAGGCAGCCCCAGTGCGGTCCAACGCGCGAAACCACCATCGAGCACCGCAGCCTTCCGATGGCCCAAGGTCTGCAAGAGCCACCATAGTCGCGCGGCAAACGCACCGTCGCCGGCGTCGTAGGCCACGACCTGCGTCTGCGAACTCACGCCACAACGGCCAAGCCAGTCGCAGAACGCCGCAGCATCCGGCCAAGGATGACGGCCCGCGCCGGGACGATGCGGGCCGGACAGATCCCGATCCAGATGCGCGTACTGCGCTCCGGGCAGATGGGCTTCGCGCCAGGCGTGTTCGCCAGCGCTGGTGTCTATAAGCGCAAAACGGCAGTCGAAGATGCGCAGGTCGTTAGCGCCGAGCGCATCGACAAGCGTTTGCGGATACACCAGCGTGGTCCAACCATGCATGTTTTCGCCCTTCACGCGGTTTTCACTCATGAAATCCCGACCCGCGCCAACCGTTCGCGCAGATTGAACAGAATCGAGGCAGTCACCCCCCAGATACGCTGTTTCGGCGCCTGTGGCGGGCTGCGGAATTGAAGCACGTGACGGGAACGCCCACGGAAATCGATATGAATGCGTTCCAGATTGTCCGGACGCATCAGGAATTCGAGATCGACCTCGAACACTTCGGCGACTTCACCCGGATCAGGGATCGCCACGAAACCGGGGTCGATCCGCGCCACCACCGGCAACACACGAAAGCCGGTGACGGTGACCAGCGGATCGAGAAAACCCAGCGGAAACGTGAGTTCCGGCGCCAGACCGATCTCTTCCCGCGCCTCGCGCTGTGCGGCCGAGACGACGTCGAAGTCATCGGCCTCGATCCGGCCGCCGGGAAAACTCACCTGACCCGCATGATGCCGCAAGGTGTCGGTACGTCGGGTCAGCAAGACCTGCAGACCGCCTTCGCGAGGTACCAGTCCGACCAGTACGGCCGCCTCGACAGCAGGCGCATCGCCGAGCAGATCAGCGAGTTCTTCGTAATTCCAGGGCGCCGTGGACGGCATCGCGCCAAGCGGATGCAGCGCGTTGGACAGCATGGGCATCGGCAAGGTCGCAATCACGTCGATGAGATCTGCGGCGATGAGACCTGATGCGATGCGTCTTCACTCAGGCTGGCTTCGCGAGCGGGCAGTACACGTTCCATCATGCGTGACCGCTCGGCATCGGTCATCGCGACCCAACCGGCGATCTCATCGCCAGTACGAAAGCAGCCATCGCAATAGCCAGCAGGATCGAGCGTGCAAACGCCGATGCATGGGGTGAGAACGGGGCGGACGGTCATCATGCGCTGGAGCCTGAAAGCATCGCGCCGGCATCTAGCCGGCGCGATGTGAAGATCCCGAGAAAAACAGGACCTCTCGGATCAGTTGCGCGGCTGCGCCGGCTGCTGGGCCGGTGCCGGAACGACCGGACCGACGCTCACGAGCTTGATGTTGAACAGGACGACCTGATTGGCCATCTCGCCAGCACGTTCGATCGTGGTGCCGTGGGCGGCACTGCCCGGCAGCGCCACATCCCAGCGCGCACCGGTCGGCATCATCTGCAGGGCTTCACGCAGACCCGGCAGCGGAATTTCGCTCAGACGCACGGTGACCGGACCGGCCGGCTGACCTTCGCTCGGCACGCTGGTGTCGGCGATCACGGTACCGTCAGGCAACGTGCTCTTGAACTCGACGGTGACCTGATTCGCCTGGGTCGGCTTGGCGCCGCTTCCCGATTCGATCACTTTGTACTGCACGCCGCTGGGCAGCACTTTCACCCCCGACTTGCCCTTGTTCTGAGCCAGAAAGGCGTCGCCCTTGGTCTTGTTCTCGGCAGCGCGCTTGGTCAGCTCGGCTTTGGCCTTGGCGACCATGCGGCCCTGCAGGGCCTGCATCGCGGCGCTCAGCTGCTCCGGCGCAACGGCAGGATCTTTACGTGAGGCCGCGTCCTGGAATGCCTTCAACACGGTCGTCATATCGATCTGTTCGCCGTTGGCAAGCACACGGGCGATGTCGAGACCGGCGCGATAGCCGAGGGCGTAGCTGACTTTCCCCTTCTCGGACGTCACGTCCTGGGCAGAGGCGGCACCCGCAGTCAGGGCCAGAGCCGTCAGTGTGGCGGCGGCGAGCAGACGCAACTTCATTCAGTAACTCTCCAAGATGGACTCGCCGGGAGACCCGGCATGGAATGGGGCGGCCAAGCCACCCCGGTATGGACTGTACAAACGACAGGCTAGGATACTGTCCACAGCACTTAACCGCCACTGAGGACAGCCCTGTGACCGACCCTTGGCGCACAAGTTCCCGCCCTCAAGCGGGCAAACTCTCCCTTTTCAGCGACTACCCCCAATGACCCAAGACATCGCCAATACCTCGCCGCTGTTGATCGAAGACCGCCCGCTGGATGGGGGCAGTGTCATCCGCAGGATCACCATTGACCGGCCCGAACGGCTCAATGCGCTGAACGCAGCCACGCTTGATGCCCTGCATGTCGCTTTCGACGCTGCCGCCTCGGAACCCGCAGTGCGCGTCGTCGTACTGACCGGAGCTGGCCCGAAAGCCTTTGTCGCCGGTGCCGACATCGCCGAAATGAGCGGCCTCAGCCCGGTCGAAGGCCGCGATTTCTCGCTGCGTGGCCAGCGCATGATGCGGCGGATGGAAAAAATGCCGAAACCGGTGATCGCGATGGTCAACGGCTTCGCGCTGGGCGGTGGCCTGGAACTGGCGATGGCCTGTCATCTGCGGATCGCCGCCGACACCGCCAAGGTCGGTCAACCGGAAATCAACCTCGGCCTGATCCCGGGCTTCGGCGGCACCCAGCGCCTGCTGCGGCTTGCCGGTCGCGCCGCCACACTGGAGTTGTGCCTGCTGGGCACGCCGATCGATGCCGCGCGTGCACATGCGCTCGGCATCGTCAACCGTGTGGTGCCTGCGGCTGAACTTGAAACTGAAACGATGAAGCTCGCCGAGCAGCTGGCCATGTCCGCTCCGCTCGCCCTGCGCGGCATGCTCGACTGCGTGAACATCGGCGGCGAATGTGGGATTGAAGAAGGCCTGGAATATGAAAGCGCACAATTCGGCCTGACGTTCTCCACCGAAGACATGCGCGAGGGCACCCAGGCCTTCCTTGAAAGACGCAAACCGAGCTTCAGCGGCCGATGATCGCCGGACCCTGCCCCGCGTGCGGCGATGATCAGTTCCACGCGATCGCCGATGCACTGGCCATCGACGATCTGGACCGGGCCATCGCTCTCGGCCTGCTCGACATCGATATTGCCGATACAGTCGACGGTATCGGTTCGACCTGCGCGGTTTGCGCGCAGGTATTCGTGCGCATCGGGAATGCCCGCACCGCTCGCTTGGCAGCGCTGGCGGCACGCGAACGCTACCGGACACGCGAAGTACGACTCACTGCGCGCGCGGAAGCCCGTGCTCGCAAGCGTTCCGGAATCGCGGCCTCTGCACGTACAGCAGCAACACCCGCCCTGCCGCCCGCTGCCGCTGCAGCCTTGTCCCGAGCCCTTGCCAAAGCCGCATCGAGGCACTAAGTGGCCGACAAGTGTCTATGACTGCCTCTCCGTGACCACATCCATGACCGCTTCCAAGCAACGCAAGATACGCAAGCGCATGCTTACTCCAGACGAAATCGTGACCTTTTTCACGACGCTGGCAGAACTCAACCCGACGCCGACGACCGAACTCGCTTACAACACCACCTTCGAATTATTGGTCGCGGTGATCCTCTCAGCGCAGGCGACCGACGTCGGGGTCAACAAGGCCACACGACGACTCTTTCCGGTCGCGAATACGCCGAAAGCCATTGCCGCGCTCGGCGTGGAAGGACTCAAGCCGTATATCGCCACGATCGGGCTGTTCAACACGAAAGCCGCGAATGTCGTGGCGATGTGTCAGCAACTCCTGGAGCAGCATGCCGGTGAAGTGCCTCGTGAACGAGCGGCACTGGAGGCGCTGCCAGGCGTTGGCCGAAAGACCGCGAACGTGGTGCTGAACACGGCGTTTGGAGAACCCACCATCGCCGTCGACACGCACATCTTCAGGGTCGCCAACCGCACAGGCCTGGCCCCCGGGAAAGACGTCATGTCTGTCGAAAAGGCACTGATGCGCCGCGTACCTGACGTCTTCCTGAAAGATGCGCATCACTGGCTGATCCTGCACGGGCGCTATACCTGCAAAGCACGCAAACCCGAATGCTGGCGCTGCCCGATCCGTGACTTGTGTCAGTTTCCTGACAAATTACTGACATCGGGGGAAAGCAGTTCCCGATAAGTGGCATGAAATTTGTATGGGCGCTGTAAGAGAAACGAAATATTCACAACCTACTCTTACCCGGTTTCCACGCCCAAAGGCATCCTTGATCATGAAACTTACCCGCAAGACCCTCGCAATCGCTGTGCTGGGCGTGTTGGCAGCCCCGTTCGCTCACGCCGAAATCGCCATCGATGTCATCGGCGGCTCGGAAGTCTCCTTCGAAGGCCTCGTCCAGAGCGACGCCTATTGGTACAGCAACGATGTCGTCAATCTCGATGCTGATGGCGTCGACGGCTCGAAAAACGACTCCGGCATGCGTCGCGCCGAGCTCGTGTTGAAAGGCAAAGGCCCGGGCAACATCGAATGGGTGCTGGGTTATGACGCTTCGGCGGCCAAGTTCCTCGACGTCAACGCCAAGTACAAGATCGGCGGCAACAAGAACCACTTCGTGCAGTTCGGCCAGTTCAAGCAGCCCAACTCGCTGGAAGAGCTGTCCAGCACCAAGAACAACGATTTCGTCGCCAAGGCCAACATCACCAACCTGTTCGGCGTCAGCCGCCGCGTCGGCGCCGCCTACAATTATGGCGACGACAACTGGGCCGTCACTGCCACCTACTTCGGTCGCGAGCTGAGCCGCAATCGCGCGCACGGCCCCGGTTTCGGTCTGCGTGGCTACTGGGCGCCGATCAACGAGAGCGGCAATGTCCTGCACCTCGGCCTGAGCTACCTCGATTACGACACCGACAACGACACCGTGCGTCTGCGCTCGCGCCCGAACGCCGACTTCTCGAACCGTCTGGTCGACAGCGGCAACCTGACCAGGACCGACCGTCTGAGCACGCTCGGCGCCGAAGCGCTCTGGATCCATGGCCCGTTCAAGCTGCAGGGCGAATACATGCGCACGAATGCCAACCGTTACGCGGGTAGCAGCGACTACAGCACCGACGGCGGCTACGTCTCGGGCGTCTGGAACGTGACCGGCGAGACTTGGGGCTACAAGAGCGGTACTCCGAGCACCGGCCTGCCATCCGACCCGGCCAAGGGCATGTGGCAATTGGGCCTGCGCTACGACACCTTGAACCTGGACGACGGCACAGTGCTGGGCGGCGACATGAAGACCATCACCGCCGGCGTGAACTGGTACTGGCACTCGAACTTCAAGCTCATGCTGAACTACGTGAAGGTCAACAGCGACCGCCGCGGCGTCAGCGATGACCCGAACGTCATCGAGGCGCGCGCTCAGTTCTACTGGTAAGCACTCGCTCTCCCGTTTTGCCTGAACAGGCGCGCTTCGGCGCGCCTGTTCTCGTTTTGGCAATTATGAATTTTGTTGCAGAACTGTCACAAATCCATCATCCCAGCGTTACAGTCGCCCGATGTAATACCGGTATCCCGTGTATCCGGCTTCACCCGTTTCTGGAGACCCACCTCATGTCCACCTTGTTGCATTCCATGAAGCTGCGCGCCGCTGCTGCAGTCGCCTTCGGCGCCTTCGCCCTCAACAGCTACGCTGCCGATGTAACCGGCGCCGGTGCTTCGTTCGTTTTCCCGGTGATGACCAAGTGGTCGGCCGATTACGCCAAGGACAATGGCAAAAAGGTGAATTACCAGTCGATCGGCTCCGGTGGCGGCATCGCCCAGATCAAGGCCGGCACGGTTGATTTCGGTTCGTCCGACGCTCCGCTCAAGCCCGAAGAGCTGGCGAAATTCGGCTTGGCGCAGTTCCCATCGGTGATCGGCGGCGTGGTGCCGGTGGTCAACGTCCCCGGTGTGGCGTCTGGCGCCATGAAGCTCGACGGCCCCCTGCTGGCCGACATCTTCCTGGGCAAGGTCAAGATGTGGAACGACCCGCGTATCGTCGAGCTCAACGGCGGCGTGCAGTTGCCGGCGCTCAAGATCACCGTGGTCCGCCGCTCCGATGGCTCGGGCACCACCTTCAACTTCGTCAACTTCCTCTCGAAGGTCAGCCCCGAGTGGAAATCCTCGGTCGGTGAAGGCACGGCGGTCCAGTGGCCGACCGGTATCGGCGGCAAGGGCAACGAAGGCGTCGCCGCCTATGTGAAGCAGATCAAGGGTGGCGTCGGCTACGTCGAGCTTTCCTACGCGTTGCAGAACAAGATGACCTATGCGCGCATGAAGAATGCCGCTGGCAAGTTCGTGCTCCCCAGCGACGAAACCTTCCAGGCCGCCGCCGCCAGCGCCGACTGGGCCAATGCCAAGGACTTCTACCTTGTCATGACCAACGCGCCCGGCGAAAACGCCTGGCCGATCACCGCAACCAACTTCATCCTGATGTACAAGCAGCCGAAGAATGCCGAGGGCGCCAAGAACGCCAAGGAATTCTTCCGCTGGGTCTACGCCAATGGTGACGCCCAAGCCAAGGCACTGGACTACGTCCCGCTGCCGGACAGCCTGGTCCAGCAGATCGAGGCCTACTGGTCCAAGGCCATGTCGTACTGATCCACCCGGATACGTCTGAACACGCTCTCTCCCCTCTTTTGCGGGCCTTCGGGCCCGCTTTTTTTTGCGACAACCGCTTTTTCATTACCGAATGGCGCGTTTGTCATGCCTCTGTAACATAATAATCATCCCATAGCGCAAGGACGTCGCTGCCATACGCTCGCCTCACGATGCCAGCATCTGAGCGGTGCGCCCGAAGAATCGACACTCCACTCACCGGAATACCAGCACCGCGATGAGCACAGCAGAACTGCCCCTGTCGACGCCCATGACCCGAGACCATCGCGACGCACGCAACGATCGCGTGTTCAGGTACGCGATCACTCTGGTTGCGATCTTCGTCCTGTTCACCTTGGCTGGAGCGGCACTGTCGATGCTCTGGGGTGGACGCAGCGTGCTCGCGTCCGAAGGTGTGAACTTCTTCTTCTCCACCGACTGGAACCCTGTCGAGAACAAATACGGCGCACTGGTCCCGATCTACGGCACCATCGTGACTGCCGTGATCGCCATGGTGATCGCAGTGCCGGTGAGTTTCGGCATCGCATTCTTCCTGACCGAGGTGGCGCCTCGCTGGCTGCGCACCCCGGTGAGCACCGCGATCGAGTTGCTGGCCGGCATTCCGTCGATCATCTACGGCATGTGGGGCTTCTTCATCCTGATGCCGGTGATGCGTGAAAACATCATGCCTTGGCTCAATGACCATGTTGGCCCACTGCCGATCATCGGGGCGTTGTTCGAGGGCCCACCCATCGGTGCCGGCATGCTGACCTCCGGCCTGGTGCTGGCGATCATGGTGATCCCGTTCATTTCATCGGTCATGCGCGAAGTTTTCCTCACGGTTCCCGGCCGCCTGAAAGAGTCGGCTTACGCGCTTGGTTCGACGCGCTGGGAAGTCGCCTGGGACATCGTGCTGCCCTACACCCGCTCGGCTGTGATCGGCGGCGTCTTCCTCGGCCTCGGCCGCGCGCTCGGCGAAACGATGGCCGTGGCATTCGTCATCGGCAACAACGTGCAGTTCACCAAGTCGCTCGTCGAACCCAGCACCACCATCGCGGCGCTGATCGCCAACGACTTCGGTGAAGCCACGGCAGAGTATCGCTCGGCGCTGCTGCTGCTTGGCTTCGTGCTGTTCATCGTGACCTTCATCGTGCTGGCAGCGGCCCGTCTGATGTTGATGCAGCTTTCACGCAAGGAGGGCAACTGATATGAACGCCAGCGTCGCTCGCGTCGAATCCAGTGCCACACGTGGGCTCTATCTCCGTCGCCGTATCGTCAATGTCGTCGCAATCTCACTCTCCTGTGCCGCCGCGCTGTTCGGCCTCGCGTTTCTGGGCTGGATCCTCTGGACCTTGCTCGCCAAAGGACTGGGCGGCATCGATCTTGCACTGTTCACGCAGGATCAGCCGCCGCCGCTGGAAGTGGGTGGACTGCGCAATGCCTTCGTCGGCAGCGTGCTGATGTGCGGCATGGGCATCCTGCTCGGCACCCCGCTCGGGATCGCCGCCGGCACATGGCTGGCCGAATACGGTAACGGCCGCAAGCTCGGCACGCTGATCCGTTTCGTCAACGACATCCTGCTCTCGGCACCGTCGATCGTGCTCGGCCTGTTCGTGTATGCGGTCTTTGTCATGCAGTTCAGTCGCGGCAACTTCTCGGCGATTTCAGGCGCGATCGCGCTTGCTTTCATCGTGCTGCCGGTCGTGGTGCGCACCACCGACGAAATGCTGCGACTGGTACCAACGCAGATGCGCGAAGCCGCACTTTCGCTTGGCGTGCCGCAGTGGAAGGTGACGGTGCAGGTCCTGTATCGCTCCGCGCTGCCGGGCATCGTGACCGGCATCCTGTTGGCTCTGGCACGCATTTCTGGCGAAACCGCGCCACTGCTGTTCACCGCGTTCGGCAATGGTTACCTGAGCTTCGACGTCACCAGCGAAATGTCGGCCGTGCCTCTGGTCATGTACCGGTTCGCCGGCAGTGGTTACGAGAACTGGGAACACATCGCATGGGCCGGCGCGCTCGTCCTCACGCTCTTCGTGCTCGCTGTCAGTCTGGTGGCACGTGCCATCCTCCTGCGCAACAAGATCGCCAATGACTAATCTCTCTCAGGCTCCGTCCATGAACGACTCGCGACACGCCCCCGACACGGCCCAGCGCATCGGCATCGTCGCCGCCCATCGCGAGGAAGACGCTGCGCCCGCTCCGATCAAATTGACCGCTCGCAACCTCGACTTCTACTACGACAAATTCCACGCGCTCAAAAGCATCAATCTGGATATTCCGGAAAAGCGCGTGACCGCGTTGATCGGGCCCTCCGGCTGCGGCAAGTCCACGCTGCTGCGCATCTTCAACCGCATCTACGCGCTTTATCCGAAGATGGAAGCAAAGGGCGAAGTGCTGCTCGACGGCGAGAACATTCTCGACCCGAAGTACCCGATGAACCGCCTGCGCAGCAAAGTCGGCATGGTGTTCCAGAAACCGGTGCCGTTCCCGATGACCATCTTCGAGAACGTCGCCTACGGCATTCGTCACCACGAACGCCTGTCGAAAGCGGACATGAACACCCGTGTCGAAGAAGCGCTGCGGCAGGGCGCGCTTTGGGATGAGGTGAAGGACAAGCTCGGGCAGAGTGCTCTGGGCCTTTCGGGCGGTCAGCAACAGCGTCTGTGCATTGCTCGCGCAGTCGCGCTGCGCCCGGACGTGCTGTTGCTCGATGAGCCGACATCGGCGCTCGACCCGATCTCGACCAGCCGCATCGAGCAGCTGATCGAGGAACTGAAGCGGGACTACACCATCGCGATCGTCACCCACAACATGCAGCAGGCGGCCCGTGTCTCCGATTACACCGCCTTCATGTATCTCGGCGACCTGATCGAACACGACGTCACCGAAAAAATATTCTCGAAACCCTCGAAGCAGCAGACCGAGGACTACATCACTGGTCGGTTTGGGTGAGGAACGCACGGTCGGATGCCATGAAGGCGTCCGATGCGTTCCGAACGCACGGCCAAGGATGACCGGGCCAGAGCTTCCGCAGTCGACAACGCGGCGCCATGGACGGCAACGATCTCTACCATCCAACCCACTTCGCACTGTCAGGACAAACCCATGAACACCCAGCCCCACGACCACATCCTCAAGAGCCACGACGACGAACGCCGGGTCCTGCTCGATGAGATCATGCGGATGGGCGAGATGGCCGCCGCGCAACTGGAAGCTGCGCTGGACGTGGTGGACCGCCGTGACGGCAAGGCCGCCGAACGGATCATCGCTAACGACGAAGCGATCGACGCCCTGGAGCTGCAGGTCAGCCACGATGCGATGAAACTCGCGCTGCGCGGCCCGCTGGCGCGTGATCTTCGCGAAATGCTCGCTGCGCTGCGCATCGCTTCGGATATCGAACGCATCGGCGACTATGCCTCCAACGTCGCCAAACGGTCGATGGCACTGAACCTGTCCCCGCCCCTGCCGCATACCCGTGGCCTGGGTAGTCTGGGCCGACTGGTGGTCCGCCAGGTCCGCAAAGTGATCGAGGCATATCGCAACGGCGATGTCGAAGCCGCTCGGCAAGTCCATGCCGAAGACGCCGAAATCGATGCCCAGTACACCGGTCTGTTCCGCGAACTGTTGACCTACATGATGGAAGACCCGCGGGTGATTACGCCCTGCACCCATCTGCTGTTCATGGCCAAGAATCTTGAACGTGTCGGCGATCACGCCACCAACATTGCCGAGAACATCTGGTTCCAGGAATACGGCGAAGGCGCGATGCCTGCTCGCGAGAAACGCGACGAAACCAATACCGTGACCTGATATTCCCGATGACTTGCGGCCTGCAAGCAGTCATCGAGTTAAACCCAACCTGAATATCAAGGGGTGAACCACAGCCCCGACACACCGCAATCGACTCGCCCTAACTCTTTATGCACAATCGCAAACGCGATGCCGCGTAGATTGCGGAACGCAAAGGAGAGACAGGTGCAGGATCAGAATTTTCAAGAGTCGCTGGAATTGGCGCGTCGCGGTGACCGGCGGGCTTTGGAGCGTGTCCTGACGCAATCGCGTCAGGATCTACGACGTTATGCCGAATATCACTGTGCGATCAACGACGTTGAAGACGCCGTTCAAGAAAGCCTGCTGCTGGTGTCGCGCAAGATCAACTCCCTGCGCGAGCTGAACGCCTACGCCTCCTGGCTGTTCAGGATCGTCAAACGCGAGTGCAACCGGCTGAAACGTGCCACGCGCTACGTGCTGATGCAGCCATCGGATCTCGAAGAAATCGAAGGCCCGCACTACCCCGCACCCACCGGTCTGGTTCGCGATGTGGCCAATGCGCTGGCCTCTCTACCCCCGCACTACCGCGAAATCATCCTTCTGCGTGATCTCGAAGGCTATTCGATCTCCGAGATCGCGTCTGCACTCACACTGCATCCGGAAGCCGCCAAGGCTCGTCTACATCGTGCAAGGAGCCTGGCAAGACAGTACCTCACGCCACCGGATGCTCCTCAGATGTCCGCGTTGCCGGTTCCGCGTTAGCATTCACCCACCCTCATCCCATCACGCAAGACCACACCATTCAGGAGAAACACCGATATGTCCAACACCAAGAAACCCGTCGCGATCGCCGTGTCCGCAGCGCTGGCCAGCGGTCTGCTGCTCTCTGGCTCCGCCTTTGCCTCGACCCATCTTGCGCAGGGCTACCTGTTGGGCGCCGATGTCGCCGCAACCGCCGACAAGGCGACTGAAGCCAAGTGCGGCGCGGACAAGAAAGCCGCTGAAGCCAGCTGTGGTGCCGACAAGAAAGCCGCCGAAGCCAGCTGTGGCGCCGACAAGAAGGCTGCCGAAGGCAAATGTGGTGAAGGCAAGTGCGGCGCTGAGAAGCAGGCCGGCGAAGGCAGCTGCGGCGCCGACAAGAAGGCTGCCGAAGGCAAATGCGGCGAAGGCAAGTGTGGTGGCGACAAAGCTGCCGCAACCACCGAAACGAAGGCTGCTGAAGGCAAGTGCGGTGAAGGCAAGTGCGGCGGCTCGATCTGATCCGTCCTGTGCCGGCATGCTGCTGAGCATGCCGGCACTCTCCCCGGGCGGTCGCATAGCGGCCGCCCGGTGCGTTTTGGACACCTGAAAAACATGACCTCGTTCGTTCCGCTCCCCCCCAATGCCACCGGCCTCGGCCTACGCCGCCCGCTGATGCCGGCGATGCGCAGCGCAGCGGCAGGCAGCTTCGACTTCCTCGAAACCGCTCCCGAGAACTGGATCGGTGTCGGTGGCGCGCTTGGCGATGGATTCGCCGATCTGGCGTCGCGTTATCCGGTGGTCTGTCACGGCCTCTCGCTCTCGATCGGGGGCCCGGCTCCGCTGGACGAGACCTTTCTGTTCAAGGTGCGCAAATTCATGGAAGCGCATCGTTGCCCGCTGTACAGCGAGCATCTCAGCGCTTGCGGCGACAGTCGTGGCCAGCTTTACGACCTGCTCCCGCTGCCGTTCAGCGAAGAATCCGTGCGCCATGTCGCCTCGCGCATCCAGCGCACGCAGGACATCCTCGGTCAGCGCATCGCCATCGAAAACATCTCCTATTACGCAGCCCCTTTCCAACGGATGCGCGAAATCGACTTCATCAACGCCGTCATCGCCGAAGCCGACTGTCTAATGCTGCTCGATGTGAACAACATCATCGTCAACGCCACCAATCATCGCTACGACGCCGATGCATTCCTTGCCGCGTTGCCGGGCGAACGCGTGGCCTATATCCACGTCGCCGGACACTATGACGAAGCCGAAGACCTCAAGGTCGACACCCACGGCAGCGCCGTCAACGCACAGGTCTGGGCACTCCTCGAACAGGCCTATCGGCTGTTCGGCCCGCGCCCGACCCTGCTGGAGCGCGATTTCAACCTGCCGCCGTTCGAGGATCTGCTCGACGAACTCGGCCAGGTCCGTCGCCACATCGCCGGAGCGCCCGTGCATGACCAGCGCCATGCCGCCTGATTCAGGCCGAGACGCCATGCTGAGCGCACAGCAGGACGCGCTGGCCGCTTACATCCGCGATCCCGAGCACGCACCTCCGCCGGACGGCATTGAAGATCGCCGGCTGAAAATCTATCGCGAACTGTTCTTCAACAACGTCGAAAGCATGCTCGCCGGCAATTTCCCGGTGTTGAGAAAAATCTATGGCGCAGACGGCTGGCAGACGCTGATCCGCGCGTTCTACCGCGACCACGACTGCCAGACGCCCCTGTTCACAGAACTGGCGCGGGAGTTTCTGCGCTATCTCGAAAACCGTACCAGCAGCGATACGGGGCACTCAGATCCGCCGTGGCTGCAGGCGTTGGCGCACTACGAATGGGTGGAACTGGCGCTGCAGATCAGCGAAGCCCGCATCGAGGACATCAGCCACGATCCAGCTGGCGATCTCCTCGATGGCTGCCCACAGGTATCACCGCTGGCATGGCCGTTGGCCTATGACTGGCCGGTGCACCGCATCGGCCCGGATTTCCAGCCGGAAACGGCTCCGCGAACACCAACGCTGCTGATGCTGCGCAGGGAAGCCGACGGCACGGTCAGCTTCCATGCCCTCACACCGCTGTCGTTCCGCCTGCTGCAGCGGCTGGAAACAGAGCCCGGCCTCTCTGGCCGCGAACAGTTGCATGCATTGGCCGCAGAGGCAGGCACAACTGACATCGACACGTTCATGCATGACGGCGCAGCCATGCTTGCGCTCATGCGCACGGATGGCACGATCCTCGGCACGCGGCAAGACTGATCGTCGACAGAGCGAACGCATTGGCGGCGTCTGTTAGGCTTTATCCATGAACGAGACCGCAGCAGCACCTATCCGCCACAAAAAGATGTCCGAACGCTTCCGGGGCTACCTGCCGGTCGTCGTGGATGTCGAAACCGGCGGGTTCGACTGGAATCGACATGCCTTGCTGGAGATCGCCGTACAGCCGGTCGATCTGGACGAAAACGGATTATTGACCCCCGGCGAGACCGCCAGCGCCCACCTGATCCCTGCCCCGGGCACTGAAATCGACCCGAAATCGCTGCAGATCACCGGCATCGACCTAGACCATCCGTTCCGCCTTGCGAAGCCGGAGCGCGACGCCCTCGACCATGTTTTCGCCGCCGTCCGCGCAGCTGTACGGAAATACGATTGCCAGCGCGCGATCCTGGTCGGTCACAACGCGCACTTCGACCTCAATTTCCTCAATGCCGCAGTCGCACGGACGCAACACAAGCGCAATCCGTTCCATCCCTTCAGCGTGTTCGACACCGTGAGCCTTGCCGGTGTCGCCTATGGCCAGACCGTATTGGCCCGCGCGGTGCATGCAGCAGGGTTCGCATGGAACGGCGCCGAAGCGCATTCGGCGGTGTACGACACCGAACGCACCGCAGAACTGTTCTGCAAGATCGTCAATGCATGGCCACGAATGGAATAAGCGAGGCATCGCATACGGATATCGAATGCCAATGACCCTTGATGGATACACGGACGCCGACGAAGTACGATTCCACTCGCTCACACTGCGCCTCGAATCAGGGACGGCATTCACTGCGATAGGCCGCAGGAGCGATGCATCGCTGTTCCGGGGACATAACACATTGATTTTCAATCCGTTGTCCGGTCTCACCCTGTAATTGCGTATACCACCGAACATATGGCTGACTCTCTTCCACAAGGCCGTTGCATGATCGAATTCGGTCACCTGACCCACGCTGGGCTCCGTCGCGAGCTCAACGAGGACACTTATTACGGTGACAGCGACCTCGGCCTGTGGCTGGTCGCCGACGGCATGGGCGGACACGAATACGGCGAAGTCGCCAGCGCGCTCGCCCGCGAAACGATCGTCCGCGAAATTCGCCAGGGCACCTCGCTGTCCCAGGCGATCCGTACCGCCGATGAGGAAATCATCCGCATCTCACGCCAGCGCACCGATGCGCTGCCAATGGGCACCACCGTGGTCGCGCTGCGTGTGCTCGGCAACCGTTTCGAAGTGGCCTGGGTCGGCGACAGCCGGGCCTACCTCTGGCGTGACGGTCAACTGGCGCAGCTCTCGCACGATCACAGCTATGTGCAGGAACTGATCTCACAGGGCGCGATCACCATCGATCAGGCGCGCACGCACCCGCATCGCAACGTGGTCACCCAGGCGCTGGGTGTGACCGACCCCCAGAACCTCAACGTCGAAACACTCTCGGGTGAATTGCGCCCTGGCATGCAGCTGCTGCTCTGCAGCGACGGTCTGACCGAGGAAGTCGACGACGGCAACATCTCGAAAGTGCTGTCTCACACCGAATGCAGCGCGCAGGAGTGCGTCGATGGCCTTGTCGCCGCCGCGCTCGATGGCGGTGGCTCGGACAACATCACGGTGATGCTGGTCCGCCGCAACTGATCGGCCATCACTGATCCGAAGACGACAGGGCTGATTCAACCCGGTTTGCAGTGCGTCAACACCTGTTTGAGCAACGCATCGCCGCGATATTCGCAGTCCCATTCGAGCGCATGCGGTGATGTCGCCCTCGGACGCAGGATGATCCTGCTGCCCTTGGCGAAGCGATCGTCCAACATGACCACGATCGAACCGCCCTGACCCAATTCCACGGAGCGGACTGCTCCACCACGAGCCTCTTCAGGCGTCGGCAATCCGGCCTCATCCGCATTCCGCGGCCAACGCCCGTTGCTGAAGTAGAACTCGACCAACGAGACCCGAAACATCGATGCGCGCGAAACGGCTTCGCTGATCAATGCGCGACGCTCCATCTCCGCAGCCTGTGTGTCCATCGCCTCACGAGCACCGTTAACGCTCCGCTGCACCGATGCTTCCACCTCTGCGGCGACCTGCTGCGCGTCCGTACGGGCCCCGGTGAGATCAACCTGCGCTTGCGCCTGCGGCTGATCAACGCGTGCCGCTGCCGCTTCGCGCGGCTGGACGATGAAATGGTCGTAGCCCAACAGGGCGAGAAAACCACCGATGAGGACAGCGATGAGCGTGGCGAGAAATTGTTTCATTCGGAGTTTCGCACTGGGAAGAATGGCGGAACGTCGTCCGCGACAGGGAGGCGTCTACAGGGTGCCACCGGCATCACGACGCCTGAAGGGCCATTCTATCCGCCAAGCACCACGCCGTACTCACAGACCACTGCGGGATGCTTGAGGACGCGAGGTTCCTCGGAAGAGAATTCCGCATCGCCCATCGGATAGTCGTCCGGCACATCATCCGGTGGGCACAGCAATACGCTGCCGTGGTGGGTCGGACCCGATTCCAGCTTGCCGCCATGCCACTCGGACACGATGCCACCATAGTCCCAACTGAAGCCGGAAAAACCGAAAGGCTTGCCGTTGAGTGCCTGCAATTCGACGCTGTCCATTCCGATGCGCACGCCGTCGGCGCGCGTCCAGAAGGTACCGGCAGCCGTTACGCGCAGTCCGGTCGGGTGCAGACCCGATTCATCAAGAAAGACCTCGATGCGCCGCCCGGGCGCCAATGGATACAACACCCATCCACTGAACGTCTCGCCTTCTGGACCATCCAGTTCCTCGGGCACGACGATATCGTCGCCCAGACGGGCCTTTGCGCTCGCGAGCGTGTCGCTGCTGTTGATCAGACCTTCGAGCGCAGGCCCAGGATCGGCCGGCAACGGGTCCTTTTGCGATAACGATGCTGGCGCGGAGCCCATGCCGGAAGATGGCCCGGAAGATGACGCCGCGTTTTCCAAAGGAGGCTGCACCGTCGTGGTGGAACCGACACCCGCCTCCTCCCGACACGCCGTTGCCGAAAGAAGCACGCCAGCGATGATGAAAGAACGACGGATCATCATGCGGGCTCCTGACGGGATCGGGCGAGCATAACGCAGGGGGCCTCGAAAAGCGCTCTGCCGGGATGCGGCGTTGTTTCCGCGGCATCCCGGCAGCAATCACAGCCCTCACTCCTCTTCATGTCTGGGCTTGTACGCCTCCACCAGTCGACTCTGCACCTGCACCGGGACCGGCTCGTAATGACTGAAATCCAGCGAGTAGCGGCCACGGCCGGCCGTGACCGATTTCAACTCTGCGGCATAGCCTTCCAGCTCCGACAGAGGCACCTGCGCTTTGACCACGATCTCGCCGCCACGGAGGCTGTCGGTGCCATTGATGCGTGCACGCTTCGACGACAGCCCGCCGCTGATGTCGCCCATGTGCGACTCGGGTGCAGAAACTTCCAGATCGACGATGGGTTCGAGCACCTGTGGGCGTGCTTTCAGCACCGCGTCCAGAAACGCTTTCTTGCCTGCAGCAACGAAGGCGACTTCCTTGCTGTCAACCGGATGATGCTTGCCGTCGTAGACGATCACCCGCACATCCTGGATCGGGTAACCCGCGATCGCCCCGCTGGACAGCACCTGACGGACGCCCTTCTCGACCGCTGGCATGAATTGGCCCGGAATGGTGCCGCCCTTCACTTCATCGAGAAACTCGAAGCCAGTGCCGCGCGGCAGCGGTTCGATGCGCAGGAACACTTCGCCGAATTGACCCGCACCGCCGGTCTGTTTCTTGTGGCGATAGTGGCCGTCAGCGTTGATCGCCACGGTCTCACGATAGGCGATGCGCGGCGGACGCGTCTCGACATCGACACTGAAACGATCCTTCAAACGCTGCAGATTGATCCGCAGATGCAAGTCGGACAGACCGCGCGCCACTGTCTCGTTGGTCTCGACTTCATGTTCGACGAGAAAACACGGATCTTCCTCGGCCAGTTTGTGCAGGGCAATAGAAAGTTTCTGCTCATGCCCCTTGCTGGCCGCTTCCACCGCAAGGCCGAACATCGGTTTCGGAAATGACAACGGTGCCAGATGGATGTGGTCCTCGTCATGACTGTCGTGCAGCACCGCATCGAAATGCAGGTCATCGATCTTGGCAACGGCAGCAATATCGCCTGGAATCGCCTGCGCGACTTCGACATGATCCTTGCCCTTCATTTTGAACAGATGCGCAACCTTGAATGGCTTCTTGCCGTCATCGACGAACAGCTGCGTATCTTTCTTCACTGTGCCCTGATACACACGGAAGACGCCGAGTTTTCCGACAAAAGGGTCGTTGACGATCTTGAATACATCTGCGATCACATGCGCATCGGCATCGGTTTTCGCCACAATCGGCACGGCAGCCTCGCCAACACCTTTGACGAACGGGGGCGGATTGGCCTCTCCCGGATGCGGAAAGAGTTTCTCGGCGACATCGAGCAACGCCCTGACGCCGACACCACTGCGTGCAGAGACAAAACACACGGGCACAAGATGGCCTTCACGCAGACATTGCTCGAAAGCATCGTGCAGTTCCTGCCCGCTCAGGCCTTCTTCCCCCACTTCGAGAAAATGGTCCATCACACCTTCATTGATCTCGACGACCTGATCGATGATGCGCTGATGCCAGTCCGCGACCGGCCCAAGATCGCTATCGCCAGCGTCGTTTCCGAAGCAATCGATCACCGCCTTGCCGCCGTTCGCGGGCAGATTGAGCGGCAATACCTCGTTGCCGAAGGTTTCGCGCAAATCATCCAGCAGGACGCGAAGATCGACACCGTCCTGATCGATCTTGTTGACGGCGATCACGCAACACAACTTGCGTGCCTGCGCATATTCCATCATCCGTCGAGTGCCATAGCCGATGCCGATGTCAGCATCGACCACAACGACGACCGTCTCCACCGCCGCCAGCGCCGATAGCGTCGGACCACGAAAATCCGGATAACCGGGTGTATCGATCAGATTGATATGGGCAAGCGATTGACCGGGCGGTGCGTGGTCGATGCTGGCGATGGCAGCATCAACGGAGTGGCCGCGTTCTTTTTCGATCGCATCGAAATCGGATACGGTGCTCCCGCGCTCGATGCTACCTGCCGTCTGGATTGCGCCGCCGGCATGCAGCAGGGCTTCAAACAAGGTTGTTTTGCCGGCGCCAGGGTGACCTGCCAAGGCCACGTTGCGGATATGTTCTGTGGAGTACGACATGAGCGACTCTCCTTTCGCGAAGGCGTTGGAGTGAGCCGTCATGGCTGTCCGCGTGGGGAGCCTGCCATCCGAGCAGGGCTCGGCGGGCGGTCATGGCGGGGCGCCCGGGATGGCGCCCCGCCAGCATCGGAAGTTAGACCGCCCGGGTCAAGTCGCGGTGCAGCGCGATCTGGATGGATCCGACGAGAGTGAGCCTCCTACGTTGCGGTTGCAGTCGCGGACGAGGTCCGCGCGAAAGCGCTTCGCGACATGGCACCCGCCAGCAAGCACGGTGCCCTCAGACGGCACGCGCTTCGAGTTGGATCGGCACCGCCTTCAGCGCCTGCGAAACCGGGCAGCTGGCCTTGGCTTTTTCGGCGAGTGCGAGCACGTCGGCTTCGGACAACCCGGGCACCTCGGCTTCGAGCTTCAACTGGATCCCGATGATCGCGAAATGGCCGTCGATCTTGTCCATGTCGACCCGCGCCGATACGTCGAGACGCTTCGCGGGATGGCCTGCACCCGCAAGCATGAAGGACAGCGCCATCGCATAACAGCCGGCGTGGGCGGCCGCGATCAGTTCTTCCGGATTGGTCCCAGCCTTGCCATTTTCGGAAACGAAACGCGTCTGGAACGAGTATGGCTGGGCGTCGAACACGCCGCTTTGCGTATGCAGCTGTCCTGTGCCGGCGAGTCCATCGCCTTCCCAATGTGCTGATGATGTGCGGTGCAATGCCATGAACAAATCCTCTTGAAGTTTCGAAAAAAAATGTGCGCCGCCGACCGATGCGACAATGCCGTCGCGGCAGGGATCGGCAGTTATGTTGATGCGTGGGCGCGACAGGATCAGCCGCGCATCTTCGTCCTCGAGAACGCCCAGTCGCGCCCTTCTCCGCGTGCATACGCCATATAAATCCAGGTCATCGCGAAAGGTTCGAGATAGCGCGCCGCCGACAGGCCACCCGCATCTGCAGCATCGAAGCCCATGCGCATCGCCAGCGCGATCACGGATGCACGCGCATCGGCATCGTCGCTGGCAACAGGCATGAACACATCGGCTTTGCCGCTGCGGGGATCGGCCATGTTTTCGGCCCCGGTGACGTTGAAGCACTTGACCACCCGTGCGTTGTGGGCGCGCTCGGCGATCTGCTCCGCCGCCGATGTCGTCGTGCCGACGCTCAGCCCGGCGAAACCCGGTGCAATCGGATTGGTCGCATCGATCAGGATGCGACCGTTCCAGTCGTCGACATCAGCGGCGATGTCCAGTGCGGCGGCATACGGCACGGCGAGAATCACCATATCGGCATGAGTGATCGCCTCATCCGGCATGCCGATCTGCGCACCGAAGCCGGCGGCGATCTCACTGTATTTTTCGGGATCAGGAACGCCGAAGTAGAGCTTTTCTCCAAGTGCAGAAAGGTTGTGCGCGAGCGCTTTGCCGACATTGCCGGCACCCAGAATGGCGATTGTCATGATGATGGTGTCCTTCGAGGTGATTGAGATGAAGAGGGGATCAGGGAGGCGATGGGTCAGCGCACGGTTCAGTGGGCTGATTGTAAGGGCGCAAAAGGTTTGATAAGTAGGCGCAACAGGTTTGAACCAAGCTGCGAGAGTCATAAATGAGCCGTTTAAGGGGATTTAAATAACGGTTAATCCCGGCAAAAAGGCGGCCTTGCTCAGCCAGAATTTGCCGTGCCAGCCGACCAGAAAGACAGCAGAGAGGCGCCGGCAGCGCTGGCTGAAGCAAGCCACAAATCCAGCTGAGAAGCTGGAAAAACTACCCAACCTCAGCAGACGCAGCAGCGGAAAACGGCCCAGAAGCAGCCACCGAACCGCCGACAATCCTGATCTCAGCAAGAACCAGACGAAGTGCATTTACCACACCAAAAGCTGAGCGAGAAGCCGTAAGAGAGAAAGCAAGATCGCCAGAAAGGCTTGCGAACGCCGAAGCATCATTGGCAACAACCCCACCGCCAGAACTCCCAGTAACTGCATACCGAGCTTCAAAGCCAGAGCCGACGCCTATCGCAGGCGATGAATGCCAATAACCACTAGCGACAACTGAAACACCGAACTCATTTGTAGCCGAAACGACATAAGATCCATCAGAATTGAGCGAAAATGTCAAATTTGAGGTGGCCGTGCCACTGAGCTGATAGGACGCAGCCTCATAACTGTCATCACTCCAGTCTGGCGGGCTAATAACTACTCCTGGAGGGGGCCCGCCACCGCCAAGCAATCGATGCTGCAGCAAAAAAGGAATCACGATGACGCCTCCAACATTCCGCCAAGACGCCAAGCGTTAGCGGACACCTTGACAAGTACCATTGAAGCGTGCTGCTCCATCGTTCTCTTATTGAAACTAGCGCCGGCATAAACCGTAACGCCAGATCCTGCCACAACCTCAATCGCACCACCACCAGACTGGAAGATCGTAATACTGGTTCCAATAGGGGAACTGATCTCAGAATCTTGGCGAACCGTATAGGTCACAGCACTGCCATGACTGATCTCTAGAACCTGCTCAAAATGAGCAGCCTCTGTTTGCTGAGAAGCCCCACTAAGAACAACTACATTACGACGAAAACGGGCAGCCTGGTAAAGGCCGGAAGACAGAAAAGCCCCAAGCTCCTGCAAAGCAGATTCAACCTCAGTACCGCTGAAATAACCACCGGAATCAGCAATCGAAACACCCGTGGCGGTAACAGCCTCACCACCACCAGAAACAATTGAAATAATGGCATCGCGGAGCTGCGTGTTCGTACCTCTTTCAAGCGAAATACCCGCGTGCAAAATCACGTTGATGATTTCGTACATGACGGCATTGGAAAACGCAGCATCGAGCATCGTCGCTTCCGTGCCCGTCAACGGGTTGCCGTCAGTGAACTCATTGTCGATATGGCCGGGGGCATCAATCTTGTGCATAAGATAGCTCCTGAATCAGCCGCCTGGAGGCGGTGGGTTAGCGTCTGGATAAGAAAAAATGATTCGTGTATGTGCCGGCTTGATCTGGTTGAGGCGACATTCCAATGCAGAATTGCCCCACGAACGCAGCCTTTCACCCATGCGGGAGCGGCCGACGCGGAATGAGGTAATGGTGACCGCCGGGCCGTAGACACGCCAAACCCATGTCCAATCCTGACTGTAGATACGGCCGCCTACTCGCGATCTACCCACACGAAACGGAGCAAACTCTTCGATCGTGATCGCATATCCCAAGCGAGCGGCCACCGCTATGTAGTAAGCGCGAGACTGTCCACCGATACCGAGCAACTTGCTCAGCACATCATCACGGCGGCCTTGCAATGTTGGCGCGAGGATATTGGAACAGTTATCGGGCAAGGCAAGCGCCCGCTCCCAGTCCGCCAGCATCTCGATCGTTGTGCGCGGATCTGACTCGCGAATGAGATCGCGTACACGGCCATCAATACGCGCGAACTCGGCCGAAAGGCCAGAGAGCAAGCGGGTCATCCATGACAGTGGCGCCAGCGACCACGCCATGCCTCGCGGCATGAGCGCCTGCATCTGCTGGCGATAGCTCTCTGCACTCATGCCCAGGTCACCGTGCCCATCGTGGGCATATAGCCGGCGCCGGCAGTCACATCGGCAGATGGCGTCGTCAGATCATGATCGAACTCGCCGGCAGCAAGCGAAATTGCCTCGGCGAAATGCGTGAGCGGAATCGTCACGCCCGGCTCAGACTCACGCCTGAAAAGATCTTCCAACTGTGCTGTAACTGCCTCGCGGACGGCCGTTGAATCCGGCACAAGCGCAATCACAAAGTTGGTCGGTTGCGCCACAGGCGCATAGACCGTGAAGTCTTTCGCCGTCACCGGGCGCAGGCCGTCGATGTGCGCTTGCACAGCTGTAACCGCAGTCGGGCTTGGGATCGGGTTCTCATCGCCATCGCGAACGAAGAACAGGCCCATCGTTCCCAACCCATTGAGATGCGGCTTTGACCACGCACGGGTCACACCTGGCACTTCCTTCGCCCATGTAACGTAGTCGTGAGCAGCGCCGCCCTGGGGCCGTTTGCGCTGATGCGTCAACACTTTTTCGCGAACGCTTTCAACACTCTCGATGTCCGCTCCGCCTGCAATCGATCCAGCAGCAACCACAGCGGTCGCCGACAGCCCCGACACCTGCGCAGCGATTGCCAGCTGAACGCCAGCATCTGCATTGCCGTCCACGCCTGTTAATTGCGCCTGCACTGGCAGGGTGGCCACTCCAGCGGAAATAGTGCCTTCGGCCGTCACAAGATACTCAAGGCCATCTGAGCGTTGCAGGCGAAGACCGATAGGAATCACGACGCCATTTGTACCGGTGAACACCACATTGCCAGCGGCGCTGGTCGCGGGATTGCGGAGAATCTGGTAACCGCTCGCGATTCTCAGCAAGTTGTCCTCATCCGCCGTATCCGCCAAAAACTGGCGCGAGGCCCAAGCGATGAAGCCATACAGCCCATGTGCGACGCCGGCAATCACCCGGGTCAACACGTAAAGCACGGAGCGCCGCACGCGCGTATCGGCACCAAAGCCGCGCGACTCCAGATCCGCAGTCACACGCTCGATGATGGTCGGAATTGAAGGGCGTTCAAACGGCATAAGAATGTGTCCAGAAGACGGTGTGGCGTTCGGCGGCCGCGCCTGTAGTGTTCGGGGTCAGGTCAACGTCAATGCGCATCACGCCCAAGGCCTGCCAACTGGTGGCAACCTCAATGCTGGACGCAATGCCATCCTCCATCAGCCACGTCAGAGCGTCGCGGGAATAGCCCCGGGCGCGCTCCAGTGTTTTGTTGGTGGCTTTCTCGCGGGACAGCAGCCAGAGCCTGCTGCCAGTGCGATCGCCCTCGGCAAGCGCGAACGTATCCGCCCACCAGCCTCTGCGGTCATCGCCGGCAGTCGGCAGAAGATCGGCGTCATCAGCGCGAGCATCGGTGAAGAGGCTGATCAGCACAGCAGTCCGCAGGCCACCATCCAGCTGCAGCAGCCCATCGGCTACCGCAATATCTGCGCTCTGCAGCTCAACGTCATAGACCAGGGCGAGATCCATCAATCCATCTCCTGATTCGGCTCTGCCGTCACGGTTCCGGTCTCGTTATGGTTGTGCCCGTTGTAGGTGTCGCGCATCTCCTGCATCGAACCGTTGGCATCGCTCACGTTCTGGTCACATGTGACGTTGCCTTGAAAGTGCGCATTGCCCTTGAAGATGGAATCTGGCGCGTTGACGATGAAGCGAGTTCCTGCCGTCACCTCGATCTCGCGGCCGCGCTTCAGGACGATCTTGTCGCCTTCATCTGTGTAGATCGCGACTTCGCCGTCCTCAAGCCCGGCAAGTCGATAGCGCCGGTCGTCAACTGCGATCACCACCATGTGCGAGCGAGAACCGCCCACCGATACCGCAATCGCTTCCGCGTCTGCATGCGGCACGCTGGTGAAGCCGTAGTTCTGGAAGCGCTCAACATCGCCGCGCTCCTCATCGGCAAGCATGCCAATCTGCACCTTCTGCAGCTTTGCCGCATCGGTCACCAGCTTGATTACTGCGCGGCTCACCATCAGCCGTAACGAAGCCATGCTCATGAGAACGCATCCGCATCATCGCTGTCGCGGCTGCGCTTGCGGCGTGGCGCCTTCTTTTTCGGCGGCGAGATCTCGGGCGTGTAAGCCTCAACCGGCGTCAAGGTCATGCGGGTCATCTCGCCGCCCTGGTCCAGGGAATATTCGACATCGCGGATCAACAGATCACGGCCCATCCGCAGTGCAGGCGCATGCAGCGGCACCACCCTGTTGACGCGCCAAAGGCCGCCCGGATGGCTCCAGCCCTGAACGGTCAACTGCACTGTCAGCGCCCGGCCAGCACGCACAGCCGCTTCCCACTCGGCGCGCTTCTTCAGTCCCGCCAGATCGGTCTCATCATCAGCCACGATCACTAGCGTGCGTGCGCGTAGAACGCCGGGGTCCTTGGAGGTCGCTTTCATAGCAGACACCGATGCACCAGACGCGGTGTCGCTGCCGGCGCGCTGTCCTTTCACGACGTATGTCTGGTAGCGCTGTGAACCATCGTTGGTCACCACGCATTCCAGCAGGTTTTCGCCCTCAACCAGCGCGGTCTCGATGCGCTGCGTGCCCGCTTTGCCCAAGACCAAACCGCCAGCGCCATCCGGCAACAGCAGCACGCCGCGCATGCGGGCAGCACGCTCGATGCAATCGAACGCACTCTCACCCTCTTGAATTGCCCACTGCGGGAAGACCGCGCCGAGATTCGCTTCAACCTTCACCGCGATGCCATAGGGCGTTGCCAGATCCCGTGCAATCTGGTCGAGGCGCGCATTCCGCCATTCACCCTTGGCATGCTGCGCCGAGCAGTCAACCAGGTCGGCACTTCTGTCGCGCCCGCTGGCGCTGAAAGTGTGGTCGCGCGCGGACATACCTGCGCTGATCGTGTCCACCGCACCGGTGATCACCGTCTCGCCATTGAGCGACAGCGCGCAAGCGTCGTACTGGCGTATCTCGCGCGGTGCCACCTGCTCTGGCCAGATCTCGCTCACGCCAAGCTCGAAGCTGCCAGCGGCCTCTTCAAGGCTGCGGCGCACGCGTAGTGTTTTCCATCCGCCATACGCGATGCCACCGACTGTGAGCGTCACGTCATGCGTCATCCAGCACCTCCAGCGCAACACCGCCGGCAACAAAGCCGGGGTGCGCAATGCGGTTGCGGTCGATGATCTCCGCATCGCGGTCTGCTGCGTTGTAAAGCCGGTAGGCCACTACCAGCGCAGGCATGGTGGCTTCAGGCGTAAACGCCACCACACGCGCCAACGTCGCCGCCCGCTGATTGATGTCACGGACCACCGCAGCGCGCAGGTCGGCAAGCGACTGGTGCAGGCGGTCGTCGGTTGTCGTGTCGGACACCCGGTCAATTTCGTTGACCAGGCTGTCACGGGTATTGATCGCCGTTGTGTAATCGGGGAACACCACACCGGCAGAGCACACGGCAGCCTGGCACACCGTCAAGGTCCGCACCAGCCCTTCCAGTTGCACGCACGTCACGCGCTCACGCACGCGCTGGGGCGTGGTCGGGACGGCTGGCAGGCTCACTGCCGCGTACACCTGGGCGGCCCGGACGAACGCCGTCAGGCCGTTGTCCGGCGCGAACGCACTGCGCGCCGTCTCGAAGATGTTGCGCATGCGCGAGATCAGGTTTGACGGGCTCGACAACAGCGACAGCAGCTCCGGCCGCATCCCGGAAATCAGGCCCAGCGCTGCACTGCGGAAGTCGCCCGAGGTGGCTGCGCTCAGCGCAACTTCAACCAGACGCAGCCCCCGGTCCAACTGCTCGACTGCGCTGGCGGTTGCAAATGCGGGCAGCCCATTGATCGACAGGCCGTCTTCTACACCTTCGCCGGCGATGCTGGCAGCCGCATCGGCCTTGGCCGCTACCTGGTCACTGGTTGCGGCCGTCGCTGCCGGAAAGCGCGCCTCGCCCGACTCGACAACCGTAAAGGAAATGTTGGCGGAGCCGCCCTGCTCGGTGCTTTCGTCGATCGTCGCCGGGCTGTCGTCAAGGCTGACTGTCAGCTCGCCATAGAACGGATGCACCAGCTTGCCGGAGCCGGCCTGTTCAATCGCCTCAATCAGCGCATCCCGGCGCACCCTGTAGTCATCGCCCAGAATGATGGCGTCCACGCGCATCACGCGCGCACGGCGGCCCAGGTCTTCAACGTATGGCGTATCGCGCAGCGGATACTCATGCACGACGACACGCCGCCCGAAGGCGGCGTTCGATCGCGTGACGCTGAACTCAACGCCACGGAACGATGCCGGCAGCAGTTGCTCGCGCCAGCTCATCGGCGGCCCTCACGCATCATCACGCCAACCGGCGGGCCGCTGGACGAACGCACCGCGACGGGGCCGCCAGTGAAGTTGACTTGTCCAACCGTTGCAGTGGTACGCGTATCGGTGACGCGCACGTTGATCGTGGCATCCATTTTCTGCTGACGCGCACGATCCGCCATGATGCCTTTCGCGTCCTTGTTCCCGAGCGCAGCCAGCACACGCATGATGACTTCGTTCTGAGGGCGCGTGCTCATCTCGAACAGAGGCCTGGTGTAGCGGTTGCTGGTGGCTGCTTTCTGTGCGGCAGTTCCTACAAGCGCACCACCAGCTGCTGCAAGCGTGACGCCTCCGGCCACTGTTGCTGCGCCTGTAGCGCCAGCGCCCGCCAAGCTGCCAACTGAAGATCCACCCGCCAGCAGCCCACGCGCCAACCACTTCTTGGCGCCGCCAAGCGCCGCGCCACCAGCAGCTCCGCCACCGGCAGCGCCGATGCCGCCAACACCACCGCCAGAAAACACACCAGGCGCCGCACCGACCACAAACACGGGCATTGCAGCGCCTGCTTTCTCCAGGGCTTGCCCCATCGCAACGCCACCTGCAAGCCCCGCAGTACCGCCAAGGAGTTTTCCGGCTGCACCTTTCAGCATGCGGCCGCCAACGTAGGCTGCGGCGAGGCCACCCGCACTGCCGTACATCAGTTGCTCGCCACTCAGGCCCAAGCCACCCTGTTCCTTTGAATCGATGAGCTTCTGGATACCGCCTGTAATGCCGGCGTTGAGCTTCTGAGCAAAGCCATCCGCCGCGCTGATCAGCGTGTTCTTGAGTCGCCCGCTTTGTGAAACCGCATTGTCCAAGGCACGCGGCAATGATTTCTCAACCGTGCCAATGCCGTTGCCGATGTTGGAGGTATATGTGCCGACCTTGGTGAGCATGTCGCCAGAGAGCAGCGTGCGCAGCCCCTTGATCGTATCGAGATCCGTATTGCCGAACGCCTTCGACAGAAATGCTTCGCGCTGGGCATCCGTACGCATGCGATCCATGCGCTTCTTGATCTCTCCAAGCACAATCAATGGATCACGGCGAGACCCGTCCGTGTCGAAGAACTTCACGCCCGTGGACTTCTGAGCATCCTTCAGATACTTGGCGTTCGTGAACAGTCGGAGCGTCGAATCGGCAAGCGTTCCCAGACGCTCCGGGTTCTTTTCAATTTCTGACAGGCCTTCAAGAAAGCCCAGCATCTGCTCGAAACCGAAGCCGCCTGCTTTTGCATTGACGCCGACACGCGATACCAGTGGCGCAAGATCGTGCAGCTCCGCACTCGCTTGATTGCCCGCCATCGCCATCTTGTCGAGCAGTTCCTGCGCCTTCCCTGCCTCGGACAAATCAAATCCGAAGGCGGTTGAAGTCACGCCCAATGCATCGGAAAGCGAATTTGCAGAAGCCGTCGTCATCGGCAGGGTTTTATTGATGCTGGCAATGGCATTCGTGACTGAATCGTAGCCAAGACCCTGCGCAAAAAGGCTGGATGCCGCTTCTTCGAGATCGGAAATTGACTCGCCAGATTCTCTGCCAAGCTTGAGTAGCTCAGACCGAAGTGAGCTTACTTGGGTCAAGGAGAGATCGGCAGCGATGCCCACACGCGCCAGGGATTGGTCCATCTTCGCCGAACGCATCATCTCGCCAGCGACCGTCACGCCACCCGCAAGCCCTGCCAAGCGCCCGGCAGTACTCCTCATGAAGTCGCGCAGCGCGCCCATCTCGCGGCGCGCCATGCTGGTGAATCCTTTCAGCTGGCCACCGGCCGAACGCAAGCCCGATCCCCATTGCTGGGAATCGAGCGAAAGCCGTGCGCGGAGGAGCAGATCAGAAGCCACGTGGGTGCTCCATGAAGTATTCGACGAAGTGGAGGAATTCGGAGAACGGCATGGCCCTGATCTCTGTCAATGTCCAACCGGTGTTCTTACCGATCACGCCTTCTCCAGCGAGCTGCTCTCCTCGCTGGAGGGTTCGGCGTTTCCCTCGGCCTCCAGTGCCTCACGGAAGCGGATCAGTTGCGCCATGTCATTGGGCTTGAGCTTGCCCAGCATGGCCGCGTTGAACGGGCCTTTGAATGTGCCGATGCGAACCAACTGCCGCGCCACCAGTGCCGCATCGAAGCGCAGGGAGGTACGGCCACCGGCATCATCCTCGGCGGCGAAGTAATCGCCCGCCGTGATCTCGGTACTGAACTCGAACTCCGTGTGGAAGGCATCGCCGATCTTCAGCCCGCGCTTCAGCGTGCCAGTGGTGGAGGTCTTGGCCATCAGCCCACCTCCTCGGCCGGAGTGCCTTCGTAAGTCAGCTTCGCCGTGCCTGCACCGCTATCGACCGAGGGCGGCTCGATGCACCAGGCATTGCCGATCGACCAGACCTGTCCGGTATCGCCGGAGAACAGCAGCGAGACGCCGGCCTTCTGCAGATCGGCGACCGAAACACCGGCGCGGATGCTGACGGTGCATTCCACGCGCGATTGCTTGGGCTTTTCGGTGTAGCCCAGGACTTCATTCGCGCCCACCTGCGTTTCGCGGGCAGTGCCGCCCGGGTCCAGCGTTGCACCCGGCATGGTTTCGAGGGTGAGGCCACCGATCTTGATGGTGGCTTTCCCGAGTCTTTTTGCAGCGGCCATGATGGCTCCTTACAGAATGAACTGGACGGCGGCGGCGAACACGCGGAACTGGTTGACCAGGTCCGGCGGAATCAGCGCATCGACGCGGTTGCGGTCGGTGGCATTGCGCTCCACCACCAGATCGGTGCGGAACTGCGCGAAGTTCTCCATCAGGCCTGCGCTTTCCCATTCCCGCGCGAGGTGCAGCAGCTCGGCACGGATCTCCAGCGGCGTGACGATGGCTTGACCAGGCGAATACGCGGTGCCGTCATCCGCCAGCTTGTGACGTGGGAACTTCGAGTTGATTCTGATGCGGACAGTCGACCGCATGTAGGCGAGGGTGCGCAGTGTCTCGATATCCAGATAGCTCACATCCGGGTCACCGCTCGGGCTGGTCTGGTAGGTAGTCACCAGGCGCTCGATGCGGACGATTCCGCCGGCATCGGTCACATACGTGCTGATGCCTTCGCCAAGCATCGTGTTGCGTTCTTCACGCGTCGGCCGGTCAGTATCTTTCGGTGCCAGGCAACCAACCAGCGGAAGCGTCTGGCGCGGCCGCGCGGGGTCGGGCTCGAAGGCATCAACAGCGCCTGTCACCGCCGCGAAGATCCACGGCGGTGTCGGCGACTTCCCGCTGGCCATGATCGTGACGTGCGGGCTGTTGCGGCTGTCGCCAAGCGTGGTCGCCTGGCCAACCGTGCCGCTGATAGCAGAAAACACCTGCCCTTCGCGCTGCACCATCGGCCCCCAACGGCGCGCCATCTCCGCCTCGATCGCACTGAGGCTTGTGGCATCGGTGAACGGCATGATGATGGTGTCGTATTGCTCATCAGCAATTACGGCGATCAAGGATGCAAGGCTGCTGTTTGTCGTGCCGCCGGTCATTGCAGTGATTGCAACAGACACGCCAGCCGGAGTCGCCTCACCGAAAGCATAGTTCAGACGGATGTCGTAGCTGTTGCCCAATTCGCCTCTGTGGCGGAAGGTGAGTTCACATGCAGCCACATTGGCGTTTGCCGTCACGTGCAACTGCGTATTGGCATTGATAGCAGCCGCTGCGGCTGTTGCAAGCTGGGCATCGGTCATGCCTGCCGTGACCAACACCTGGACGCGCACGCCGCCCAGATAGATATTCAACGTACCTGCCGCAGTTGCCGGACCACCGAACGTCAACGCACCAGTGGCAGCGACACCTGCAACGTTATCGGGTACACCTGCAGCAAAGCAGTCGGTATACGGGTTTGCTTTTTTTACTGCAGCGACCATAGAAGCAAGGATGCTGCCTCGGCCAAAATCGATTTCAGCCTGGGCCGCAGAATAGGCCCTTGTGACCTTGTTCCCTGAAGCAGTACCGGCCGACAGCTTTTGCCCAATCACCAGGATTTTGTGCTTCAGCGCTGGAAGCCCACGGATGGCCCGCGAGTTGTCGAATTCGATATAGCTGCCGGGCGTGCGGATGCCGACCGGGATGCTGGTGAAGCTGATCATGTTTTGCTCCTGGAATCGGCCGAGGCTTCGGCGCGCTTGGTTTTCTTCGGGTTGAACTCAACCACGTCGCCATCGTCGAGGCGGCGCAGCCAGTAGGAAGACTCGGCCACCTGCGCGCCATCTGCGGGCAGCGCCTGGCGCGTTTGCGGATCGATGACAACAAGGCCAGGGGAAGGCTTAAGATTCAGCATATTCATGGGGTGCCCTGAGGAAGGCTGACGGTATCCACAGCTTCGAGCTGGCCGTCAGCGGGTTGTTGGTCGTAGCTGGCCTCGAAGGTCAGGAAGTCATCGAGATCGCTGGTGCCGTCCACGACATCGCCCATCGTCATCGGCATCGAAAACAGCACGGCGTAGACGCTCAGGCCCTTGCGCTCATTCACAGCAGAAAACAGGTTGTCTGCATTCTCGAATTGCAGGGCGCTCTCGTTGGGGACGGTGAAGCCGTGCATCAGCGGGATCAGGCGCTCGACGATGTCGTAGGCACCGATCGCACGCGAGTCGCCACGACGCCTGGCAGATTCCTTTCCCTCGTGCCCGGTGACCACGGTGAACTGCCACTGCGACGTCACCTCGGCGGTGACGTCGGTTGTGCCCATGCCGCGATCGAGGCCCCAAGACAGGAAGACGCCGGGCGTTCCGATCAGGTAGCGCTGCACCATTTCGTCATCCCAGCTGGCCGGGATCGCGTCGACGTGGCGCAACGTGTCACCGAAGCGGTCCTTCACGCGAGCAATCAGGACATCTTCGATATCGGAGATCCTGCTCACCCTATGAAGTCCCGCAAAGAGGCACGGTCGAACACCGGTGCCTCTGAATAGTAATCAGGCGCGGCACTCACCACCGGAGAGTTGCCGCCGGTATCCACGCCCAGTTGCACGTCACCCTTCGACACCATGCGCAGGAACTTGATGGCATCGTCGTAGCGCTTGGTGACCTGTTCCGTCGCCCGGTCGTCATGGAGGTGATAACGGGCAACATCGCAGGCGATACGCCGCAGTGCTTCCGGCACGGTCTGCAACGGCAGGGTGTAGCGGCCCGCCAGATACCCGTCGATCTCCGCATCAGCGTCGGCCAACTTCCCGTCGACCACGTTGGCATCGATCGCGCCGTTGCCTGCGTGGTCGCTCAGGCGCAGCAGCTCATCCTCGCCGAAGCGGTCGATCAGGTTCTGGAGGGTTGCGTAGGGCATGGTCAGCGTCTCTTACTTGCCAGCCTTGCGGCTGCCTGCCGCCTTGGCCTCATCTGCAGCCTTGCGATCGGCGACCGCCTGCTCATCCGCTGCGGTCTGTTCCTTAGCAAGACGCTGCGCTTCGGCTTCCTGATCCGCTGCGTCCTGCTGCTTGGCAAGACGCTGCGCTTCAATCTCCGCGTCGGAGTCCGGCACAAGGGCCGCTTTATCTTCGTTGCTGATAACCCCAGCGTCGATGTATGCGTTGGCGGCATCCCGCCGCATCTGAACGAATGCAGGCGGCTTTACGATGACACCGCCAAACTTGAAGGGCGTCAGTACCGGATAGCAGAGCTCGGTGGGTTCAGTCATTGTGCTTTCTCGATTGCGCCGCTGGCGGCATATGTACCGCCAGCGGCCAGACATAGCCTTTCGGCAGGGATCAGGCCGCTGGCATGCCGGCGTTCTGGATCAGGTAGCCGGCGGTCATGCCGGTGAGCACCGGCTCGCGGTCGGCGCTGACGCCATAGATCCACGAACGCGCACCACCATCCCAGCGCGGCTTCTCGACCAGCGGATGGCCATTCATCGCGTAGGTGTAACCGTAGGAAGGACGCGCCAAGTTGCGACGGTTGCCGCCTGTCGGCGGGGACACGTAGGCCAGCACCACGTCCGCGCCCCAGACATCGCCGAAAGCATCGTCGATGCCGGATGCGCCCACCGCTTCGCCGACAACGACCTGATTGATCTGCCAGAGCTTCGCGAGGATGTCGGTGGTGACCGAATCGCGGCCGGTGTATTTGATGCGGTCCAGGATCGCGGCATTGGTTTCGCATGCCGAATACGCGGCCGGCGACAGTACCGCGATGTTGGGTCGAACGCCGATGCTTTCGCGAATCGCTTCGCGGCCGACACGGACATCGTTCGAGGGATCGCCGCTGGCGCCGGTCCAGCGATCGGCACCGACCAGGGCCATCTTGTGGTCGCTGTCGTAATTGCCAGCGGCGCGGGCGAGGGCGGCGCAGTCGTACTCGTGATCGAGCTCCATCACGTCCAGCACCAGATCCACCGCGTCGCTGGCCAAGTCGAGGCCGGGCAACTGGCTGGCGTCGTTCATGATCTCGCGCGGCACGATAGCGTCGAGCGAGCGCGGGATGATGGCGTAGCGCTCGCCCGCGTAGCCGAAGGTGACCGTGGCAGCGTTTGTGCCCGGTGCGCGCTTGGTGTTGTAGCGGCGGAAGGATTCTTTGCCGAAGGAAATACGCTGGCCGCCATAGACGCCGACGAAAGCGATCGGGAACAGCAGACGACCCACATTGCCCGGACGCACATACCCCTGGGCATGCGTCGTCAGGATCGGATCGATGATGCGCGACTGCGCGGGGGTGAGCTGGGTCATGTGATTGGCCTGTGTTCGATGTCGTGAAACGAAAGGGTTATTTCTTGCGGCTGAAGATCAGCCTGCGGGCGCTATCAGCTACCGCTGGCCGGGGTTGCGTTCGGGATGAGGAAGATTTCGACGCGCGCGCCGTCGCCGGTGGATGCGGAAATCGCGCGCCCGACGATCACGTCGCCAGCCTCGGCTGCCACTGCCTTGCCGCTGGCGCCGACCGCGAGCGATGCGTCCTTCGCAAAAACTCCGCCCGCGGTGATGACCTCAGTGCCCAGCACGCCGACCGGCACGGCAGCGCCTGCTGCTGCAGCACTGGTATGGGTAACGCCGAGGGCTCCAGCGCGGGCGGTGGGATATGCGCCACTCGCGGTCACGAAGCGCTCGGCGGCGAGCACGCCCGCTGCGATGACAGTGAGGGTAAGGATCGAAATTTTCTGCATGGCTGTGCCTTCAAGTCGTAGATGTGAGCGATGGGACGGTGAGACCCGCCGTTATCAGGTGCCGCCGACGGCCTTGACCGCCTGGAGGAACGTCGCGTTGGGGTTGGCGATCTGGTACTGCTGCGCCTTGCTCAGCAGCGCCAGGCCATTGGGGTCGACCTGCGTGCCGGGCGCGGCCGCGAAGTCCACCGGGCCGCCGTTCTCGCCCGGCACTGCGTCGCCCGACTTCTCGGCGAGGCTGATGAAGGGCGGCAGCTCATTCAGCAGATCTCGGAACACCTCCATCGCAGGCTTGCTTTCCGCCGCGCCGCCTTCGCCGGCGAATGCAACCGGCTGCGCGGCCGATAGCAGAAGCATCAGCTCGATCGCTTGCGGCTTCTTTGCGGGTTTCAGGCGGCAGTCGAAGATCAGGCCATCGGCGAAAGCAACGGCTTCGGCTCTTGCGGCATCCGCCCGCTCCTTTGCCATACGGTCTTCGTGTTCCTTGATGCGCAGCTCGCGCGCTGCCAGCGCCGACTCCTGGGCAGCGAGGTCGACGGCGTTGGGCTGGTTCTGCGGATTGTTCATGGTTGGACCTTCAGGTGCGGGCGCAGGCAAAACGGCCGGCGCGGGCTGGGAGAAATAGGCGGGGCCGTCTGTATCGGCGGCATCTGGCGTCGCGGCTTCGCGCAGCGAGTTGATCTGCCAGTCCGGAATGACCTGATTGGCTTTTTCCAGGCCAAACGTTTCGATGACCCAGTCGCGCAGACCGGAGAACATGGAAGCGGCCGTGCTGAAGCCCCAGCGTCGGTCGTTGCGCATCGACATCGACAGCGATACCACATGCGTATCGTCCGGATCGAACGCGGATAGGGCCGCAATGCTATGGCGGCCCTGCAACCGCTCCAGGCCGGTTACTGCCGGCGCAGCACCGCCCAGGAAGCCCAGATGCTTGGGGTGCTTCTTGCCGGGCGTCGGATTGTTGGGGCTGTCGGGTAAGAAAAATGAGAGCGACCGCTCTCCGTAATAGCCGGCATCACGGAAGGCGAAAAACTGCGCGTCGACCTGACCTTCGATGGCGTACAGCGAATCGCCGTCAACCTCGAAGCGCTCGATCAAGCCCCAGGCGTTGTCCTCAACCTTCGGGTGGCCAATGACAATCGGCGCACGGTAACGCGCCGTGTCGTAGCTGGTGGCCAGCTCGGTCAGGTCGTCGCGGGTGATCGTGACCTCGCGGCCATGCATATCGAGGAACGTGCCCACCGTCAGAACTTCGATCCGGAGACCGGGGACAGTGAGCGGCAGGTTGAACGTGGCGGGCGTATTCATCCCGGCCAGATTGGCCCAGCCCCGCGCGCGGGTCCGGGCGAAGCGCTTCGCCCCAGCAATGTTGCTCTCGGGGCCGTTGCGTACGCCGCAGACCCTACCGGAGGCCCCTGTCGATGGCAATCAGGCGCTGCGAATATCCGCGCCTGTGCGGCCCTGCCGGCCCTTGACTCCCGGGCTGGGACCGCTCACCCCACAAACGCCGCTTCTACCCCGTTTAAAAACCGTTTAACGCCGCTGCTGGCATTGGGGTAGGTCTGCCATACCCCGCCAGAATACCGATTCCGGCCTTTCGCACCACCTACGGGCGGTGGGTGGCAGGCATGGCGCATTGGGCGGCCCTGTGGGCGCTCACAGGCGGCACAGGGCCACTGCTCACATTTTGGACGTCTTCCGGATGTGCTCCTCCAGGATCTCGAAAATCTCGCTGCGGTCGTACAGCGAGAAGCCCAAGAACGGACGCCTATGCATCAGCATCGGCCGGGTATGCGCCCTGACAGCCGCCCGCTTGACCGACGCGGCACCGCCGCCGTGGGAGATCCGAAACATCCGCGAGTGCTGTCGTACTTGCACCGTCTTGGCGATGCCATTCTGGTGGACAGCGGCATAGGGAACGTTGGTGCCCCATTCTGCGGAACCGGGATTCGCACGCCAGGTGAATGACCGGAACAGACGGTTTGTCTTGCGCAAGGTCTGGCCGCCGCGCTCCAGCGCAGGTTCGCTCGGAATCCAGCGGGTGCCGTCCGGCCCCTTCTGGTCGCGGAAGCGCAGCTGGGTGCTGGTCTTCCCGTAACGGCCGATCGCGCGCATCGCCGGCAGTGCGCCTTGTCCCATGACTGCCTGCTTCAAGCGCTCCAGCTGGATCTCGATCTGCCGGTCGTCAAGCTCGATCGATGGCCTCATCAGCGTCCTGCCTTGAACGCAGCACGCTTGCCTTCCAGCGCGTGCCGCAATTCCGCCACCCGGCCTTCACCGGGGTTGTAGTCAAATCCGGGGTCGATGCCCAACGGGATCTGCATCACCTCGCCAGTGCGCTTGTTCACCCACTCGCGACGCTTGATCGGCGGTGCCTTGTCGGGGCCAGACTTGCCCTCGCGCTTCAGGTCGCGGTCGCTCAGCTGGATCGTGCTGCAGCGGCAGTTGTAGCCGTTCGGTGGGCAGTGCGTCTGCCACCAGGGGTCATCCCAGCGCAACACAATGCCGCTCCAGGCACGGTGCTGCTCACGCGTCAGGTTGTCGTCGACCGCGTCGTACATGAGGTAGGGCGCGTCCTCGGCAGTCTCCTCGATCTGCGCCCACTCGCCAGCGGAGTACGCCATCGAGAGGTTCGTGCGGAAGATCGTTTCAAGGCGACGCGCCGACCCAAGCTGCACCTCCCGCGTCTTGCCGGTCAGCGGGTCCACCTGCTCACCGATACCCCACCAGCCGGCCGCCTGCATACGCGGGATCAGCGCATTCTTGAACTGCTGCAGGGTTTCACTGTCGGCGAGGGCACGCGCCACGGCCTGCTGCACGTCCGCCAGCAGATCAAGGTCCGCCATCTTCGCGACCGTGAAGCCTGATTCATGCTCAGCGGCAAACACGTCCTGCCACGCGAACGACACGCGCAAGCCCTTCTGTTCAAAGAAGGCGATGGCCTCTTCGGGTGGCAGGTCGAAACGGGCGACGATCGGCATAGCTGAATCAGAAGAAGTCGGGCTTTGCGACGGCGCGGGTCAGCGCCATCAGGCCGGTCTGTAGATCCGTCGCACCGATCGACAGCCAGCGCTTGTCCGTATCAGGATGCTCGCGCAGCTTGTCGAGCAGAGCCTGCAGTTCTGGACCCTTCGCCTTGATCTCGTTCATCAGGTCGATGTCGGCCTGGGACAACTCGCGATAGCCCTTGATCTTGCGGTGCTGGTTTTCCATTACTCAGTTCTCGGTTTGGGTTTTTCCAACCAGCCACGCAGCGAAACCGCCGCGTGCCAGCGCTTCTACAAATTCGCTGTCCGGATCGTCGTCAGCCAGCTCATTGAGCCGTGCCGAGAATTCGACCAGGTCGCCGGTCTCTTCCAGGATCACCTGCAGCTGCTGCACGCGCTTGCGCACGGACGCCTGTGCCAACAGCGCCAACGCATCAGCGCCGGTGTAGATCGCGTCCAGGCGCTGCTGCG
>JBGSID010000201.1:0-2899 GCA_041751895.1 Lysobacteraceae bacterium | reverse complement strand
AGACCGCCGCCAAGCTCAGCGGCGCGCGTTTCACCGTGCTGCGCGGCCAGCTGGCGCGCCTGCACCGTGCGCTGGCGCAGTTCATGCTCGACCTGCACACCAACGAACATGGCTACGAAGAAACGAATGTGCCGCTGCTTGTGAATGCAGAGTCGCTGCATGGGACGGGGCAGTTGCCGAAGTTCAAGGATGACCTTTTCGGCATTGCAGTAGATGTATCTGCAACGGTTCCAAGCAGTGTCGTTGAGCAGGTTATATTCGGCTTAAATCCGGACATAAAAACTAATTCCATTATGCGGGCTGTCAACATCGCGCGTAATGTGGTTCAAGCAGGTGTGGATCGCTACCTCATCCCCACCAGCGAAGTCCCGCTCACCAATATCGTCCGCGACGACATCGTCGACGCCGAAAAGATGCCTTTGCGCATGACCGCGCATTCGATGTGCTTCCGCGCCGAGGCCGGCAGCGCCGGGCGCGATACGCGCGGCATGATCCGGCAGCATCAGTTCGAGAAGGTCGAGCTGGTGACGATTGCCAAGCCCGATGAGAGCGACGCCGAGCACGAGCGCATGACCCGCTGCGCCGAAACCGTGCTCGAAAAACTCGGCCTGCCGTACCGCAAGGTGCTGCTGTGCACCGGTGATATGGGCTTTTCGGCGCAGAAGACCTATGACCTCGAAGTCTGGCTGCCGTCGCAGAATACCTACCGCGAGATTTCCTCGTGCTCGAACTGCGGTGACTTCCAGGCGCGCCGCATGCAGGCGCGCTGGCGGAACCCGGCCACCGGCAAACCGGAGCTCGTGCATACGCTCAACGGTTCGGGCGTCGCTGTGGGCCGCGCAATGATCGCGGTGATGGAGAATTACCAGAACGCCGATGGCTCGATCACGGTGCCGGAAGTGCTGCGCGGATACATGGGTGGCGCCGAGCGCATCGCCTGATGCCGTGTTGATAGCACCGTGCCACAGACCGTGCAACGGTCGAACCATCGGCGTCCGCGCTTGTTGAAGGCTGCCTGCATACGCTAGCGTACTGCCGCTGGACGAGTGCGTTTTTGCGCCGAAGGACTTTGCGAATGGCTGACAGGATCATGTTCTGGGCGATCCCCGGATTTTTCCTGCTGATGGGAATCGAGTGGTTGGCGTCGCTGTGGAGCGGGCGCCGCGTCTACAGGGCCAACGATGCGATCAACAGCATCGGGCTTGGTCTGTTGTCGCAGATCGTTGCCGTGTTCACCAAGGTGATGACGATCGGCATCTATGCGTGGGTGGTTGGTCGTTTCGCCGTGTTTTCGTTGCCCGTCGATCGCGTCTGGGTCTGGGTGAGCGGGCTGCTGCTGTACGACTTCTGCTACTACTGGCTGCATCGCTGCGGCCATGAAGTCGGCGTGTTGTGGGCGGCGCATGTGGTGCATCACCAGAGCGAGCGCTACAACCTGAGCACCGCGCTGCGGCAGACGAGCAGCGGCGCCTTGCTCGGATGGCTGTTCTACATGCCGATGGCGCTGCTTGGCTATCCGTTGGAAGTCTTCGCGGTGGTGGCCGCGATCGATCTGCTTTACCAGTACTGGATCCATACCGAGCTCGTCGGGAAGCTCGGCTGGTTCGATCGTGTGTTCGCGTCGCCGTCCAATCATCGCGCCCACCATGCGGTCAATGACCGTTATCTCGACAAGAATTACGGCGGTTTGCTGATCCTGTGGGACCGTCTGTTCGGTACCTTCGTCGAAGAAGATAAGGCCGACCCGCCGAAGTACGGCACGCGCGCGCCGTTGCGCAGCTGGAATCCGATCTGGGCGAATCTGGAGGTCTATTCAGCTCTCGCGCGCGACGCCTGGCACGCGCGGCGTTGGCGCGACAAAGTGCGCGTCTGGTTCGCGCCCCCGGGCTGGCGTCCGGCCGATGTCGCGGAGCGCTTTCCTAAACCCGCTTTCGAATTCGACCGCGCTGATTTTGATCCGCCGTTGCCATCGGCGTTGAAAACGTATTGCCTGATGCAGTTCCTCTTGTCGCTGGGTCTCGGCGTGCACTTCCTGCAGCTCGCACCTCACGCCGATACGCAGACCTTGGTCCTCTATGCGTTGTTGATCGCCGCCAGTCTGATCGTGCTGGGGGCATTGCTGGAACGTCGTCGCTGGAGTGCGTTCGCCGAAGCATTACGACTCCTGTTGATCGGCGGCTATCCCGCCGTCGTCGGTGGCTGGTTCGCGGTGCCGGTGTTGCCGGTCGCCGTGCGCGTCGGTTTCATGGTGCTGGCAGTGGTCAGCCTCGTATCGCTCTGGTGGTCCGCACGACGTCCGTTGCCGGCTCCGGTTCCGGCTCCGGCTCCGCTCAATGCGATTTGAGCGTTCCGGTCTCGCCGCCTGCGACGTGCGCCCGTTAGAGTAGCGGTCGATTCCACACGAGAACGCCCGTGTCCAAAGCTCCCCAGAAAGCCCGTACTGCCTTCGTTTGCGGCGAATGCGGTGCCGAATACGGCAAATGGCAAGGACAGTGCGGTGAGTGCGGGGTGTGGAACACCTTGACCCAGATCGTGCTGGAGTCCGCCGCTTCTGCGTCATCGCCGGCGGCGCGACGCAGCAGCTGGGCGGGCAAGGTCGATCCGCCCAAGGTCACCGCGCTCAAGGACGTGCTGCATCACGAAGACGCGCGGACCAGCACCGGCATCGGTGAGTTCGACCGGGTGCTCGGCGGTGGTCTGGTCGAAGGCGCGGTGATCCTGATCGGCGGTGATCCCGGCATCGGCAAATCGACGCTGCTGCTGCAGGCGTTGGCGAGCATGGCCGGACGTCTTCCCGCGCTGTACGTCACCGGCGAGGAGTCGCTGGCGCAGGTCGCCGGACGCGCTTCGCGGCTCGGCCTGCCGCTGGACGGCCTGAGTGCGCTGGCCGAAACCGGCG
>JBGSID010000200.1:0-22835 GCA_041751895.1 Lysobacteraceae bacterium | reverse complement strand
GCTGCCGCCGCGATCACGCTTGCACGCGCCGGCCTGCGCGTGCTGATGGCAGACAGCGGCGGCGCGCATTGGCATCACAGTGGCAAGTACAAAGTCGGCGAAGGCTTGCCGCCATCCACGCGCAGCCTGCTGCGAGATCTCGGCGCGTTGGAACGTGTCCTCGCCGACGGACACCGCGCCAGCCATGGCACACTCGCGTTCTGGGGCAGCGACACGCCGCATGCCAACGACTTCGTCTTCCAGTTGCACGGCCACGGTCTGCAATTGGATCGCACCCACTTCGATGCGTGTCTGGTCGAACTCGCACGCGACGCTGGCGCACACGTGCGCACCGGCGCGAAGCTGTCGTTGATTCAGACAACCGACAACGACATCGCACATCGACTGCAGATGCATGGCGACACCGGCGTGACATCAATCGAATGCCGCTGGCTGATCGATGCCACCGGGCGGCCGGCGACGCTCGTGCGGCAACTCGGCGCGAAACGGATCGAATACGATCGACTGCTCGCCTTCCACATGCGCCTGCACAGCGATGCAGATACCGATCAAGATGGCCGTACCTGGGTGGAAGCGGTCGAGAACGGCTGGTGGTACAGCGTGCTGCTGCCTTCGAGCGAACGTCTGGTCGCGTTTCTCGGCGATGTGGACCTTGTTGATCGTCGCAACCTGGTCACACGGGAAGGTCTGTGGGATGCGCTGCAGCATGCACAACACTTGCGTTCGCACTGCGACGAACACGGTTATCTGCCGTCGTCGTCACCGCAAGGTGCCGATGCATCGAGCAGTCATCTCGATCGGGCTACCTGCGCACCCGTAGACAAAAAAAATTGGCTTGCCGTGGGCGATGCCGCCCTCGCCTTCGATCCTTTATCGTCGAAAGGCATCGCAAACGCGCTGTATACGGGATTGCGCGCTGCACACGCCGTGATCGCCCAGAAAAACGGCGATGTCGATGCACTGTCGCGATACGCGGATCATCTTCTCGAGATCCATCGCGTCTACCGCGAGCAACTGCATGCATTCCATGCCATGGAAACGCGCTGGCCGGCGTCGACTTTCTGGGCGCGTCGATCAAACACCATTTCGCAGGACGCTGCCGTCAGCGCCTAAACCCGCCCCGCAGCCTGCAACGCTGCGAACTCGTCGTCGTCGAACAGCCGTGAGCGAACCAGAAAACGGACACCCTCGCCGTTTTCCAGTGAGAACATGCCGCCGCGCCCTTCGACCACATCGATGATCAGCTGCGTGTGCTTCCAATATTCGAACTGCGGGCCGCTGATATAGAAAGGCGCGCCGCCGATGTCTCCGAGCTGCACATCATTGTCGCCGACGATGAACTCGCCTTCCGGAAAACACATCGGCGACGAACCGTCGCAGCAGCCGCCGGACTGGTGGAACATCAGCGCACCGTGGCGCGTTCGCAACTTGTCGATCAGTTGCAGCGCACTCAAGGTTGCCATCACCTGCAGCGGCGGATCGCACATCGGGTGTCTCCAGCGCCGCCGGACGCGAAGCCCGGCGGCGATAACGGATCAGAAAAAGCCGAGTGCCTTCGGCGAATAGCTGACCAGGAGATTCTTGGTCTGCTGATAGTGGTTCAACATCATCTTGTGGTTTTCGCGACCGACGCCCGACTGCTTGTAGCCGCCGAATGCAGCGTGTGCCGGATAGGCGTGGTAGCAGTTGGTCCAGACGCGACCGGCCTGGATGGCACGGCCGAAGCGATACAACAGGTTGCCGTCACGGCTCCAGATGCCGGCACCGAGACCATAGAGCGTGTCGTTGGCGATCTCCAGCGCTTCTTCATTGGTCTTGAACGTGGTCACCGAGACCACCGGCCCGAAGATTTCCTCCTGGAAGATGCGCATCTTGTTGTGGCCTTTGAACACGGTCGGCTTGACGTAGAAACCTCCTGCGAGCTCGCCGTCGAGGACATGGCGCTCGCCCCCGATCAGCAGCTCGGCACCTTCCTGACGGCCGATGTCCATGTAGCTCAGGATCTTTTCCAACTGTTCGCCCGATGCCTGCGCGCCGACCATCGTATTTGGATCGAGCGGGTTGCCCTGTTTGATCGCGGCAACGCGCGCCAGCACGCGTTCCATGAATGTCTCGTAGATCGATTCGTGGATCAGCGCACGCGACGGGCAGGTGCAGACTTCGCCCTGATTGAACGCGAACAGCACGAAGCCCTCGATCGCCTTGTCGAGGAAATCATCGTCCTGATCCATCACATCGGCAAAGAAGATATTCGGAGACTTGCCGCCGAGCTCCACCGTGACCGGAATCAGGTTCTGACTGGCGTACTGCATGATCAGCCGGCCCGTGGTGGTTTCGCCGGTGAACGCGATCTTGGCGATGCGCGGACTCGACGCCAACGGCTTGCCGGCTTCCAGTCCAAAACCGTTGACCACGTTCAGCACGCCGGGCGGCAGCAGATCGCCGATGATTTCCATCAGCACGAGAATGCTGGCCGGCGTCTGCTCGGCGGGTTTCAATACGACGCAATTACCCGCTGCCAGCGCCGGCGCGAGTTTCCAGGCAGCCATCAGGATCGGGAAGTTCCACGGGATGATCTGACCGACCACGCCGAGCGGTTCCTGGAAGTGATAGGCGACAGTGTCCTGGTCGATTTCGCTGATCCCGCCTTCCTGCGCGCGAATGACGCCAGCGAAATAGCGAAAATGATCGACGACCAGCGGGATGTCGGCGTTCACCGTCTCGCGGATCGGCTTGCCGTTGTCCCAGGTCTCGGCATGTGCCAGCAGATCGAGATTCTGCTCGATGCGGTCGGCGATACGATTGAGGATATTCGAGCGCTCGGTCGTCGACGTCTTGCCCCAGGCGTCCTTGGCGGCATGCGCGGCGTCGAGCGCGGCGTCGATATCGTCCTTGTTCGAGCGCGCGATGCGGGTGAAGACCTTGCCGGTGATCGGCGTGGTGTTCTCGAAATATTCGCCGCTGCGCGGGGCGACCCATTGGCCGCCGATGAAGTTGTCGTACTGCGGTTTGAAGATTGCGCTCGGGTCGAGCTTGTCGGGTTTTGCGACAGCATTCATGGCGGACTCCGTGATGGGATGTGATCACGTCATTGCAAGTCCGGTGCCAATTCACGATTGCGGCATTGCAGCATCCACGAAGTTCTTTGCTGGCAATATCTTGCATTCGATCATGTTGCGTCGCACCAAAAAATACGGTTGCGTCACGCCACGGTCTGTGGTGTTTATTGCTACGGCAGCCACAACGGTTGTCGCAATTTGCGACACTGGAGACAGGATGAGCCGGACTCCCAGCATGACCGAATTCACGCAGGCCAGACGCGCGTTTTTCGAACGGGGCACCGTCACTTCGCGCGGCGTGCCGCCCACGATCCTGCAGTCGTGGGAACGCTGTCGACGGCTCGGCCTGCCTGCCGAAGACTCCCCTTCGATCGAACCGGTGCCCGGCGCGCGCCTGCGCGAGATGCGCGAACGCAATGAACGACTCTGGCGTCTCGCCCGTGCCGAACTCGTCGCGCTCGGGGCAGATGCCGATGCCAGCGGCAGCATCACGGTGCTCACCGACGACAGCGGCTGGGTACTGGATGCCGTGGGGCACACCCAGTTCCTGAATCGTGCCGGGCGAGTGGCGCTGATGCCTGGCACCTGTTGGAACGAAACGGAGGTCGGCACCAATGCCATCGGCACCGCGATCGTCGAACGACGCACGGTCGAAGTCCGCGGCAGCGAGCACTATCGTGCGCCGCATGGGATTCTGACCTGTACCGCCACGCCGATCTACGACCCTTACGGCCGATTGGCGGGTGTCCTGGATATCACCGGCGATTCCCGTATCCAGCATCAGCACGCACTCGGGCTGGTGCGCCTGGCGGTCGCCAATATCGAGCATCGCTACTTTGAAGACGGGATCGACGGCTGCGAACTGCTGCGTCTGCACAGCGATCCCGCACTGTTGGGCTCGGCCCGGGAAGGCCTGCTTGCGTTCCGCAACGGCAAGCTCTTCGCCGCCAATCAGGCCGGTCTGGCGCTGATGGATCTGCGTCGCGACGACCTTGGTCACGCCAGCTATGACGCGCTGTTCGACGATGCGCTCTCGCTGCTGCGCCGCGATGGCGCGTTACGCGATCGATGCGGACGCGCCCTGTTCGGTCGCATTGACGACGACACGACAAATCATGTCCAACCGCCCGCCTCGCCCGCGCAGAAGCCGATGCGCCCGCGCGCGGTTGCTCAGCGGACCGATGCACCGATTTTCGAAGCCGCCACAGCGTCCGAACTGCACCGTGCCTGCCGTGTGCTCGATGCGGACCTCTCGGTGCTGATCTGTGGTGAAACCGGAACCGGCAAGGAAGTCTTCGCTCGCGAGTTGCATCGCCGATGCATGCGAAACCATCAGCCGTTCATCGCCGTGAACTGCGCCGCCCTGCCTGAAGGCCTGATCGAGGCCGAACTCTTCGGCTATGAGGAAGGTGCGTTCACCGGTGCAAGGCGACAGGGCAGCCCGGGTTTGCTGCGCCAGGCGAACGGTGGCGTGCTGTTCCTCGATGAAATCGGCGACATGCCGCTTGCGCTGCAACCGCGCCTGCTGCGTGTGCTGCAAGAGCGGGAGCTTTCACCGCTGGGTGGTGGCAAACCGGTGAAACTCGATTTCGCGCTGGTGTGCGCCACGCATTCGAATCTCGACGCGGCGATCGAATCCGGACGCTTCCGTGCCGATCTCTACTATCGCATCGCCCATCACTGCGTTCGCCTCACGCCTCTGCGCGAAGCCCAGGACAGGTATGCGTTCGTGGAGGGGCTCTGGGACAGCATCGCCGGCTCGCGCAGCTTGAGTGCCGAAGTCAAACACGCGCTCACGGCCTATCACTGGCCGGGCAATCTGCGTCAACTCGATGCCTGCCTGCGGATCATGATCGCCTTGAGCGAACCCGGCGAACGGCTGGAAACCGATGCATTGCCCGACTATCTGCGTACACGCGCATCATCTGCAGCCGCCTTGCCAGGAACCGGTGCCACTGGCGGCATCGCCGCGCTCGACAGCTTGGCGGAAAGCGCGATGCGCGATGCACTTGCCGCCTGCAACGGCAACTTCGCCCGCGCGGCACGGTTGCTCGGCATCAATCGCAGTACCTTGTACCGGAGACTGGGTACACCGAAAGCATCGAAACAGTCACCATGATCAATCCGTGCTGCACGTGGCTGGCTTGGTCTGGCATGTACAGGATATTTTCTGCGAAGCGAGAGCATGCGCCTTACGGCAAATCGCTTACCGCGCTGACATCTTCAGATTGGTCTGCGTATTGCTGCCGAGACTCAGCACAGTCCCCAAGCGCCGCACGAGCGTTTCCGTGCCGATGATCGTGACCGACACTTTCTTGCCGATACGTATCGATGCATTCAGTTTCACGGTTGCCTGCCTGCGGTCCGGCGAAAAATCGACGGTCTCGATCTTGTACTGGATGTCCGGTTCCTCCCGTGTCAAGAGCAGCACCTTTTTCAACATCACCATGGATTCCCGTGTCGTGTCGCATGCCTGGCGTCGATTCAACTCGGTCCGCTCCTGGCCGCGAGGCGTGCGGGTGACATCGACGGCATAGTATCGGGTGTCCAACATGGCGCAGATGGCCCGCGCATCCAGTTGCCTGGTGGCATTGATGTGCTGCTGGTAGTAGTCGTGGACGAGATCGTCATCGAGCTGCGACAGTTGCGAACGGAGCAGATGAAACCCGAGCAACACGACCAACAGCACTGCCGACCACGTGATCCACTTCACGTTGTTGTTGATGTACGTCATGACGCTCGACATCAATGCGGATTGCCCATTTCCTTTCATCCAGTGCTCCTTTTGCAGTCAGGCTCGTTGAACAGCGGCGGCTAGCGCAATATTGCAACCATCGCGCGATTCGCAGAGATGCTTATTCCCACTCGATCGTCGCAGGCGGCTTGCCGGAAATATCGTAGACCACGCGCGAGATGCCCTTGAGCTCATTGACGATCCGACGCGAGACCGTATCGAGGAAATCGTACGGCAGATGCGCCCAGTGCGCGGTCATGAAGTCGATGGTTTCGACCGCGCGCAATGCGATCACCCACTCGTAGGCACGCGCGTCGCCGACCACACCGACCGACTTCACCGGCAGGAAGACTGCGAACGCCTGACTGGTCTTGTCGTACCAGTCGGCCTTGCGCAGTTCTTCGATGAAGATGGCGTCGGCCTGCGCCAGCAATTCGGCATATTCGCGTTTCACCTCGCCAAGGATGCGCACGCCCAGGCCCGGACCGGGGAACGGATGGCGGTAGACCATCTCGCGCGGCAGGCCGAGTTCGACGCCGAGACGGCGCACTTCATCCTTGAACAGTTCGCGCAGCGGCTCGACCAGACCGAGCTTCATATGCTCGGGCAGACCACCGACGTTGTGGTGGCTCTTGATGACGTGCGCCTTGCCGGTCTTGCTGCCGGCGGATTCGATCACGTCCGGATAGATCGTGCCCTGCGCCAGCCATTTGGCGTTTGCGAGCCTGTTGGATTCCTCATCGAAGATCTCGACGAACAGGCCGCCGATGATCTTGCGCTTGGCTTCCGGGTCCGACACGCCGGCCAGCGCATTGAAGTAACGGTCCGCCGCATTCACGCGCACGACCTTCACGCCCATGCCGCCCTTATCAGCTTCCGCTGCGAACATCGCCATCACCTGGTCGCCTTCCTTCCAGCGCAGGAGGCCGGTGTCGACGAAGACGCAGGTCAGCTGTTCGCCGATCGCGCGGTGCAGCAGCGCGGCGACGACGGAGGAATCGACGCCGCCGGACAGGCCGAGAATCACTTCATCGCTGCCGACCTGTGCGCGCACGCGCGCGATCTGGTCGTCGATGATGTTCGCCGCCGTCCACAGCGCCTGACAGCCGCAGATGTCGAGCACGAAGCGGCGCAGCATCATCTCGCCCTGCTTCGTATGCGTAACCTCGGGGTGGAACTGCACGCCGTACCAACGCCGCGACTCGTCGGCCATCGCGATGATCGGCACGCTTTCGGTACGGCCGGTGACGCTGAAACCCTCGGGAAGCCGGGTGACGCGATCGCCGTGGCTCATCCAGACATCGAGACCCGCGCGGCCGGGATGATCGGTGAGCGCGCCGAGCAGCGCGTCGTCGCCGAGTACATCGACTTCGGCGTAGCCGAATTCACGGTGATGCCCGCCCTCGACACTGCCGCCGAGCTGCATCGCCATCGTCTGCATGCCGTAACAGATGCCCAGCAGCGGTACACCGCTGTCGAATACCTGCTGCGGCGCACGCGGCGAACCGGCTTCCACCGTCGACTCCGGCCCGCCCGACAGGATGATGCCCTTCGGGTTGAACTTCGCGATATCAGCCGGGTCGTGGTCCCAGGCCCATATCTCGCAGTAAACACCGATCTCACGGATACGACGCGCGATCAGCTGCGTGTACTGCGCGCCGAAGTCGAGGATGAGGATGCGGTGAGCGTGGATGTCGTCGGTGAGGGTGTCGGTCATGGGCTCGGCAATCGTTATGGGATAGCGGCGATGCCATCCCTGGCGGCACATCATCGGGCTTCGGAGAACCCGGCCCGTCCATCCATGGACGGGCGTTCGGAAGCGCGCGAACCAGTGGTTCGCAAGCGCGCTTCCTCACCCCATCCGATAGTTCGGTGGTTCCTTCGTGATCTGCACATCGTGCACATGGCTCTCACGCTGCCCTGCCCCCGTGACCTTCACGAACATCGGCTTCACGCGCATCTCTTCGATGGTCGCGCAGCCGACGTAGCCCATTGTCGCGCGCAGGCCGCCGGCCATCTGGTGGACCACATTGCCGAGCGGGCCGCGATACGGGACGCGGCCTTCGATGCCTTCGGGGACGAGTTTGTCGGCGTCGCTGGCATCCTGGAAATAGCGGTCTTTGCTGCCTTTTTCCATCGCGCCCAGCGAGCCCATGCCGCGATAGCTCTTGTAGCTGCGGCCCTGGAACAGTTCGGTTTCGCCCGGGGCCTCCTCGGTGCCGGCGAACAGGCCGCCGACCATCACCGTCGATGCGCCGGCGACAATCGCCTTGCCGATATCGCCCGAATAGCGGATGCCGCCGTCGGCGATCAGCGGAATACGATCCTGCAGCGCGTCAGCGACCATCGACACCGCGGTGACCTGCGGCACGCCGACGCCAGCAACGATCCGGGTGGTGCAGATCGAACCAGGACCGACGCCGACCTTCACCGCATCCGCGCCTGCGTCTTCGAGCGCGAGCGCGGCGTCGCCGGTAACGATATTGCCGCCGATGACCTGCAACTGTGGGTAGTTCTGTTTGGCCCAGCGCACGCGGTCGATCACGCCCTGCGAATGCCCGTGCGCGGTGTCGACGATAATCACGTCCACGCCGGCGGCGGCCAGCGCTTCGATGCGCTGCTCGGTGTCGCCGCCGACGCCGACCGCCGCGCCGACGAGCAGGCGTTCGCTGCCGTCATAGGCGGCGTTCGGGTTGTCGCGCTTCTTCTGGATGTCTTTGACGGTGATCAGGCCGCGCAGTTCGAAGGCCTCGTTGACCACCAGCACCTTCTCGATGCGGTGCTTGTGCAGCAGCGACAGCACTTCCTCATCGCTGGCGCCTTCACGCACGGTGATCAGGCGGTCCTTCTTGGTCATGATGTGATGGACCGGGTCGCCCAGCTTGGTCTCGAAGCGCATATCGCGTCCGGTGACGATGCCGACCAGCAGACCGTTGTCGACCACCGGCACGCCGGAGATATTGCGGGCCCAGGTCAGCTTCAGCACATCGCCGATGCTGGTGTCGGGGCTGACCGTGAACGGTTCTTTGATGACGCCGGCTTCGAATTTCTTGACCCGGGCGACTTCGCGCGCCTGCTGCTCGGCGGTCAGATTCTTGTGGATGATGCCGATGCCGCCGAGCTGCGCCATCGCGACCGCGAGACGCGCTTCGGTCACCGTGTCCATCGCCGCCGAAACGATCGGCAGGTTCAGGCGCAGGTTTCGGGTCAGGCGGGTGCCAAGAGAAACGTCCTTGGGGAGGACAGTCGAGTGCGCGGGGACGAGCGAAACATCGTCGTAAGTGAGCGCTTCAGCCTGGATGCGGAGCATGGCCGGTCCGGTGGGAATGAAGCGCGACATTGTATCGCGGATGGGCGCCGCATGGCCTGACTTGGCGAAACACCGGGTACGGCGGGGCCGGTTCCGGGGCGGACGATCTGCCGGATTCGAGGGCTTTTTCGGCAAATGCTTTACGATGCCCTGCCTCAGGCAGCGCCTGTCACGACTTTTTCATGCCCATGCGCCTCAACAAACACATCAGCGACGCCGGTTTCTGCTCCCGCCGGGAGGCCGACCGGCTGATCGGGGAAGGTCGTGTCACCGTCAACGGGCAGCGGGCCCGGGTCGGCTCCGAGGTTGGCGAGGACGACAAGGTCCAGATCGACGGTCAGGCGCTGAAAGCGCGCACCGCCGCCAAAGGTCAGCGCCGGCACGTCTATATCGCGCTGAACAAGCCGGTCGGCGTCACCAGTACAACCGAGGCCGACGTGAAGGACAACATCGTCGACCTGGTCGATCACCAGCAGCGGATCTTCCCGATCGGGCGGCTCGACAAGGATTCCGAGGGCCTGATCCTGCTGACCAGCAACGGCGACATCGTCAATGCGATCCTGCGCGCCGAGAACAAGCTCGAAAAGGAATATCTGGTGGTGGTGAACCGTCAGGTCACCGATGACTTCCTGCGTGGCATGAGCCGTGGCGTACCGCTTCGTGGCGAGATGACCCTGCCCTGCAAGACCAGCAAGCTCGCCCACAGTGGGTTCAGAATCGTGCTGGTCCAGGGTCTGAACCGGCAGATCCGGTTGATGGCGGCGTATTTCGGAATGCGGGTGAAACAACTGCTGCGAGTGCGGATCGGCAACATCAAGCTCGGGCACCTGAAGCCCGGGCAGTGGCGCAACCTCACCGATGCAGAGCTGCGCGGATTGCTACCCGGTCACGACGACTGGTAAGCGCGGCGGACTGCGCGACACCTCACGCAATACAGCGTTCCGGGCAATCAGCCGACCCGCGTCGCCCGGAGACCTTGATTCGAGCGCCGTTGTCTACAATGTCAGCCTGCTCGTCCGGACAGGTTCCGGGCCATCCCTTTTCTCTGATCCCGAGACTCCATGAGCACTCCCAAACACACACAGTTGGTCATCCTCGGCTCCGGCCCCGCTGGCTGGACCGCCGCCGTCTACGCCGCGCGCGCCAACCTCAAACCGGTCGTGATCACCGGTCTGCAGATGGGCGGGCAGCTGATGACCACCACCGAGGTCGACAACTGGCCGGGTGATGCCCATGGTTTGATGGGCCCGGACCTGATGGCACGGATGCAGGCGCATGCGGAACGCTTCGACACCGAAGTGGTCTTCGACCAGATCCACACCGCTGACCTCTCGCAGCGGCCATTTCGACTGAAGGGCGACAGCGGCGAATACACCTGCGACGCACTCATCATCGCCACCGGCGCAACCGCCAAATATCTCGGTATTCCTTCGGAAGAAGCGTTCAAGGGGCGCGGTGTTTCCGCCTGCGCCACCTGCGACGGCTTCTTCTACAAGGACCAGGACGTTGCGGTCATCGGCGGCGGCAATACTGCCGTGGAGGAAGCGCTGTATCTGTCGAACATCGCCCGCAAGGTCTATCTGGTCCATCGCCGCGACACGCTTCGCGCCGAAAAGATCATGCAGGACAAACTGTTCGCGAAGATTCAGGCCGGCAAGATCGAACCGGTGTGGCACCACACCGTCGACGAAGTGCTCGGCAACGACGCTGGCGTCACCGGCATGCGCGTGAAATCAATGCTGGACGGCAGCACCCGCGACATCGCGGTTCACGGCTTCTTCGTCGCCATCGGCCACACGCCGAACACGACATTGTTCGAAGGCCAACTGGCGATGAAGAATGGCTATCTCACCATCCAGACCGGCCTCGATGGCAACGCCACCCAGACCTCGGTGCCGGGCGTTTTCGCTGCGGGCGACGTCGCCGACCAGGTGTACCGCCAAGCCATCACCTCCGCAGGCTTCGGCTGCATGGCGGCACTCGATGCAGAGAAGTTCCTCGATAAGGAAGGCTGAGACATGTTGCGGATCAGCGCCGACTTCGACGACCTCGATCTCGCGCTGATCCATGGTTTCCTGTCCGGCGAATCCTACTGGGCGGCAGGCATCCCGTTCGACACCCTTGATCGCGCGCTGCGCAACTCGATCTGCGTCAGTGGCCATCTCGACGGCCAGCAGGTGGCATTCGCTCGCGCAGTGACCGACCAGGCGACGTTCGCCTACCTCGCCGATGTCTTCGTGCTGCCGCACTACCGTGGTCGCGGCTACGGCCGCGCCATCGTTGAAGCGCTCATGGCCGACCAGCGCCTGCAGGGGCTACGCCGCTGGCATCTGGTCACCCGCGACATGCAGCCTCTGTATGCCCGACTCGGGTTCGAGCCGCTGGCGCAACCGGATCGGCATATGCAGAAGCACGATCCCGACATCTATCGATCGAAACCGCACGGATGATCATTCGACTGCTGCCTTCGCTCGATGGCGTCTCTGCAGAGGCGTGGGACGCTCTTCACGATGGACGCAACCCGTTCATTGCCCATGCTTTTCTCTCTGGCTTGGAACTGCATGGCTGTCTTCGTGGCGAATGGGGTTGGACGCCGCACCATCTGACCCTGTGGGACGACGAAACCTTGATCGCCGCCGCCCCTGGCTATCTCAAGACCAATTCCCACGGCGAGTTCGTATTCGATCACGCCTGGGCGCGCGCCTATGCGCATTACGGATGCGAGTACTACCCGAAGTGGCTGTGCGCGGTGCCCTACTCGCCCGTGAGCGGGCCGCGCTTGCTCGCACGTGATGCGCAGGCGCGTGAAGCCCTGTTGGCGGCGATCCCGGTCGCCACTGGAAAATCGGGCTGCTCCTCGGCGCACGTGAATTTCCACGAAGCCGATGAAAATCCCGCATTCGATGCCGCCGGAGGTTGGCTGCAGCGGATCGATGTGCAATATCACTGGCACAACAATTTCGGATGGCGTTGCTTCGACGATTTCCTTGGCGCGATGGACCACAAGCATCGCAAGAACATCCGTCAGGAACGTGCGAAGGTCGCCCGCAGCGGTGCCACGTTCCGGATCGTCCACGGCAATGAAGCCAGCGAGGCCGATCTGGTCGCGATGTACGGGTTCTACCTGCAGACCTTCGCCGAATACGGCAATTCTCCGGCGCTGACGCTCGATTTCATCCGCCATCTTGCCCAGGCAATGCCGCGACAACTGGTGCTGGTGCTTGCTGACCACGAAGGCGAGACCATCGCCGGTGCGCTGTGCCTGCGGGGCGGCGACACGCTCTACGGCCGCTATTGGGGTGCCGTACGCACCCTGCCCGGCCTGCATTTCGAGACCTGCTACTACCAAGGCATCGACTACTGCCTGCGCGAAGGCCTGACCCGGTTCGAGCCTGGTGCGCAGGGCGAACACAAGATTGATCGCGGTTTCCTTCCAACTTTCGTGCGCAGCCGGCATTGGATCGCTGACCCGGGTTTTGCCGAACCGCTGGCACGGTGGTGCGAAGAAGAAGCGGTCGAAGTGCGGCGTTACGCTGCACAGCTCGCAAACCATTCGCCGTTCCGCGCGGCATCACTCGACGAACGATGACGCTCAGTCTGCCTTGGCTGTCTCCTGACCCGGGAGCACCGTTTCCCCCGGTCGACACCGCCTTGCGCGATCCGGACGGACTGCTCGCGGCAGGCGGCGACCTCAGCCCCAAACGTTTGCTCACCGCCTATCGCCACGGCATCTTTCCCTGGTTTTCCGATGGACAGCCGATCCTGTGGTGGTCGCCCGACCCGCGCATGCTGTTCCGGACCGACAGGATCCACCTGACCCGACGTTTCCGCCGGCAGCTGCGAGGAGCCGATTGGGTCGCGAGGGCGGATACCGCGTTCATTGACGTGATCGATGCCTGCGCATCCTCACCTCGGCCCGGGCAGCGCGGCACCTGGATCACCCGGGAAATGCGCGACGCCTATGTCGAACTCCACCGATTGGGGCACGCGCACAGTGTTGAGGTCTTCGACCATCGCGACCAACTTGTCGGAGGCATTTACGGCGTAGCGGTGGGGCGCATGTTCTTCGGGGAAAGCATGGTCAGCCTCGCCTCCGGCGGCTCCAAGGCGGCGCTGGCCGCACTCGCGGCCCGGCTTCACGATTGGGGATGGCCGCTGATCGATGCCCAGGTCGAAAACCCGCACCTGGTCTCGATGGGCGCTGAAGTCTGGCCACGGTCGTCGTTCCTGATCGAGGTGGCGTCGTTGAGCGCTCAGTCTGGTCGTTCCGGCACCTGGAGCACGAGCTTCGGGGCATTGTCTTCGAAGGAACTCGCAGGCGACTAAGGATCGGCTAACGATTTTTTTGCGATTACCCGCCGACCATGGCAGAATGTGCGGCTTCGTTGGGCCTAGCGCCCGACCTCAAAGGCAGCACAGGACGCATGGCGAAAGACGACGTCATCGAATTTGAAGGTACGGTCTCGGAAACACTCCCGAACACGATGTTCCGGGTGAAGCTTGAGAACGGCCACGAGATCATTGCCCATATCTCCGGGCGCATGCGGAAGAACTACATCCGCATTCTGACCGGCGACAAGGTCAAGGTCGAAATGACCCCATACGATCTGACCAAGGGTCGTATTACCTACCGCATGAAGTAAATCATGTAACACGTTGAAAAATAAGGCGGCCAATTGGCCGCCTTATGCGTTTGTGGAATCCAGACCTGTCTATCAGACAGTCACCGGCAACAACTTCTCGGGTTCTGCCTGCGCTTCGACCACCAACTCGTCGTCGCGGACATCGATCGACACACGGCCACCACCCATGAGTTTGCCGAACAGCAGCTCGTCGGCCAGTGGTCGCTTGATCTTGTCCTGGATGACTCGAGACATCGGCCTGGCGCCCATCAGCGGATCGAAACCATGTTCGGCCAGCCAATCGCGCGCAGCTGGCGTTGCCGAGAGCGACACATCCTTTTCATGCAGCAAGGTTTCCAACTCGATCAGGAACTTGTCGACAACGCGCAGGATGTGATCGAAGCCCAGCGGCTGGAACTGCACGATCGCATCAAGCCGGTTGCGGAACTCCGGGCTGAAGCTGCGGCGGATGATTTCCATCGCGTCGGTGCTGTGATCCTGCTTGGTGAAGCCGATCGAACGACGCGCGGCCTGGACGGCACCGGCATTGGTCGTCATCACCACGATCACGTTGCGGAAATTCGCCTCCCGGCCGTTGGTGTCGGTCAGTACGCCACGGTCCATGACCTGCAGCAGGATGTTGAAGATATCCGGGTGCGCTTTCTCGACCTCGTCCAGCAACAGCACGCAGTGCGGTGTCTTCACGACCTTTTCGGTCAGCAGGCCGCCCTGATCGAAGCCGACATAACCCGGAGGCGCGCCGATCAGACGACTGACCGAATGCGGCTCCATGTACTCGCTCATATCGAACCGGACCAGCTCGATACCCAGCTGGAGTGCCAATTGCCGGGTGACTTCGGTCTTGCCGACACCGGTAGGACCTGCGAACAGGAAGCTGCCGATGGGTTTGTCGGGATTCGCGAGCCCTGAACGCGCCAGCTTGATCGCTGAAGTCAGCGTTTCGATCGCCGGGTTCTGGCCGAAAATCACCATCTTCAGATTGCGGTCGAGATGCTGGAGCACGTCCTTGTCGGAAGCGCTGACCTGCTTGGCCGGGATCCTCGCCATCTTGGCGACAATCAACTCGACTTCCTCGACATCGATCCGGCTCTTGCGGCTCTCAAGCGGCAACAACTGCTGCCGCGCGCCGGCTTCATCGATGACATCGATGGCCTTGTCGGGCAGCAGGCGGTCATTGATGTGCTTCACCGACAGATCCACCGCTGCCTGGATCGCTTCATCCGCATAGGTGACGTTGTGATGGGCCGCATATTTCGCGGAGAGACCGCGCAGGATCTCCACCGCTTCACTGATGGTCGGCTCCACCACATCGATCTTCTGGAAACGACGTGCCAGCGCGCGGTCTTTCTCGAAGATCCCGCGATATTCCTGGAAGGTGGTGGAACCGATACAGCGAAGCTCGCCGGAAGCGAGCGCCGGCTTGATCAGATTGCTGGCATCCATGGTGCCGCCGCTGGCAGAGCCCGCACCGATGATCGTGTGGATTTCATCGATGAACAGCACGGCTTCCGGAATCTTCTTCAGCGCGGCGAGAACGGACTTCAACCGCTTCTCGAAGTCGCCACGATATTTGGTGCCTGCGACCAGAGCGCCGAGATCGAGCGAGTAGATGTTGGCGCCTGCCAAGACATCAGGCACCTCGCCATCGACGATGCGACGCGCCAAGCCTTCGGCCAACGCGGTCTTGCCCACACCGGCTTCACCGACATAAAGCGGGTTGTTCTTGCGCCGACGGCAGAGCACTTGGATCGTGCGTTCGATCTCTTCGGCGCGGCCAACGAGCGGGTCGATCTTGCCTTCGCGGGCGACTGCATTGAGATGTGTGGTGAACTCGGTCAGCGGGTCATTCTTGCCCTCGCCCGCAGCCTCACTTTCGCTGCTCTGCTCGATCGCATCCGAACCCGGCGAATCTGCGGCATCGCCGGTCTTGGCGATACCGTGGGAAAGGTAATTCACGACATCCAGCCGGGTCACGCCCTGCTGGTTGAGGTAGTAAACGGCGTAGGAATCTTTTTCGCCGAAAATTGCGACCAGCACATTCGCCCCGGTCACTTCGCTCTTGCCGGAAGACTGGACGTGGTAGACGGCGCGCTGCAGCACACGCTGGAAACCGAGCGTGGCTTGGGTGTCCCGAGTATCGTCTTCGGCCAACGTGGCGACCGAAGTGGCGATGGCATGCTCAAGATCGCCGCGAAGGCGCAGGAAGTCTGCACCGGAAGCCTTGAGTACGGTTTCGGCGGAGGGATTGTCGAGTAATGCGAGCAACAGGTGCTCGACGGTCATGTATTCGTGACGCGCCTCACGGGCGTGTTTGTAACACTGGCCGATCGCGTATTCGAGGTCTTTGCTGAACATGTCGCACTGCCCTCCAAGAAGTTCTGCTGGTCGAGGCCATCCGTGCCCTGTCGGGTCACATCAGGTCCCGGAAATTCAGGATGGGGTGCGCCATCCTGATGCGGAATACCGGGGATCTGGAACACTGCGTCGTGCCGAAGCACCCGCTGCATGACATCTGATTACTGCAGGGAGGCTGTCCATGTCGCTGAAGATGCACTCATCGCTGGTGAAGATGCAAGTTCCGCGCCACATGCCACAGGCTACCGATCCGATCGGCAGGAGTTTGGGGCGGGATCAGGCTTTTTCCATAGTGCATAACAATGGATGCTGATTCATGCGTGCGTATTCGTTCACCTGCGCCACCTTCGATTCGGCGATCTCGCGCGTGAAGACACCGCAGACGCCACGTCCACGGGTATGCACGTGGAGCATGACCTGCGTGGCTTTCTCAAGGTTGAGGCTGAAGAATCGGGTCAGCACATCGACGACGAAATCCATCGGTGTGTAGTCGTCGTTCAGCAGCATCACCGAATACAGCGGTGGCCGCGCAAGCTCGGGCTTGCTGATTTCGACGACGACGCCGTGTCCTTGCTCATGTTCGTGTTCGTGTGCCATCCGCGAATTATACGGGGCCGTCGTCTCTTGCGTCGCCGCACGGCTCCGACAACCTTTCCGGGCATAGGGTGAAGTCCACACGCCAGTGACCTTCTGCTTTCAGCGAGTGCCGAATCGGGTCAAAACATGACAGTCGGTGACAGCATGCCTGCTCCGTAAGGAACCTTGGGGTCGACGACACCATCTCGGGCTCTTTGATGATGTGACGAATGATGGCGACCAGGCCCTGCAGAGTCCGCCCGGTGGAACGAGAGGGACAATCCGTGCCTCTTCGTTGCCCAGCGTCGCTATTCAATATGTGTGTCGGAAGATGGACGAAAGTCGGCTTGCCGGAACACAATGCCCCACCAACCGGTCATTTCGGCCGATCAATGAAGAGGGGGTCGTTCCATGTCGTCATCCATTTCCGGGAGTTTTCGTGCCGCGATTGTCGGATCTCTGCTGCTGAGCGGCGTTCTCATGTCCTCTGCCCAGGCGGCAGACCCTTCGGTCAAATCCCGTCTGGACGCCCGAGGCGTCAAATATGACGTGGATGACGATGGCGACTTCAAGGTGACCTATTCCTATTCGAAGGAGAAGCGCTCCCAACTGGTGTTCGTGAGCGGTGATACCGAGAGTGTCGGCGGCTTCGAGATCCGTGAAGTGTTCTCGCCTGCCGGACGTGTCGGAAAGGATGGGATCGACGGCAAGAAAGCGTTGGAATTGCTCGCCGAAAGCCGCAAGAACAAACTCGGCGGCTGGGAGCTCAGCGGTGACGTGCTCTATTTCGTGATCAAGGTGCCGGACAACGTCGACGCGGCACAGCTGGAATCGGCGATGGATATCGCTGCGGAAACCGCCGATGACATGGAAATCAAACTCAGCGGCGACCGGGACGACCTGTAAGTGACGTATCGCCAAGGGCGCTTCTGGCAACCGGATGTCACCGTGGCCACGGTCGTGGTCGCGGATGGCCGGTTGCTGTGCGTCGAGGAACGGGTGAACGGCCGGCTGGTACTCAACCAGCCGGCCGGCCATCTTGAACCCGACGAAAGCCTGCTGGATGCCGCCCTGCGCGAAACCCGCGAGGAAACCGGCTGGGATGTCCGCATGACGGCGTTTCTTGGCGCTTATCAGTGGAAGGCGCCCGAAACCGGGCGCCACTACCTGCGTTTCGCGTTCGCGGCCGAGCCGGAACGCCACGACCCTTCCCGCGTGCTCGACGACGGTATTGTCCAGGCACTGTGGATGACGCCCGGCGAGCTTCTCGATGCGCGCGACCGCCACCGCAGCCCGCTGGTCTGGCAAGCGGTCGCCGACCATCTGGCAGGAAACCGCTCTCCGCTGAGCATCCTGCAACATCTGGCATGAGTCGGTAGTCGTGAGCCCCCCCCGGATTATCGTCGGCATGTCCGGCGGCGTCGACTCCTCGGTCGCCGCCCTGCTCTTGCGCGACCAGGCCCTCGCCGACCCGTCGCGATCAGTGGCGGGACTGTTCATGCGCAACTGGGCGGACGATGGCAGCGGCGACTGCCGCGCCGAGGACGACCGCCGCGACGCGGTCGCAGTCTGCGGCCGGTTGGGGCTGCCGATCCACTTCCGCGATTTCTCAGGCGAATACTGGTCGGGGGTGTTCGAACATTTCCTGGCCGAATACGCCGCCGGGCGCACCCCGAACCCGGATGTACTCTGCAACCGCGAGATCAAGTTCAAGCATTTCCTCGACGCCGCGCGCGAACTCGGCGCCGAATTCATCGCGACCGGCCACTACGCCCGGGTCCTCGAGCACGACGGCGAGTGGCAACTGCTGCGTGCCGCCGATCGCAGCAAGGATCAAAGTTACTTCCTGCACCAGCTCGGCCAAACGCAGCTAGCGGCAACCCTCTTCCCACTCGGCGACTTGATCAAGACCGATGTGCGCCGGATGGCCGCAGAAGCCGGCCTGCCGACCGCAGCGAAAAAGGATTCGACCGGGATCTGCTTCATCGGCGAACGCGACTTCCGCGAATTCCTGTCGCAATACCTGCCCGCGAAGAAAGGACCGATGGTGACGCCCGACGGCCGCCAGGTCGGCGAGCATCCGGGTGTGTTCTATTTTACCCTCGGCCAGCGCGAGGGCCTGCAGATCGGCGGTGTGCGCGGTTTCGCCGCCGCGCCGTGGTTCGTGGTGGGCAAGCGCGTCGCCGACAACACGCTGATCGTGGATCAGGGCGCGGATTCGCCCTATCTGCAGTCGCGTCGGTTATGGTCCGAATGCGCGCACTGGATCTCCGGAGCGCCGCCGGCCGGCCGGTTCGCCTGTACGGCCCAGACCCGCTACCGGCAGCACGATGAGCCCTGTGAAGTCGAAGTGCAGTCCGACGGCACCCTGGAGGTGCTGTTTGCCCGGCCGCAGCGCGCGGTTACGCCCGGACAATCGCTGGTGCTGTACAACGACGAGGTCTGCCTCGGCGGCGCGGTCATCGCAGCCACCGACGCGCCGCTCGAACAGCGCAACAACACCTCCATGCATCCGCTTACCGTTTCGAGTACCGATCCAACATGACCACCGATGTACGTTCCCGAGTCCTCGCCCTCGCCGGTTTGCTGCAAGCATTGAAACTGGTACGGCAGATCGCCGACACCGGCCACGCCGACGCAACGGCGGAACGCAATGCGCTGGAAAGCGTCTTCCGGATCGACGCGCCCTCGGCCGAAGCCGTGTACGGCGGCGCAAGAGCACTGCGCAGCGGGTTGATCATGTTCCGACAGTATCTGACCGATCGCAGCGGCGACGAGGCACTGCCGAAACTCGGAATGGCCGTGCTGCAGATCGAGCGCCGTTTCGTCGCCGACGACGCGTTGGCGCAGGAAGTCCTTAACGGCATCCGCGCGCTCGAAGGCATCGCCGACCGCCAGGGCAGTATCCACCCCGATGCGATCGCGAAGCTGGGCCAGCTCTATGCCGACACCATCAGCCATCTGCGCCCGAAGGTCATCGTGCAGGGCAACCCGCATTACCTGCAGCAGCCGGAAGTCGTCGCCGAGATCCGCGCCCTGCTCCTTGCCGCATTGCGTTCAGCCGTGTTGTGGCGGCAGATGGGCGGCACGATGTGGGATTTCGTGTTCCGCCGTCGCGCGATGATGGCGGTCGTCGAGGCCGAGCTGGATTGATATGCGGGAAAATCACCGCTTCAACAAAAAGAAGCCCGGCGTTTGCCGGGCTTCAACGTTGAAAGCGTAGGAGGGCCTGCTAGCCCTCCTCTGCGGTTCGATCAGGCCGTGACCGTATCCGCCACATCCTTGTAATCCGCGATCTGATCGAAGTTCATGTAGCGATAGATCTCGGCGCCCTGCGCGTCGAGCACGCCCATGTCGGCCATGTATTCGGCCTTTGTGGGGATGCGTCCTAGGCGCGAGCAGATGGCGGCGAGTTCCGCCGAACCCAGATACACGTTCGAATTGCGGCCCAGACGGTTCGGGAAGTTACGGGTGCTGGTCGAGAACACGGTCGCGCCCTCGCGCACCTGCGCCTGGTTGCCCATGCACAGCGAGCAGCCGGGCATTTCCATGCGCGCACCGGCAGTGCCGAAGGTGCCGTAGTGGCCTTCCTTCGTCAGTTCCGAGGCGTCCATCTTGGTCGGCGGTGCCACCCACAGGCGGGTCGGGATATCGCGCTTGCCTTCAAGCAGTTTGGCGGCGGCGCGGAAGTGGCCGATGTTGGTCATGCACGAACCGATGAACACTTCGTCGATCTTGGCGCCGGCCACATCGGAAAGGGTTTTGACGTCGTCCGGATCGTTCGGGCAGGCCAGGATCGGCTCGTGCACGTCGGCCAGATCGATCTCGATCACCGCCGCATATTCGGCATCGGCATCGGGTTCGAGCAGCTGCGGATCGGCGAGCCACGCTTCCATCTTCTTGATCCGGCGGGCGATCGAACGCGCGTCGGCGTAACCCTCGGCGATCATCCACTTCAGCATCGTGATGTTGCTGTTGAGGTACTCGATGATCGGTTCCTTGTTCAAACGCACGGTGCAGCCGGCGGCGGAACGCTCGGCCGACGCATCGGACAGCTCGAACGCCTGCTCCGCCTTGAGGTTCGGCAGGCCTTCGATTTCAAGGATGCGGCCGGAGAAGATGTTCTGCTTGCCCTGCTTGGCGACGGTCAATAAGCCCTGCTTGATCGCATACAGCGGAATGGCGTTGACCAGATCGCGCAGGGTCACGCCCGGCTGCATCTCGCCCTTGAAGCGCACCAGCACCGATTCCGGCATATCCAGCGGCATGACGCCGGTCGCGGCCGCGAACGCGACCAGACCCGAGCCCGCCGGGAACGAAATGCCAACCGGGAAACGCGTATGCGAGTCGCCGCCGGTGCCGACGGTGTCGGGTAGCAGCATGCGGTTGAGCCAGCTGTGGATGATGCCGTCGCCCGGGCGCAGCGAGATGCCACCACGGTTGGAGATGAATTCGGGCAGCGTGTGGTGGGTCTTCACGTCGACCGGCTTGGGATAGGCCGCGGTGTGGCAGAACGACTGCATGACCAGATCGGCAGAGAAACCGAGGCAGGCCAGATCCTTCAGCTCGTCGCGGGTCATCGGGCCGGTAGTGTCCTGCGAGCCGACCGAGGTCATGCGCGGTTCGCAGTACGCGCCGGGGCGGATGCCCTGTCCCTCAGGGAGACCGCAGGCGCGGCCGACCATCTTCTGCGCCAGCGAAAAGCCCTTGTTGCTGGCAGCCGGCGGCTGCGGCAGGCGGAACAGGGTCGACACCGGCAGGCCCAGCGCTTCACGCGCCTTCGCCGTCAGGCCACGACCGACGATCAGTGGAATGCGGCCACCGGCGCGCACTTCGTCGAAGAGTACGTCGCTCTTGACCTGGAATTCGGCAATCACTTCACCGTTCTTCAGCGCCTTGCCGTCGTACGGACGCAGTTCGACCACGTCGCCCTGGTTCATCTGCGACACGTCGAGTTCGATCGGCAGCGCGCCGGCATCTTCCATCGTGTTGTAGAAGATCGGCGCGATCTTCGAACCCAGGCAGACGCCGCCGAAACGCTTGTTCGGAATGAACGGAATGTCTTCGCCGGTCCACCACAGCACCGAGTTGGTCGCGGATTTGCGGCTGGAGCCGGTGCCGACGACATCGCCGACGTAGGCAATCAGATGGCCCTTGCTCTTGAGATCGAGGATCTGCTGGATCGGGCCGCGCTTGCCGTCTTCTTCGGGCGTGAACGGTGCGCCCTCGCGCTTGTTCTTGAGCATCGCCAGCGCGTGCAACGGGATGTCAGGGCGCGTGGTCGCGTCGGGTGCAGGCGAGAGGTCGTCGGTATTGGTTTCGCCCGGCACCTTGAACACGGTGATGGTCAGGCTTTCCGGCACCTCCGGCTTGCTGGTGAACCATTCGGCGTCGGCCCAGCTCTGCATGACGGCCTTGGCGTTGGCGCTGCCTTTTTCGGCCTTTTCCTGCACATCGTGGAAGGCATCGAACATCAGCAGGGTGTGCTTCAGCGCTTCGGCGGCGATCGTGCCGACGACAGCGTCATCGATCAGTTCGACCAGCGGATGAATGTTATAGCCGCCCAACATGGTGCCGAGCAGTTCGGTGGCGCGCTCGCGGCTGATCAGCGGGCAGGTTTCCTTGCCGAACGCGACTGCGGCGAGGTACGAGGCTTTCACTTTCGCGGCGTCGTCGACGCCAGCCGGCACACGATTGGTGATGAGCTCGACCAGCGCGGCCTCCTCACCGGCCGGCGGGGCTTTCAGCAGCTCGATGACGTCGGCAGTCTGCTGTGCTGTCAGCGGCAGCGGCGGGATGCCGAGCGCGGCGCGTTCGGCGACATGTTGGCGGTAGGCGGCGAGCATGGGGAAACTCCTGGGTAGGCGTGTGACGGTGTCGGGTGGCGGCGTCAGGCTGCGGGTACGATCAGCTTGAGGCCTTTGAAGTAGTCGCGAAAGAAGCGGTCATCGCGGGTGATCAGCCCATTGCACTGCAGCAGTGCATGGGCGCCGATCAGGAAATCGGGGGCGGCGCGGTTGTCGGTGGCACTACGCTGGCGATGGCGGCGCTGCATCTCACCGGCCCGCAGCGCCGACTTGGCTTCCAGCGGGCTGAAACGGATGCTCATGTCTTCGAGCACTGCCAAGGCCTCGGCGCCGTCGCGCAGCGCGCCGCAG
>JBGSID010000199.1:0-2302 GCA_041751895.1 Lysobacteraceae bacterium | reverse complement strand
CCAGCATCTGGCCCGCGAATTGCCGGAACACATGGTGCCGGGCGCATTCGTGTGGCTGCCGCACTTCCCGCTCACGCCCAACGGCAAGCTCGATCGCAAGGCGCTGCCCGATCCGCAGCGTCCCGGTGCCGCGCACGACTTCATCCCGCCACGCACGCCGGTCGAACGTGAGCTGTGCGGTATCTGGACCGAAGTGCTGGGCCAGGACCGCATCGGCGTGCACGACGACTTCTTCGCGCTCGGCGGGCATTCGCTGCTGGCCACGCAGATCGTCACCCGCATCAACCGCGCGTTCGGCACATCGCTGGCGCTACGGGCCATGTTCGAAGCACCGACGGTGGCGCGCTTGGCCGAACTGCTTCCGGCAGAAAAGCCCGCCTCCCCGGCTTCACGTACACCGGTGATCAGCCGCCGTGCGCGTGCGACAGGCGCCCAGGACCGGCTGAAGGCAACCATCGAAACATTGGCACAAGCCGCCGACGAGACATGACCGCCGTCGCGCACCAGGGCCGGGCGTTTCCACGCCCGGCCTGACGCCCCTGACTTCACTTCATCCAAGGATTTTTCGGTATGGACACGCTCGCATCCCGGCTCGCCGAACTCGCGCCGCAACAGAAACGCGAAGTGCTGGCGCGCGCGGCGGAGTTCGATCTGTTCCCGCTCTCCCATGGCCAGGAACGCATGTGGTTCCTCGACCGCGTGCGGCCCGGCACGCCGAACTACAACATGCCCGGCCGCATCGATTTCCGTGGTCAGCTGGATGTGCCTGCATTGGATCGCGCACTGCAGGCGGTGGCCGAACGCCACGAATCGTTGCGCACCGCCTTCGTCGAATTCGAAGGCGTGCCCATGCAGATCGTGCAGCCGCCAAAGCACCACCTTGAACAAATCGATCTTGGCGGTGCTCCCGCCGAAAGCCGCGAAGCCGAATGCGAACGTCTGCTGCTGGCCGCAGCACGCGAACCCTTCGATCTCGCCGAAGGCCACCTGTTCCGTTCGATACTGATCCGGCTCGACGCCGAGCATCATGTGCTGCTGCTCAACCTGCACCACATCGTCTGCGACGACTGGTCGCACGGCGTGCTGATGCGCGAAATCGCCGCCTGCTACACCAACAGCGAATTGCCGCCGCTGGAAATCCAATACGCCGACTACAGCTGCTGGCAGCGCGAGCAGCAAGGCGAAGACACGGCACGGCTGGCCGATTACTGGATGCAGCGTCTGGCCGGCGCACCGGGCCTGCTGGCGATGCCGCTTGACCGCCCGCGTCCGCCGGTACAGAACTTCAACGGTGCGCGCATCGAATTCACCATTGATGCCGATCTTTCGCAGCGCATCGAGCGACTCGCGCGCGAGCGGAACGCCACGCCGTACATGGTGGTCTTCGCGGCGTTCCAGGTGCTGCTGCATCGTTACACCGGCCAGAACGACATGGTCATCGCCACGCCGATCGCCAACCGGCCGACGCCGGAGCTGGAAGCGCTGGTGGGCCTGTTCTTCAACACCCTGCCGATGCGCGCCGACTGCTCGGGCGATCCGGACTTCACTGGGTTGCTCGAACGCGTGCGCGAATCCGCACTGCAGGATTACGCGCACCAGGACATGCCGTTCGTGAAGATCGTCGAACTGCTGCAACCCGAGCGTGCGCTCAGCCACAATCCGCTGGTGCAGGCGATGTTCATCCTGCAGAACGCCCCGCACGAAGCTTTTGAATTGCCCGGGCTGAGCGCGCGCATGCGCGAGGTCGACAACCGCACCGCACAGTTCGACCTGATTCTGTCGCTGCGCCGGACCGCCGAAGGCATGGCCGGTTACGTGCATTACGACACCGACATCTTCGACACGGCAACCATGCAGCGGCTGATCGGCCACTACAGGACGTTGCTGCACTCCGCCTGCACCGGTCCGTCGCAGCGCATCTCGATGCTGCAGATGCTCACGCCGGTGGAACTGCAGCGCGTGCGCTACGACTGGAACGACACCGCGCAGCCACGCGAAACCGGCGTCTGCCTGCAGCATCTGATCCAGCGCCAGGTGATGGCCGCGCCCGATGCCACGGCCGTGATCTTCGGCGAAGAGCAGCTCACCTATCGTGCGTTGGACGCCCGCGCCAATCAGCTCGCGCACACACTGCTCGCGCTCGGCGCCAGGCCCGGTGCCAACGTCGGCATCTGCCTGCGTCCCGGCCCGGACATGATGGTCGCACTGCTGGCCACGGTGAAAACCGGTTGCGCCTACGTGCCACTGGATCCCGCCTACCCCGCCGAGCGGCTTGCCTTCATGCTGCGCGACGCCGGCATCG
>JBGSID010000198.1:0-9139 GCA_041751895.1 Lysobacteraceae bacterium | reverse complement strand
GGCGATCAGGGCATCGATGCGCGGCCGCACGGTCGGCCATGCGCGCCCGGCTTCGCCGCTCAGCTCATACAGCCTGGCCTCGCCGATCGTCCCGAAATCACCGCGCGTCGCCTGGGATGCGCGATCGTAATGCGCCGCGCGACAGAGCTTGAGCATGAGCCGCGCACGGTCATGACGCTGAGCTTCTGCGAACAACCAGACCAGAAGACATGGATTGGCTTCCGCCAGGTCGAAGTTCTCGCGCTCCATCGCATCGACATCGGCCACTGCGTCCTGCAGTTGGTCGCGCGCAAAATGCGATTCGACGCGCAGGGTCTGATTCCAAAGCTGTGCCTGTGCCTGGGTGGCTCCGGCACGCTCCAGGGCAGCAACGCCATCAAGTGTTTCCCGGTAGTGCAGGCCGAACCGGATCTCGTTGAGCACCACCTGCTCGTCCTGGATGCCCATCGTCGGGGTGTACGCAGTCTCGATCAATGTACGGATCCGCTGCAGATGTGAACGCCATGCATCGGGACGGTCACGGTCGAGCGTGGCCAACATATGCAGCGTGGCGATCTCGCCGCGCAGGCTGCCGACCGCGCGTGCGCGATCCGCCAGCGACTGCAGCATCGTGCGACGTTCGGCGGTGGCGGCGCCAGGGGCGACCTGTACAAGTCGCAGCACATAGGTGCGCTGATCGATGGCAAGACGGAGGCTGCCCAGCGCCTCCACGGCATCTGCGGTGGCCATGCCCATCCTCACGCCTTCTTCGACGCGACCTTCACGCATCGCGATGGTGGTGCGCTGCGCCTGGAAATTCAGTCGCGCCAGCTCCCAGCCTGCCTGTTCGGCAATTCGCTGCGCGTGCTTGATGCGATCTTCCGCTTCAGCGATTTCGCCAAGACGGACGTGTGCACGAATCGCAAGAATTTCATCGAAACTCCACTGCCGCGCGCCTTTGAGATGATCATGATCAGCGGCGATTTCGCGCAGCAACTCACGCATCTCCAGTCGTTTGAACTTCGACAGACGCTCCGCACGGGCGCATAGCGGCAGCCTCAGCGTCTCGGGAGCAAGCTGTACAAGAAGTACCTGCGTCTCGCATTGCTGCGCTGGGCTCAGGGAAGCGTCCCGATGCCGAGCGCGCTGGATCAGTACAAGCGCCTCGCGGCCTCTGCCCTGGTCGTACAGCGCCACCGCCATCGGAATCATCACCGCCGGGTTGTCGGAATCTCGGGCCAGCGCACGCCGGTACTCAAGCAGCGCACGCTGATGATCGAACAGCAGATCTGCGGTCAGCGCGGAGATCAGCGCATCTTCGGCGCTGGTCGGTGTTTTTTTCGCCGACGCGAGCGAACGCTCCAGCAGATCGCGCACCGAGGCTGCGAGCGCATTGCCAGGTCCACGGAAATGCTCGCGCACGACGTTCGAACCGTTGCGCAGGCTCAATTCCGCGCGCACTTCACGACCCGCTCCCGGTGCAATCTCGACCTGCAGGTGCGGACCGGCAAACGGATTGCTGCGCTGCGGACGCTCGAACGCGATGACAACACCGCCGCGCAAGTAGGCACTCTCAACCACAGTGCGCAGCACCGGTTCACGCACCCAGTTCAATGCGTCCGGCGCGATCACGGCGACCGTCATTTCGACCTCCGGCTGCAACATGATCCGTGCCGGCGATGGGCGTTTGGAATGCCATGTGAAAAACCCGATCAGCATGACCAGCGCCAGCACGGCGCCGATCCCAAACGTACGACGGAAACGAGAGCGGGACGTCGGAAATGGCACCTCGTCGCGCCTGTTTGATGAAGCGTCGTCGAATGCCACTTGTCCATTGGGTACCGCTGGAGGTGGCAAATCCTCATGTTGAAATTGCGAGGCAACATCGGCTTCGATCAGCCAGGCATCCTCCGGGACCGCCAGGACATAACCCCGTTTCGCCAGCGTCTGCAGCATGTCCTTGCCTGGGTCACCGAGCGCCTTCCGGATCTGCCAGATACAGTGACTGATCGCCGCATCCTCAACCACCCGTCCGGCCCAGATGCTTTCAAGAATCTGTTCCCGGCCAACCACTTCATTGGCATGCCGGCACAACAGCAGCAGCAGCGATTCAGCGCGAGGAAGAAGCTTTCCATGATCGTCGTCGGCGATGACCGTCCCGCGCCCCAGATCGATGCGCCATGGGCCGAGCTTCAGTCGTTGCGATGGCATGCTGTCGTCAGCGAGGGACATTGACCACCTTACTTCACGGTATCGCGCCCCAGTCTAGCGCGATGATCCCGCCGCCAAAGGACATGACGCGAATGTTCCCCCGCTCCAGACCCCATCCAGCAACAGCACAGGCTACGCTGAGCTCCCATCAATGAAAGAGCCCGCCATATGGCGGGCTCTTTATCCAGCGGGAGACGAGCGGCGCCCGTTCACCCCATCGTCGGCCCTTTGCGTTCCTGCTGCTCGGGCTGCATCACGATCTGCTGCACCTGCTGCGGCTGTGCCATCTGCGCAGCGACTTTCTCGAAATCCCCCTGCTTGGCCTGCGGCACCTGCAACGCGAGGCTGGTCGGACCTTCGCCCTGCGCTACGATCAGGCCGTTTTTGCCCTGCATCACGCTGATGTCCTGATCCTGCTTGAAACCAGGCGTGTTCGCGATGGTGCTAACGGCAACGGCAGCCGCATCCCTGTCACCGCCGGTGCCCTTCAACGCCTGCTCGAAATGTTTGTTGACGCGGTCATTGCCCGGCGCCAGCGACGCATCTGCGGTCTGCACATTGCCGTCGGCCTCACTCACGCGTTTCCACGGATTGATCGGGTGGCGCTCATTGATGTATTCCTTTGCAGCGTCTTTGCTGACGGTGTACGTTTCGCCGTTGCTCTTGAGCGTTGCACCGCCGTCCCGGTTCCACTCCCTTGCGCGTGATTCGTAGATATCCTGCCGCCGTGTATCGAAATTCTTTTCCGCTTCACGGATGGCACCAGCGACGTCAGGATTGTTCTTCAGACTTCCGGAAATCGTGTTCTTGTGTTCGGGGTCAACCGAAATCTCGAAGCCTACTTTCCCGACGACAGGGACGGTGGCATCGCCCTTTGCATCACCGTGCCCCTTGATACCGTTGCTCGCCTCGGATTTGATTTCGCTGATGGTAAAGCCCGACTGGCTCAGCTTGGCGAGCACATCTTGTCTGGCACCATGCAACAAGGCTTGCTGCTCGTTCCGGGTGACTTCGAGGAACGGAATATTGTCCTTCGAGCCGCTGGATGCGGGTACATTCAACTCCACCTTCAGCTTGCCGTTTCCGGCGTCGGTGATGTCGAGGTCCATCGGCGGAACGCCGAGATGATTCACTTCTTTTGGAGGCATGATCTTTATCCTTGAGAGTCACGACGGGGACTGCATGCGCAAGCGCTTCCATGGATTGGCATACGCGCTGCGAACGGCCCCATGGATGCCACCGGTGATCCGGGGTGTCCTCTCAGGCACCTTTCAAAAACCTCTCATAAAAATTACTTCAATTTAATCAATAGCTTGAATGCATGATGTGCCGGAACATCGCGATTCCAGCCAATCCCAAATGCCGCCGGGAGACTCGACGTCATCGGCGGACATGACATTCAGGAAAGGGGATGAACTTCGTTCGGCCTCATCTGCCCGACGCCTGTTCGGCCAGACGCCGCTCCAGCAGATCTTCCGGCGCCAATGGCGACAACACAGGACCACAATCAACCGCTGCTGGACTGGCGGCACACAACCTCCAGCGCAGCAGATGCGCGCCAGCCTTCAGCTCAACCCCCGCACCATCGAGTCGGGCCATCGCCTCGACAATCACCAATGCCTGCTGCAACCGTGCGCGATCGGCGCCGGGAAGACCGACGGCATGGCGTGCCAGCAGCGCGAGCGATTCGGCCTCGCGGAGAGTCAGATCCGTGGTGCCCAGCAGCGCCTCGATCCTGGGGCGCAGTACTGGCCAAGCCCGGTCGGCCTCGCCATCGCGTTGATACAAACGCGCCTCGGCAACCAGCGCGCTATCCGCCCGTGACGCCTGTGATGTTCGATCGTAGTGCCGCGATCGGCAGACCCCAAGAATTTCGCGGGCACGCTGCGTCTGCTTCGCTTCCACGAACAGCCAGGCGAAGAGACAGGGATTGGTGTCCTGGATCTCGAAGTTTTCGCGCTGCATGGCATCGACCGCATTCACTGCCTGATCGAGCTCATCGCGGGCGAAATGCGACTCTGCACGCAGGGTGAGATTCCACAGCTGGGCCTGCGGCTGGGTTCCACCGGCGCGCTCGATCCGCATCACGCCCTCCAACACGTCGCCATAGCGGTGCTGGACCTCCATCTCGTTGAGCACAAGATGCAGATCGCGCGTCTGTTGCTGTTGCGGATAGGCCTCTTCGAGCAGTTCGAGAATCCGCGCGAGCTCGGCACGCCATTCATCCAGGCGGCCGCGATCGAGGCGTGCGAGCAGATAGAGGGCTTCGATCTCGGCACGCACATTGCCGATGACGCGGGCACGATCGACGATAGCCCGCACTTGGGTACGGCGCGCATCGATCGCGTGGCCGGGAACGATGGGGATCTTGCGCAGGCCGATCGTGCGCTCGCGCAGGGCACTGCGGACATCGCCCAATGCCTCCAGCGCGTTCGCGCTGTCCAACTGCAGACGCGCCCCGCGTTCGTTCTGGCCATTGTGGATGGCGGAGGTGCCGCGCAGCGTTCCCAGCTCGATCCGCGCATGCTCCCAACCTGCTTCGGCGGCGGTTCGCTGCGCGCGAACGAGTCGCGCTTCGGCCTGATCTGCTTCGCCGAGCCGGATATGCGCAAAGATCGCGGCAGTCTCGTCGTACAGCCATTGCTGCGCGCTCTTCGGCCCTTTCGACGCTTGGATATCGCGAAGTAATTCGCGCATTTCGAGTTTACCGAGCTGGGCAATCCGTTCGGCGCGATCGCACGGCTGGGCCGACATGCGCTCGGGCGCGATCTCCGCCAACATCTCGTCCAGGGTGCAGCGCTGACCGGCATCGAGCGGCGGCCCGGCCAGCAACTGGTCGACGAACGCCTGTGCAGCCTTCCCCTGCCCCTGTTCGAGCAACGCCGAAGCGAGCGCGAGCTTCGCATCGTTGGCGGCCGGATCTCGCGCCACCGCACGACGGAAGTCCTCGATCGCCTGGAGGTGATCGAATCGCTGTTCTGCAGCCCAGCCTGAGACCAGTACATCCATCGCAGGCGTGAGCTGTCGGCCGGCTTTTCCGAACGTACGCGTGAGCAGCGCCTGCACGACGGGCGCGAGCCCGGTCGCCGGTCCACGGTAGTGCTCACGCACGGCCGCACGCCCCTGTACGAGACTCAATTCGGCTTCGATTTCCGCGCTGGTTGCATGGATCACCTGTACCTGCAGATGCGGACCCGCGAACGGGTTACGGGTTTGCGCCTTCTGGAACAGCACCACCCTTCCGCCGTGCAGATAGATGTTCTCGATCACGCTGCGCAGCACTGCCTTACGCAGCCAGTCCATCTTGTCAGGGACAAGCACTGTCGCCGTCGTTTCGACATCCGGCAGCAGGTCGATGCGGTCCGGCGGCGTGCGCAGGAATCGCGATGCGAGGCCGCCACAGACGAGCACGGCCACAGCAAGCACGGCGACGCTCCGCCAAGATAGTCGCCAAGGCCATCGTCGCGGACGGCTGTCTGGAACAACCTGCTGATGCGCAGGCGGGGACGCGCCGGAATCGGATACGTCGTCGATTTTGGCCGCATCGTGACCAACGCTGTCGCCCGCAAAGACTTCGCTTGACGGTGCCGATGCGTGCATCGCTTCGACATCGGTTGATGCGGCCGGGACAGGTGGCGGCGCATCGATGATCCAATCGCTCTCCGCAACCACCAGCACATAGCCTCGCTTGGCACGGGTCTGCAGGATTTCCTTGCCGCGTTCACCGATGGCCTTGCGGATCTGCCAGATGCAGTTGGTGATCGCGGCGTCCTCGACCACGCGATCGGCCCAGATGGTGTCGAGAATCTGTTCGCGTGTCACGAGCAGGTTGGGATAACGGGCGAGCAGTAGAAGCAGATGCTCGGCGCGCGATGTCAGCCCGACGGCGCCATCTTCGCCGGACACCGTGCTGCGCTCCAGATCGATTTGCAGTGGGCCGATACGGAAACGCGGCGAACGCGGAAATCGCTCCAATGACACGGTCGCATCCCATGCAGCTGTGGCGTGTCGGGACAGTCTAGCCTTTTCAGTGGCGCCACCCGCAAACAGGACGAGGTGGATGCGCGCTCGCACACATCCACCCGATCGACACCTTGAAACACCTGTTTGGGCGTACCAGCTCAGTCCACTGCGGGCAGCGGCGGCGTCGGACGATGGCGGCGACGCGAAGCGGTCCAGCGGCGGATGCCCATCACCACCAGCACGACGAACACCCACAGCGGCCACACCTGCAGCAACGCCAGCAACAGATCGAGCACGCCGTACCAGCCGACGCGCAGCGCATCGAAGAAGCGCGTGAAGAAGCCCGGGCTGTGCTTCTCGAACACGGCTTCGGCATCAATCATCTCGGTCTGGCGGATCTTCGACAGTTGATACAGCGACAGGCTGATCGTACTGAACGCGACTTTGTCTTCGAATTCCTTCTGCTGGATCAGGGCTTCATCGCGCTGCAGTTTCGCGCCGCTGCGCGCGGCGATGACGTCGGCCTTGCGGTCGATGCGGCCGCCATCGGCAACGACTTGACCGAGCTCCTGTTGCGCCTGCTGTTCGCGCTGCCAAGCCAGTTGCTGCCGCAGCATCTGGAACTGCACGTCCGCAGCCGCGAAACTGCGCTGGTCGAGGAATTCCATCTGCTTCGCGATTGCCCGCAGAAAGATCTGCGTGTTCGCGCTCGGCACACGTACGGTCAGCGTACCGCGCACCGTGTATTCGGCGAGTTCGATCAGCTTGCCATCGCCTGCAGGACGACGACGCACATTGAAGGTCTGCGCGGAGATATCGTTGTTGACCACGAAACCGCCCTGCTGCGCGGCGACATCCTCGATCGCGAGTGCCGAATCGTAGACATCCTTCACCCGGAACTGTGCGTTGGCAGTGCGGACGAATTTGCGCTGGCCATCATCGAAGGTGGCGGCACTGGAACTGACCTGCGAAGCATCGACGCGGGTCTCGGTTTCGACCTGCACTTCACGGCGAAAACTTTCGCTGCTTGCGGCGGCATCCGAGGCGATGCTGTCGGCGACTGCTTCCTGCGGCATCGGCGCGGATGCGGGCATTGCACCGCCAACGGCCTTGTTGGCACTTTCCTCCATGACCATCGATTCGGCAGATGATTCCGGCTGCTTGCTGCAAGCGGCGATGGAGAGCGACAGCACTGCGGTCAAGCCGCAGACGATCAGGTTCGAATGGATGGAACGCATGGTGATTCCCCGGTGATCGATCAGTAAATAGTGAGTGTCGGCACGGGCAAACGTACCGGATCGGATCGTGGGGTTAACGCAAAGCGGCCACGCCCGAACGTAACAAGCGTCACCGCATGCGGAGAGTCTTGCTCTATCAGCGCTCGAGAATCGCCACTACACCCATGCCACCGGCGGTGCAGATCGACACCAGGCAACGGCCGCCGCCGCGTTCCTTCAGCTGTTTCGCGGCGGTAGCGACGACGCGCGCACCGGTGGCAGCAAACGGGTGGCCGGTGGCAAGCGAAGAACCGAGCGGATTGATCTTCGCCGGATCGATGCTGCCCAGCGGCGCGTGCAGCCCGAGGCGGGCCTTGCAGTAATCGGCGCTCTCCCACGCACGCAGCGTACACAGCACCTGCGCGGCGAAGGCCTCATGGATTTCGTAGAGATCGAAATCCTGCAGCGTGAGATTGTTGCGCACGAGCATCTCGGCGACGGCAACCGTTGGCGCCATCAGCAGGCCTTCTCCGTGGACGAAATCAACCGCAGCGACATGCGCATCGCGGATATGACACAGCACTTCGTGCCCGTGCTGTGCGGCCCATTCATCGGAGGCGATGAGGCAGGCGGCAGCGCCGTCGGTGAGCGGCGTGGAATTGCCGGCGGTGAGCGTGCCGCGACCAGACGTCTTGTCGAACGCCGGCTTCAGAGACGCCAGTTTTTCCAGCGAGGAGTCGGCGCGCAGGATGTTGTCGCGCGACACGCCGCGAAAGTTGACCACGAGATCATCGAAGAAGCCGCGCTCGTAGGCGGCGGCAAGCTTGTGATGCGACGACACCGCCCATTCGTCCTGCGCTTCGCGGGCGATGTTCCATTCCTTCGCCATGTCTTCGCAGTGCTCGCCCATCGATTTGCCGGTGCGCGGCTCGCCGACGCCGGGAAATTCGGGTTTGAGTTCGCGCAGCGAGAAGCCGCTGGTGAAACGCGCGAGCCGATCCATCGTGGTTTTCGCTGCGGCGACAGACAGCAGGCGGCGGCGCAGGGCCTGCCCATAAACGATCGGCACATCGGACGTGGTGTCGGAGCCACCGCCGATACCGGCCTCGATCTGGCCAGCAGCAATTTTGTTGGCGACCGTGATGATCGTGTCCAGCGATGTACCGCAGGCGCGCTGCATGGTGAGGCCGGGCGTGAGCGGCGACAGGCCGGACGAGAGCGTGGCCTCACGGCCGATGTTCCAGTCGCTGGCGTGCTTGAGCACCGCGCCCATCGCCACTTCACCGAGCTGCTGCCCATGCAGGCTGAATTTCTCTACCACCGCCCCGAGCGTCCGTACCGACATTCCAAGATTGCCGACATCGGTATAGGCCGTGTTCTGGCGGCAGAAGGGAATACGTGCGCCGCCAAGAACGGCGACGGGACGGCCATGCAGCATCGGACACCTCGTTCGGGATGGCCCACCGGCTGTGACTGGGCAGGCAACGGGAGATAATGCCGCAGTGTAACGCCCCACCGCTGCCCGGCCAACGACACAATGCCCGCAAAATTGCCCACACCGCCCTTGGACACACCGCCCTTGGACACACCGCACATGAAGTCACCGCGCATGGTCGTGCGCGGTGCACTGGCCCTGGAGCTGGTGCCCGGAACCCAGCCTGGACGGGCGGCACTACTCCAGCTTGAAGCAGGCGCATTGGCCGCGCTGCTGGGGCGGGACCTGGCCGGACTGGCCGCAGAGGCGGCGTCGCTGGACCTGGTCTTCGCCG